>JBBRFJ010000137.1:0-6448 GCA_038224475.1 Burkholderiales bacterium
GATGCTGGACATACTCGAAGCGCATTTTGAAAAGACCGGTGGTCCGTGGATGTTGGGCGGAGATTACTCGATCGTAGATGTGTATCTATTCATGATGTGCCGCTGGACGCGCAATATGGCAAACCCCGCGCGCAATCGACCGCATCTGGCAAAATTCCTAATCGCGATGGCCGCGCGGCCCGCGGTGATCCGCGCGCATGAGCAGGAAAAATTGCAAAAACCTTGGTACTGAAAAAATACTTCTGGATCAAATCGCCAGGCCGAAAAACAAAAAAGCCGCTGAATTTCTTCAGCGGCTTTTCTATGTGTTGCAGAATGCCTAGACTAGACTTTTTTGATGGTCTCAAGCATTTTGAAAATTGACTTGTTCGAGCCAATGAATAAGCGTTTGTAATATTTGCCCAAGCATTTACGCTCAAGTGTGTTGCGACGGCTACGTTTACGTTCTCCGGCCATGATGGGCTCCTGCGTGGGTTATTTGAGTACAGCATCGAATTATAGGGGGTTTTGGTGGAAACTGCACCTGACGGGTTTGATTACTTCTTTTAAAGGACCGAACAATCGATTTGGGGACAAGGTTCTGGAGATTATTTTGTGGCCCAATATTTAAGTGCGGCTTTTGCAAGTGGCAAATCTAGAAAGTCGACCAACCCTTAGTAGTCCGAATACTCTATCTAGCAAAAATAACTGGAGCCACCTCTCAAATTTGTTCCATATATCGCTGGAACCTAGTATTGTTTTGATTCACAATCACAACGAATTCAAAGCTTCAATAAGTTTTGGCAGGTAAAACCGGATCACATAGTGGCTAGCTCGGATCAAATTAAGGCGCTTATCAAGTCGCATATCAGTCGCGATGACGGACATTTTTATTCCGTCGCGATGCAGGTGGCTGCCCACGAAGCTAAGCTGGGACACGGGAAACTTGCCGAAGAATTACGTGACATGATTGACTCGGCCAAGACGCGCATAGGACAAGACGCAAGTGGCAAGCTGGTCCCGATTGGCAGTGCCACCAAGCCGCGCGCCGAGCTTGCAAATTTGCTCACCGTAGCTTACCCAGCTAGCAGACTTAATGACATGGTGCTAGATGACATTGCAGTCAATCAACTGCGGCGAATCATCAAAGAACAACGTCAGCTGGCGCGCATAAAGGAGCATGGGCTTTCACCGCGCCGTAAGCTCTTGCTGGTCGGCCCACCCGGTACTGGTAAGACAATGACAGCATCTGCACTGGCGGGTGAGTTCGGTATTCCTTTGTTTTTGGTCCGACTCGACTCTTTGATTACAAAGTTCATGGGGGAGACTGCAGCAAAGCTAAGGCAGATCTTCGACGCCATTGCTGACATTCGTGGTGTTTATTTTTTCGATGAGTTCGATGCCATCGGTTCGCAGCGCGGAGCGGCTAACGATGTCGGCGAAATTCGCCGCGTGCTAAATAGCTTCCTGCAGATGATCGAACACGACCAATCGAATAGTTTGATCATTGCTGCCACCAATCATCCTGAAGCTCTCGACTATGCGTTGTTTCGGCGTTTTGACGATGTGATTGAATACCACTTACCCACAGCGGAACAGGCGCTTGATTTAGTTAAATCACGTTTGGGTGCTTTTGCGCCCCGGCCATTCAAAAAAGAAGGCTTAACTGCGCAGGCGAATGGATTAAGTTATGCCGAGATTTGTCGTGCGGTAAACGATTCCATCAAAGACGCAATCATGCGTGACCAATCTAGAGTACAACGTGCAGAACTTGAGCGCGCTCTAGAGGAACGCCGCCTCATAAGTACAAAGCGGACAAACAATAATAACCACACACCGAAGCATGCCGGAAAAAGTCAACGATAAGCGACCGCACCTCGTACTGAGCAATACATCCAAGGCAACGCCTTTTACAGCGCATTCAGCCAATGGCCGTGCCAACTTAACTGTACCATTACAGAATCGCGCAGTTCACGGCGCAACTCTTCACGCTCAGTTGCAATCTCTAAAGTCAGTGGCGCAACAGGCAGTTCAAGTGCAAACAGCGCAAGGTTTGCAAAGCGGTGTGGGCCTACAAATTCAATTCGTTGGCGTGCCTGACATGGAGCTTGCGTTCGAAAGCCTTGGTAACGAACGCGGTAAAGACCCAAGCCAACAGATTGAAGTATTGAGCATCCGTACCGACGGCAATGTCACCATTGCCAATGTTTTCGTACCAGATGGGAAGCTCAAACACTTCGAAAAATATATTGCTGATTACCTCGCCGCCAAGAAGAATAAAAACGGCGACTTGATTGACCACGGCACATTACTCAATGCGATTGCTTCAATTCGTAGCGCAGAGCTTCACGCACTTTGGACTGACGAGCCCACCCTGCTACCAAAAGATGTTACCGAGCCATTTTGGTGGGAAGTTTGGCTGCCGGTGCGCGGTCAACGCGACAAAGTAGTTGAGGATTTTCGTACGTTGGCCAAATTGGCTGAATGCCGTGTCAGCGAACATGAAATTAACTTTCCCGAGCGCACTGTATTGCTTATGTTCGGTTCTGAGTCGCAACTTACGCGATCAGTTACTGCTCTTAACTGCGTGGCTGAACTCCGCCGCGCAAAGGAGACGGCTGCGTTCTTCGACAACCTGCCACCGGTTGAACAAAACGGGTGGGTTGATGATGCTCTCGCGAGACTAAATCTGCCGCTTGACAGTGATGCGACGCCGCGCGTGTGCCACCTAGACACTGGTGTTAACCGGGGACATCCGTTGCTCGCCCCGCTAATTGGCCTTGTTGATTTACACACGGTGAATCCTGCTTGGGGAACTGACGATAGCGCCAATCACGGAACAGGACTTGCTGGGTTAGCGGCTTTTGGTGACCTGACGGACACCCTCACGTCAAGCGCGCCCATTCTGGTTGGGCACCGCTTGGAATCAGTAAAACTAACGCCAGTAGATGGCGCAAACGAAGGCGATGCCAAGCTTCACGGTTATCTTTTTGCGGAGGCGGTGAGCCGCCCAGAAATCGCAGCCCCAACGCGTTCGCGTGTATTCACATCCGCCGTGACGTCGGAAGATGGCCGTGATGGCGGACGCCCGTCTGCATGGTCTGCCACTGTTGATAGACTTGCCGCAGACTACGATGGAGCCGGACAGTTTCCACGTTTGTTCGTGCTCAGCGCAGGTAACACTGAGAGCATTTTGGCTTGGAACACTTATCCAGCCAGCGTGACCACCAATCAGATCCATGATCCGGGACAGGCATGGAACGCCCTCACCGTAGGGGCCTATACAAATAAGGTTCTTGTTACTGAAGACGATGCGCGACATTACGCGCCAACTGCGCCAGCGGGCGGCTTGAGCCCTTACACGACGACCTCTGGTGGATGGGACAAGTCGTGGCCACTAAAACCCGACGTCGTATTTGAAGGTGGCAATACTGGATCAGATACGATAGGTTCAATCGGCATCTCCAGCCTTCACTTGCTGACGACAAACAACTCGCCAATCGAGCGAATGTTTACAACTACTAACGCTACCAGCGCCGCATCAGCCCTATGTGCGCGCATGGCGGCACAACTTATGGCGGCGTATCCCGCGCTGAGGCCCGAGACCATTAGAGCGCTGATCGTCCATTCTGCCGAATGGACGGACGCCATGCGTAAAGCGTATTACGTTGCAAACAACCAGACTAAAAAATCTGAATACGTGAATTTGATTCGTCACTGCGGTTGGGGTGTTCCAAATCTTGATCAAGCTCTTTGGAGCGCAGGCAACTCGCTAACATTGATTGCTGAAGATCTCGTACACCCCTACAAGAAAGACACAAGCAAGGGTGTTGTAAGCCGCGACATGAATTTGCATTCGCTGCCTTGGCCAAAAGAGCAACTTGAAGCCCTTCCGTTGGGCACCACCGTTGAGTTGCGAATCACACTCTCTTACTTCATAGAACCGAACCCCTCAGCACGAGGCTTGTCGTCGAAGTTTCACTATCCTTCACACCGGCTTCGCTTCGCGGTACAGCGGCCGCTAGACGCTACGACTGCTGACTTCGTTGCTCGCGTCAACGCGGCTGCCGAGCGCGAGGACGATAGCGAAGCAACTAATTCAACTGATCCCAATTGGGTTCTTGGTGAAATGCAACGGCATCGAGGGTCTCTCCATCAAGATGTTTGGCTGGGCACCGCCGCTGAGCTGGCTCGTTTAGGTTTCATCGCCATTTACCCGGCGGCAGGTTGGTGGCGCACCCGCCCTGCACAAAATCGTTATGACCTGCCCGCGCGCTACAGCCTAATTGTCTCTATCCGTACTCCGCAAACTGATGTCGATCTGTACACGCCAATTACCCAAAAAATAGCTGCAAATATTGCGACTCCGATATTGGTAAGTCGTTGACAACAACCAAGCCGCATACGAAACCAAGCGGTCAGCTGTACCGATTACAGCAAATCCACAAACCAATCGCCGCACTCCCTTTGCACCCAATCTCGTTTTCTACACGTATATCTACGCACACGCCTACTTTCTAATATGAGTTGTTCCAACCACATGCACCGATAGTTTTCCCTGCCAAGAGGTAGAAGAGACACATGCTTACCCTTGCGCTAGCTGCGACGACCATCGCCTCGTCCGTTCTTGCTGCCGTCCCCTCGCCTATCACCCCACTCCAAGCCCTCGACCACTGGGCACCGATTGTTTGGTTAAAAACGAACGTTTACGCTTATCCGACACTCGAAGTTATGCATATCGTGGCGATCGCGTTGGTGTTTGGCACGATATGGATTGTCGATTTGCGTTTGCTGGTGCGATTACGGGCGCTGGATCAGCTGGATGTGCAGGCGCTAGCCAAGGCATTGTTGCCGTGGACTGCGGTCGGATTTACGTTGGCAGTCGCAACAGGGCTGACGATGTTTGTTTCGCGCATTGGTGATTTGGTTAACAACACCGCGTTCATCATCAAAATATGTTTGCTGTTTGCGGCGGGAACCAATGCGGCGATTTTGCACGCGCGTGGTCGGTTGGATGCAACGAATTTGATCACGCGAATGCAGGCTGGGTTATCGATTGCGATTTGGCTGATGGTGATTACCTGTGGGCGCTGGATCGCGCATCTGTAAAGCCGACAAGTTAAAGGTGGGGTTGAAGGTGGTCTAAGGCAGAGGATGAAGCGCAGCTAAGACGACACGGGGCAAGATTTTTTTCTTGAAAGTGATCACCTAAAACTTAGAAATTTCTTTTTAGCGTTGCCGAGCGCGGGGTTCGCAATCGGATTTGCGAAATGTTGATCATCGGAGAGAGCATATGCGGTATTCGCTGCATGCGGGCTTAACGGTATTTTGGCTGGCCATTCTTCAGCTCGGTAACGACAAAAACGTTTGCGTGCGATGCGCATAGAATGGTCATGCAATGAACGTGGAAGGGTCGTAGAAGTGTCGAAAGTCGTCCGCAGACGGATCGCGCAAACTTGACAATCTCGGCGTGCGGGAAACGAAATATCTGGACTTCTTCATCGCTTCGCTATTGGAGTGAGAGGTGAGCAAGCAAAAGCCGTTATTGACAGCGGCTATAGATTTCATCAGAACAAACGATTTGATCAATCGTTGCCGGTGCTTCACACTGCATTAGCTAGAAAGCCGCTCACAACCCAAGGAGAGAATCATGTCAGATGAAGCCAAATGCCCGTTTCCCGGCGTTGCACTCAAACACACTGTTGCGGGTACGAGAACAAATGCCAGCTGGTGGCCTGAACAATTGAATCTGAAAATTCTTCACCAGCAATCGTCGTTGTCGAACCCGATGGGCGAGGATTTTAATTACGCCGAGGAATTCAAAACCCTTGATCTGAATGCGGTGATCAGCGATCTACATGCGCTGATGACGGATTCGCAAGCTTGGTGGCCCGCTGACTACGGTCACTATGGCCCGTTCTTTGTCCGCATGGCGTGGCACGCGGCGGGCACTTATCGCATTTGGGACGGTCGCGGCGGCAGCGGCAGCGGTGAGCAGCGATTCGCCCCGCTCAATAGTTGGCCCGATAACGGTAACCTCGACAAAGCACGCCGTCTACTCTGGCCGATCAAGGCGAAATATGGTCGCAAGCTTTCATGGGCGGACTTATTCATCCTCACCGGCAATATCGCGATGGAGTCGATGGGCTTCAAGACTTTCGGCTTCGGTGGCGGTCGCCCAGACGTCTGGGAGCCCGAAGATGACACCTATTGGGGCCCGGAGAGCACCTGGCTGGGCGACGAGCGCTATACCGGCGACCGTGAACTTACCAATCCGCTCGCCGCAGTCCAAATGGGCTTGATCTATGTAAATCCGGAAGGACCGAACGGCAAACCGGATCCGCTCGGGTCAGCCCGGGACATTCGCGAAACGTTCGCGCGCATGGCCATGAACGATGAAGAAACTGTGGCCCTCACGGCGGGCGGGCACACGTTTGGCAAGTGCCATGGTGCGGTTGACGCAAAATAC
>JBBRFJ010000138.1:0-6409 GCA_038224475.1 Burkholderiales bacterium
CTTGAGCAACAGCATCAGCAAAACTCACTACACCAATTGGCTCGCTTTCGGGGCCGAGCAATCGAACCTCAGTGACACCAGTAATCTCACTGTTAATCCGAACATCTTTTTCAGTAGCGATAAAACTCTCCTAAACATTAGAAACAATCTTGGGCGACTCTTGGAATCGCCTCAAGGGCTGAATGACAAAGGGCTAAGCCACGAAAGGCTAAATTCAAAAACTAATCCAGTAAACACAAAGTTGCCGCTCTAATACTTCGCGGCGACTTCATCTTTCACACGGGAAACAAATTCATTTATTGACATGGCTGGCAGATTTTCTCCACCACCTTTGCCGTCACGCAATCGCGCTGTAACTGTCCCAGCAGTTTTTTCTTTATCGCCAAGAATCAGCAAATAAGGCACCTTCTGAACGCTATGCTCGCGGATTTTATAGGAAATCTTCTCATTTCGCAAATCAACATGTACGCGGATTCCCGCAGCTTTCAATGCGGTAACCGTTTCCGTGACGTAAGCACTCTGGTGTTCGGTAACATTCATCGCGACCACTTGCACTGGCGCTAGCCAAAGAGGCAGCGCACCGGTGTAATTTTCAATCAGGATGCCGATGAAACGCTCCAGAGAGCCAACAATGGCGCGATGCAACATTACCGGTGACTTCTTGGAACTGGTTTCGTCCACGTACTGCGCGTCCAAACGCGCAGGCATGTTGAAATCCACCTGAATAGTGCCGCATTGCCAAACGCGACCCACCGCGTCCTTAAGTGAATACTCTACTTTCGGACCGTAAAAAGCGCCCTCACCTTTAAGCTCTTCCCATGTGACTCCACATGCATTGAGCGAGTCAGCCAGCGCTTTCTCAGACTTATCCCATACCTCGGCCGAACCCACACGCTTTTCGGGTCGTGTGGAAAGCTTGTAAATAATTTCGGTAAAGCCAAAATCGGCATAGACTTTTTGCAACAATCGCGTGAAATCTAAACATTCTTTTTGGATCTGGTCTTCAGTGCAAAAGATGTGACCATCGTCCTGCACGAAGCCGCGTACCCGCATGATTCCATGCAAAGCGCCAGACGACTCATTGCGGTGACACGAGCCAAACTCGCCGTAACGGAGCGGCAAATCGCGGTAAGAGCGTAAGTCAGAGTTGAAAACCTGAACATGTCCTGGACAATTCATTGGCTTTATCGCGTAATCGCGCTTCTCGGATTCAGTGGTGAACATACTGTCTTTGTAGTTTTCCCAATGCCCGGAACGTTCCCACAACGACCGATCCAGAATCATCGGACAGCGGATTTCCTGATAGCCATTATCGACATAAACCTGCCGCAAATACTGCTCCACCTGCTGCCAAATGGTCCAGCCCTTCGGATGCCAGAACACCATCCCAGGCGCCTCTTCCTGCATATGGAAAAGATCAAGCAGTTTGCCGAGCTTTCGATGATCGCGCTTTTCCGCTTCCTCCAGCATATGAAGGTACGCTTCCTGATCTTCTTTTTTTGTCCAAGCGGTGCCGTAAATTCGGGTCAGCATTTCGTTTTTGCTATCGCCGCGCCAGTACGCTCCCGCGACTTTCATCAGCTTGAAGACCTTTAATTTACCGGTCGACGGGACATGCGGACCACGACACAAATCGGTAAATGCACCCTCCGAGTAAAGCGAAACTTCCTGATCTACCGGAATCGATTCGATGATTTCAGCTTTGTACGCCTCGCCGATACCTTTGAAATACCGCACAGCATCGTCGCGTGGCAATACTTTTCGCGTGACAGCAATATCCTGTTTCGCGAGCTCGCCCATCTTCTTTTCAATAATTGTCAGATCTTCAGGGGTGAAAGGACGTTTATATGAAAAGTCATAATAAAAACCGTTTTCAATCACCGGGCCGATGGTCACCTGCGCATCAGGAAACAATTCTTTAACCGCATAAGCCAACAAATGAGCTGTGGAGTGGCGAATAACGTCAAGACCGTCTGCGTCTTTGTCGGTAACAATGGCCAGAGTTGAATCATTCTCGATAACATAACTGGTATCAACCAACCGGCCATCGACCTTACCTGCAAGCGCGGCCTTGGCAAGTCCTGCTCCTATGCTGGCGGCAACTTCGGCAACCGAAACGGCGTGATCAAACTGGCGTACAGACTTGTCAGGAAGTGTGATCGAAATCGAATTGGCACTCATATATAACCTCAAATTATAAAAACAAAAAAGCGCGGACTAGCCGCGCTTTTTTTGGAATGTTATGTGGGAAACGCCACATGCAAAATTCAAACGAAAACAATCGACTAGAGGGGAAACAATCTCATGTTTGTCTTTCGCATCGGCGGTCTCATAACCATTGTCTTGCCCGTGAAATTACACACGGCCCTTCCACGTTTCGTTGATCAGGTCAGAGTATACATTGATGACGCTTTTTTGGGACGCGACCGTTAAATAGTCTGGCTTTTAGTAACACTTTGGTCGACTTAGCGAAAATTCCACTTCAACGCAGGCGATAAAATAAAGTGTCTGAAGTCAGCCGAGATAGTAATTGCCTTCCGCCGCATTAACCTGTCGGGCGTATTTACGCGGCGATTTGACAAGATAATCAGATGTGGTCGTGAATGAAACGTTCGATAAAACTTTGCTGTCTTTGGCCAAAAATATTAAATTTAGGTGCGTGAAGCGAGCCATCGATCAGACGAATTGTTGCGGTGCCTGCGTTTGATGCCGATAGGCTGCATTCTATCGGCAATGCTGAACTATGGGCGAGAAATCCAAGAATGTCGACGGTGTAAGCTTTGTCGGTCTCGTAGGCTGGCGTGACACCGACGACCGTGCTGTTAGTTCAAGGTGCATTAATCTTTAAGTTGCATGCTCAAGCGGGTACGTTTGCAAAGCCGGCTGCGGCGGGATAGGTCAAGTTGCTGGCGAGGATGACGTAATCAAGAAAATATCGGCATTGGTTGGGCGAATCAGAGGAGCAAAGCCCTCTTTTGTAGCAGAACCTTCCAGCGCCTCAAACTCGCTTGGTAATCTTAGACCGCAATTCACGCACCGCATTGATGTAATGATTTGCCGCAAAATTAAGGGTTTCAGCAGACTGCCCCTGCACTGCATTGTCTGGGGTGTACGCATAAACATGGGTGAAATCACAGGTGTAGCCGACATGCGCGATTTGTGCGTCGCGCCACTGTTTGTCGAGATAAATCAAATACCATTTCGACATCGGCGGCCATTTGTGCGTGGGGTCACCATAGGCGCTGGCATGAGACCAATCCGGCGTAATAATTTCGGCTTGAGCGCCGGGCTTGAGCACCCGCCATAACTCGTTAAAGAACGGAATCCGCTCCTCTCCAGTCAAATGCTCTACAAAATGTGATGAAAATGCGGCATCCACAGAATTGTCCGCCCACGGCCAAGGCGTGAGCCGCAGATCGACAACCATATCCACGCCAGGCAAAGTCATACTATCGACACCCGTAAAGCCTTCACGTTTTTTGGTGCCGCAACCTAAATCTAGTTTCATATGGTGTGTCCGCATCACTTCAAAGTCATTGATCCGTATTATGGCGTCGCATTAAAAGGAACCATAATTTTATTTTATGCAGCAGGTGGATCTACACGTCGCGCTACACATTCTGCTTCCTTCGTTCCTCACCGGCTTCAAGAACCACGTCCTTTCCATACCGTCATCAGGCGTAGCGGGGGTCACACAATTTCGCACTTCATGACGTACAATCAGTCGATCTATTCGATGAAGCTTTCCAAGCCCTCGGCGAACAGGCTTGCTTTTTATCTTGTTGAGCCTTTCGTTAAATCCACATTATTTAACTGCCCGACCTCCCAACTAAAATGCCCCCTAAAAATTTCGGTCCATTTCCCAATAAAAAAATAATCGTTTCTTCGGCGATCGGGTTGCTTATGTCTTTCGCGGCCTTCGCGCAAGATACGGTCATGCTCAATTTTGTGAATGCCGATATCCCATCGGTGGTGAAAGCGATTGGCGCGCATACCGGAAAAAATTTCATCATTGACCCGCGTGTCACCGGCAACATGAATATTATTTCGCAGTCACCGGTATCAAAAGATCTCGCGTATCAGATTCTGCTCTCTGCGCTACGCGTGCACGGTTTCGCTGCCATTGAAGAGCGCGGCGTGGTAAAGATAGTGCCCGAGGCTGATGCAAAAACATCAGGCAAAGTAGTTGATCGCGGCTCACCGGTTTCAGGCGACAGTATCGTCACGCAGATTTTTACGCTGCAAAACGAATCGGCTGCGCAATTGGCCACCGTGCTCCGCCCGCTTGTGGCACCTAATAATTTCATTGGCGCTTATCCGGGCAACAACACACTGGTGATCACCGATTACGCGGAAAACGTGAAACGTATTGCACGCATTATTGCGTCCATCGACGTGCCGGCCAGCGCCGATTTGCAAATGATTAAATTGCAATATGCCAGCGCGGTTGATGTCGGCGCGCTCCTGGGTCGACTCATGCCGGAGACAGCGGTGAACCCTGCCAACCCTGGCGCACCGCCCAAGCTTTCGATAGGCGTTGAGCCGCGCACCAACAGCCTGCTCATCCGAGCGGATACGCCGGCGCTGGTCACCCGCATCCGGGCATTGGTGGCGGGTATAGATATTCCGACTGCTGCAAATGGCAATATATACGTGGTGTATTTGCGCAACGCAGAAGCAACCAAAATGGCAGAAACCTTGCGCGGTTTGTTGAGCGGCGCCGCCTCTAGCGCTCCTTCAGCGCAACCATCTGCTGCCGCAAACACCATTGCTGGCGCGGCTTTCGGAGCATCCCCCGTCTCCGCACCCGCACAAATCAGCTCTACCATTCAAGCCTACCCATCAACCAATTCGCTGGTCATCACGGCCCCCGATCATGTTTACAATTCGCTGCGCGCAGTGATAGACAAACTTGATGCACGCCGAGCGCAGGTGTTTGTTGAAGCGCTGATTGTTGAAGTCAGCAGCAGCACGGCGGCAGAGTTCGGGATTCAGTGGCAGGATTTAACGGGTTTGAACCGTACAGGCACACAGGTCGTCGGCGGTACCAATTTTGGATCACGTGGTGGCGGTACCAATATTATCGATGCTGCGGCCAATATCAGCAGCGTCGGTAGCGGACTTAATCTAGGCCTCGTGCGCGGAACGGTTCGAGTGAATGGCGTGGATGTACTCAGTCTGGGAGCACTGGCGCGTGCACTCGAAGCTGATCAAAAAAATAACGTGTTGTCCACCCCCAATATTCTGACGCTCGATAATGAGGAGGCGAAAATCGTGGTCGGCCAAAACGTGCCGTTTGTTACCGGCAGCTATACCCAGACGACTTCAGCGGCGAGCAGTCCGTTCCAGACCATCGAACGTAAAGATGTGGGCTTAACTTTGCGCGTAACGCCCCAGGTCACTGAAGGCGGCACGGTGAAGCTCAAAGTTTTTCAGGAAGTTTCCAGCGTGGTGCCAACGACCAGCAGCGTGCGCTCTGCCGACCTGATCACCAATAAACGTTCAGTCGAAAACACTGTGCTGGCAGATGACGGCCAGATTATTGTCATTGGCGGTCTTATCCAGGATAGCAACTCGAATAACGATAGCAAAGTGCCGATCCTGGGTGACATTCCATACATCGGCAATTTGTTCAAATACCAAACGCGCAATCGCGATAAAACCAACCTGATGATTTTTTTGCGACCTTACGTGCTGCGCGATGGCAAGGCGGCGAATCAATTGACGGGCGAACGTTACGAATACATTCGAAATGAACAAAGCAATGCGATTCGTGAAGCGGATTCTTTGTTGACTTCGCCCGGTGGCGCATTGCTGCCAGTGCTGCCGACCATGTTGTCGAGTCCCACCACACAGTCATCAAAGCAGACAGCGGCGCAGCCCGCACCCAAATAATCGTGGGTACTTTTAATGTCAAAGAGCGCAGTGTGATGGAAAGTTCGGAGCCCAGCGTAGTGCGTTTGCTCCCCTACCATTTTGCGAAAGCGAAAGGAGTGATCACGGCGCGTGAAGTGGACGGCGAAATCGAAGTCTGGTTAGCCCCCAATCCCGAGTCTTCGACACTGGCGGAAGTACGTCGTATGACTGGTAAGGCATTGCGGCCGGTCCTTTTGTCGCTGTCTGATTTCACCACGCGCTTGGCGCGAGCTTATATGCATGAGGGTAGTAACGAAAACGACAGCCGCGGGTACGTTGATGATATCGCCAGCAACATCGAAAACTCGACGGACCTGGCACTGCTGACCGAGTCACTGCCCGATATCACTGACCTGCTGGAGACGGAAAATGATGCGCCGATTATCAAGCTCATCAACGCCTTGCTAACCCAGGCAATACGCGAAAACGCATCAGATATTCACCTTGAAATTTTTGAGCGGCGATCGCTTGTGCGTTTTCGCGTTGATGGCGC
>JBBRFJ010000139.1:0-6297 GCA_038224475.1 Burkholderiales bacterium
GATCTGCATGGTGTCACCGGCCCCGGCGGTGGTGCGGCGTCCAGCTTTACGGCACCCGGGCATAAATCACAATTCACGTTTAAAGCATTGAACGAAGGTATTTACGTTTACCACTGCGCCACCGCACCGGTGGGCATGCACGTGGCGAATGGCATGTACGGTTTGATTTTGGTAGAGCCGCCCGAAGGCCTGCCAAAGGTGGATCACGAGTTTTATGTCATGCAGGGTGATTTTTATACGACGGGTAAATATCGCGAAAAAGGCTTGCAACCATTCGATATGGAAAAAGCGATTGATGAGCGCCCCACTTATGTTTTGTTCAACGGCGCTGAAGGCTCGCTCACCGGTGATAAAGCATTACAAGTAAAGACCAATGAAACCGTGCGCATGTTTGTCGGTAATGGCGGCCCCAATTTGGTATCAAGCTTTCATGTGATTGGCGAAATTTTTGACAACGTGCGCTATGAGGGCGGCACCAACATTCAGCACAATGTGCAAACCACACTAATTCCATCTGGCGGTGCAGCCATTGTTGAATTCCACACCGAAGTGCCGGGCAGCTATGTGTTGGTTGACCACTCCATTTTCCGCGCATTCAACAAAGGCGCATTGGCGATCATGAAAGTGGACGGTCCGGAAAATAAAACCATTTATTCCGGCAAAGAATTGGATTCAGTTTATTTAGGTGATCGCTCGGCACCGAATCTTTCTGCCGTGACCACAGCGGCGGCGGCGGCGGCAAGCGGCACGCTCACCGTGCAAGAGCAAAGTAACGCCGGCAAAGCGCTGTTTAACGGCACCTGCTCGGTTTGCCATCAGGCGAATGGCGAGGGACTAGCGGGGGTGTTCCCGCCGCTGGCTAAATCAGACTACATCGCGGCTGATCCAAAACGCATCATCGGCACGGTGTTGCACGGTTTATCGGGCAAGGTGGTCGTGAACGGTAAAGAATACAACTCGGTGATGCCGCCGATGAATCAACTCAATGATGATGAGGTTGCCAATATTTTGACCTATGTGTTGAATAACTTTGGCAATTCTGGCGGCAAGATATCTGCGGATGAAGTGAAAAGCGTGCGGGCAAAACCCGCGCCTACGGCGGTCGCCGCGCATTGAATTCGGTATTGACAATGCGAATCAACCGGGTGGCTTATGGGTGGGCGATGTTGGCGATATTGACCAATGCAGCCAGCGGATTTTTAGTGGGCACCAGTCTTGCGACTGAATACATTGCCATACCCGCGGGACAACTCACCAGCGTGCTCGCCAATGACGCCGCGCCGGGCATGGTCGACGTCGGTGCGTTTTCAATCCGCAGCACACCGGTGACGAACGGCGAATATCTACTGTTCGTGAAATCGCATCGCGAGTGGCAGCGTGGCCGCGCACCGGCCACGTTTGCCGACGCGAGTTATCTGAACAGTTGGCGCAGCGCGACGCTGCCCGGTGAGGCATCTCAAGAACAGCAGCCGGTCACCAGCGTGAGCTGGTTTGCTGCGCAAGCTTTTTGCGAAGCCGAGGGCGCGCGTCTACCAACATGGCTTGAATGGGAATACCTCGCGGCGGCAGACGAAACCAAAACCGATGCCCGGGGCGATCCGGCCTGGCGGGCGCGCATTCTTTCGTGGTACTCGCAATCCTCTGCCCGACCGCCAGCCGCTGTCGGTGGCGCGCCGAATGTATACGGGGTGCGTGACGTGCATGGCCTGATTTGGGAATGGGTCGACGACTTTAATGCATTGCTCGTGAATGCGGATAGTCGCAACCAGGGCGACCCGGATAAATTGCAATTTTGTGGTGCCGGCGCCATTAGCCTGAAAGACCGCGACAACTATGCGGTGCTCATGCGCATCGCCCTATTGTCTTCGCTCGGCGCGGCCGACACGACCAACAATTTGGGATTTCGCTGCGCGCACAACAGTTCAGTCACGCCAAAAATCAAGGATCGTCCATGAAAACAAGCCTTCGCTTCGTTTTTGCTCTGCCCTGTTTGCTAACGTATTTGATGTCTTCTATCTCACCGGCGGTGGCTGCGGATAAACCGCTGCCGAGCAGTTCGATCTATCACCTTGCGGTGCCACTCACCAACCAAGACGGCAAATCATCAAACCTCATTGATCGTCGCGGCGAGCCGCTGCTGATCAGCATGTTTTATACCGGCTGCCAATTTGTGTGTCCGCGCATTGTAGACGCGCTGAAAAAGACTGAAGAAAGTTTAACGCCCGCGGAGCGAAGCCATGTTCCCGTGTTGATGGTGAGTTTCGATCCGGCCCGCGACGATGTTGCCGCGCTCAAAGCAATCGTTGCGGAGCGAAATCTAAGCACCCCGCAATGGACACTCGCCCGCACCGATGATCGCAATGTCCGCAAACTCGCGGCCACGCTTGGCATTCAATATCGCTCCCTGCCCAGTGGCGACTTTAATCACACCAGTGTGTTGATTTTGCTGGATCCCGAAGGCCGTGTGATGGGCAAAACCAGCACCATTGGCGAGGCCGATCCACAATTTGTAAAGCTGGTTAAAAAAATTGCGATGGCAAAGACTGATCGCAAGTAACGAGCGCCAAACGTCTCAACCTGACAAATGCGATATGTTTTGGGTTCTGTAGGCTCTATTTTTGCGTAATTGATTTATTTAGCTTTCACCGCACCCATAAAATCTGCCTCGGCCTGCGCCGCCAGCCAAACTAACGCAACCCACGCGGCCACGTTTTGTTTGAGTTGCACCGGATCAACCTTATCGAGCGTGTCGTTTGCGGTGTGGTGGTAATCAAAATAATCAGTGGCGTCTTGCGCGAGCGCCGCGCCGGGATGGCTCCACTCATTCACCAGTGGGCCGACATCAGCGCCGACACCCGCTTTGTTGTCACCCAACTCAATCCCCAGCGGTGCGATCACGCCGGCAATCTCCCGAATCCACGGCAGCGTCGCGTCACTCACCACCGAATTAATACGATAGACACTACCCGAGCCCAGATCAGATTCCGCCACCAGCTGATGTTTCTCCTTGCCATGTAGCGCAGCGTAAGCGCGGCCACCGTCCAGCCCGTTTTCTTCATTGGCAAACAGAATCACGCGAATCGTGCGCTTGGGCCGTACCCCCATGTCTTTCAAAATTTTTGCCGCCGCCACCGTAATCGCGACTCCCGTACCGTCGTCGATTGCGCCGGTGCCCAGATCCCACGAATCAAGATGTCCGCCAATCGCGATCACTTGGTCGGCCTTGTCGCTGCCGCGAATTTCAGCGAGCACGTTAGCAGAATCGAGCCCTTTGGTAATCGAGTTTTTCAAGGACATCGAAATTTTTACGGTCTTGCCGCTCTTTATTTGACGCGCGATCATTTCCGCGTCAGGTGCCGACACCGCCGCCGCCGGAATGCGCGGTGATTTGTCGTCGTAGCGCATGGTGCCGGTATGCGCCAGCCGGTTTTGATCGGTGCCAATCGAGCGAATCATCAACGCAACCGCGCCACGTTTGGACGCCTCGTTGACGCCGATCACACGCGCACCAACCGTTTTTCCATACCCCGTACCCTCACGAGATTTTTTGAACACGCTGTCGATGAATACAATTTTGCCGGTGGCTCGGTTGCTGGTATCGGCCTTCAACTGATCAAAATTTTCGTAATAGGCCACCTCAGCGGTGACGCCCTCGCCGCTAGTTGAAACACTATTGCCCAATGCCGTAATCGAGAGATGCTGCGGATACGGCGAAACAATATCGGCGTGTCCGGCAATACGCGTCCAGGCATCGACCTTGACCGGCTCCGTCCAGACCCGCTCAAACCCGAGCGCAGTCAGCTTGGCCCGAGCCCATTCAACCGCCTTCGCGTCGTTCGGCGAGCCGGCCGGACGGGCACCCACTTCGGTGGTGAGTGAGGCCACAATTTCATAAGCAAGATCGCTGGCTTGTGCCACGGCAATGGCTTTTTTGGCGTGCGCAATATCGGGCTCAGGATAAAGCGGCGCGGCCGATGCGGACTGCACAAAACAACTGGAAATGAGCGCGAGCGCCGGCAAAACAAGAGTGCGACCAAAGGTGGCGTAGACGGGAGAGTGCGGGGCAAATTGATTCATAGGTTTGGTCGGGAAGTTGGGCAAAAAAGAGGGAGGTAGAACCAGTGGGGTGAACGTCATCAGAAAACGGAAAATTGAAAGCGCAAAAAAATAATTTGAAACCGGTGTAGGAATCGTCTGTCAGCGTTAGCGGTCAAAACATGCTGTCAAAACCAGACCCGGAAGCGTAGATTTAGTGGCTTGGATTCGTGCCGCCAATAATACTCCAGCCCGTCTTTACGGTGTTGACCAGAGCAAACAAAGGAGCAACAAATGGGAACCAATTCGATGCAAACAACAGGTGATCGTCTTACCGCCGAATGCATTATCGCAGCCAGATTCGGCACCGTCGCTGAAGCCGAAGCCGTCGCACAATCCCTGCATGCATTCATCGCGACAACAGACATTTGTATATTCCACAACAACGCGCCCGGTCAGCATGGCACCACCATGTATGGCGATAACGCTGCCGAGCATCAACACGCAGCGGTCGCCAAAAACCACGCGACGGATACGGCAAAAACACTTCAGGCTACGCGCCCGGAGCCAAGCATTGAAGTCGCCGAACAAGTCGAACATGCAGAGGGCAGCGCCATGGCCACTGCCGCCGTCGCGGGCGTTGCCGCCGGGGTGCTGGCGGTCGCGGCGGGCCCCGTTGCTGCGCTGGCAGCCGTCGGGGTAGCCGCATACACCGGCTCGCTCGCGGGAGCCATGGAGGGTGGCCAAATCGACGGTCGCAATGGCTCGCCTGCTATGCGTCAGGGCGGCGTGATGATCGCCGTGCACGTTGTTAATGCTGCCGATCAGAACCGTGTCGTTGAGGCGCTCAAGGCCACCGGTGCCGCGGATATTGAACGTGCAGAAGGCAAATGGCAAGACGGCGATTGGGTCGATTTTGACCCATTGGCCGCGCCCGAATTAATGACGGATTAACACCTCAGATAATTTTTGAAGAACTTATGTTTTGCCTCCAAACCAGCCTCGCCGGCTCGATCAACCCGCCTTGCCGGCTTCGAGCGATTCTGCTTTCCGCTATTTCCTATCCGCCGCTCTGAAACGCCCGACCCCTCGCGTTGCGTAATCCAAACCCACGGCAGTCTGTCGCCCGGCTGCTGAAACCGCGCTTATTCAGCATCGTCACCCTTAGAAAGCGTCATTCAGGCGTAGACTCCAGCTGAATAAAAATTCAAACAAAACCAAACTTTAGCTGATGACCAAACCGCAAATTTCCCTCGAAACGACCCTCCTGATCCGCCAACAGCTGGAAGCACTAGCCACGCGCATCCCGCTCAAAATCTGGATGGTCACCACAGTGACTGGCGATGAATGGGAAGTGGTCTACGCCCACAATCGCGGCTACCCGGTTGAAGAGGGCAACGTCTTTTCCTGGCGGGATTCATTTTGCTGCCGCATGATGGCCAACGAGGGCCCGCAGTTCGCCAGCGATGCGCAGGCGTGCGAGGCATACCGCAACGCACCTGTCGCCAAGGTGCTACCGATCTCGATCTATATTGGCGTCCCCTTATACGGCGACGGCAATCGGTTTATCGGCACGTTATGCGGTCTTGATCCGCTCCCAGAACTCATCGGCATTCGCGCGGGCGACTCTGCCGTGCGCGCAACCGCCAACGTCATCGCCAAGCTGCTGTCGATGGAACAAAAACTCGCGGCGATTCAATCACGCGAGCTACAGATTGCCGACATCGCATTTCGTGACGACATGACCGGCCTCCTCAACCGTCGCGGCTGGAATCGACTGGTGGAAGAAACAGCACCAGCCGGCGAGCAACACGTTCACGCGGTGCTGATGTTGGATTTGGACAAACTGAAATCGGTGAACGATGTGGACGGCCACGCGACGGGCGACCGCTTGATTGTCGATACCGCGCGGGTGCTGTCGGCATCCATGCGCGGCGATGATGTCGTGGCCAGAATGGGCGGCGATGAATTCGGCATTTTGTTGCGCGGCGTATATCCCCGCCATGCCGACGATATCGCCACACGAATCACCGCCGAACTCGCCACCGCCGGTATCGCCGCCACGCTGGGTTGCGCGTCCACCCCGCCACTGCCCGGCATCGAAGCCGCCGTCGAGGCCGCAGATCAAATGCTGATAAGCTTGAAGCGCCAGCGCGGTTGATCGCTAGCATTGGCGGGCTTCTTGGAACACTTATGCTCCAAGAAGCTCGCTGATTCTAGGGTTTCATTTCCCTATTAGTAGAGTTTTCTGAAAACTCAAGT
>JBBRFJ010000140.1:0-6245 GCA_038224475.1 Burkholderiales bacterium
TGCCGCGCATGCGAAAGACTTAATCAATAAACCCTAGCAGGGACGAGTGTTTCAGAGCAAAAGTGCTTGTGAGTGCCCGCCAATGCTGGGGTTTCACTTTAAATTAGGTAAAAATATGTCTCAACTGTTCATCGACGGCGCCTGGCTGGCCGGTAGCGGCACCCTCTTTAAATCGTTAAATCCCGTTTCGCAAGAAACGATCTGGAGCGGCCAAGCGGCCACCGCAGATGATGTTGATCGCGCCGTATTCGCCGCGCGCCGCGCCTTTACTGCATGGGCGGAGTTATCGTTCTCGCAGCGCGAGGGTATCGTCAGGCAATTCGCGCGTTTACTGGGCGAACACAAAGTGGCACTCGCCAATACGATTGGCCGCGAGACCGGTAAACCGTTGTGGGAAGCGCTGACCGAAGTGACGACGATGATCGGCAAAATCGACATCTCGATTGCGAGTTATCACGAGCGCACCGGGACGAAATCAACGCCGCAGGCGGAAGGTGCTGCGGTATTGCGCCACCGTCCGCATGGCGTGGTGGCCGTATTCGGACCTTACAATTTTCCGGGGCATTTGCCGAATGGACACATCGTGCCTGCCTTGCTGGCCGGCAACACCGTCGTGTTCAAGCCAAGCGAGTTAGCGCCCGCCACTGCGGCGGCCACGGTGAAAATTTGGGTTGAAGCCGGGTTGCCAAAGGGGGTATTAAATCTGGTGCAAGGCGCGCGCGACACAGGTGTTGCGCTGGCGAATCACGCTGAAATTGATGGGCTGTTTTTCACCGGTAGCTCGGCGACCGGCAATGCGATTCATCAGCAGTTTGCGGGTCAGCCAAATAAAATTTTGGCGCTCGAAATGGGTGGCAACAACGCGCTGATTGTCGGAGACGTTGCGAATATCGACGCAACTGTTCATCACATTGTGCAGTCCGCATTTATTTCAGCGGGCCAACGCTGTACCTGTGCGCGGCGCTTGTTGGTGCAAAGAGGTGATGCAGGCGACAAATTGCTCGATCGGTTGGTGGACGTGGCATCGCGCTTAAAGGTCGGTACGTTCGATGATGAGCCCGCGCCATTTATGGGTGCCGTGGTGAGCGTCAATGCCGCCCATAATTTGCTGGCAGCACAAACGCATTTGTTGAATCGCGGCGCAAAACCGCTGCTGAAAATGCAGCAGCTAAAGCCGGAAACCGCGCTACTGTCAGCGGGTATCTTAGACATTACCGGTGTTGACGATATTGCCGATGAAGAACATTTCGGCCCGCTGCTGCAAGTGATTCGCTACGTTAGTTTTGACGAAGCGATTCGCCTCGCGAACCGCACCCGCTATGGCTTGGCGGCCGGTTTATTGGCCGACGATAAAACGCAATATCGGCAATTCGAGCGCCATATTCGCGCCGGCATTGTGAACTGGAATCGCCCGCTGACCGGTGCATCCAGCGCCGCGCCATTCGGTGGCGTCGGTGCCAGCGGTAATCACCGCGCGAGCGCTTATTACGCGGCCGATTACTGCTCGTATCCGCAGGCATCGCTGGAAAGTGAAACGATTTTTCTGCCTGAAAAATTAAGCCCCGGGCTCAGTCTATGAATGCGCTTGAATTTAATTTCGATGGACTGGTCGGCCCTACACACAATTACAGCGGGCTTTCATTCGGCAATATTGCGTCAAAAAATAATTCCGGTGCGATTGCCAATCCAAAGTTAGCTGCGCTGCAAGGCCTCGCCAAAATGAAAGCGCTGCATGATCGCGGCTGGATGCAGGGCGTGTTGGCACCTCACGAGCGCCCTGATATGGCCACACTGCGATCACTCGGTTTTACGGGCAGCGATGTTGCGGTCATTCAAGCCGCGGCTCAACATGCACCGATGCTATTGAGCGGCGCCGCGTCGGCGTCGCCGATGTGGGCGGCGAACGCGGCGACCGTGAGCCCGAGCGCCAACACGGGAGATGGACGCGTGCATTTCACCGCGGCTAATTTGAATAATAAATTTCATCGCTCTATCGAGCACCCGACCACCAGTCGAATTTTGAAATCCATGTTTGCCCATGACGCGCATTTTGCGCATCACGCGGCACTGCCAAATTGCTCGCAAATGGGCGACGAAGGCGCGGCCAATCACACGCGCTTTTGTTCGCGTTATGGCACGCCAGGGATTGAACTATTTGTTTACGGCGCGTCTGGATTTGATATGTCCGCGCCGGCACCGAAACGTTTCCCCGCGAGGCAAACGCTCGAAGCATCGCTTGCGGTGGCGCGTCTGCATGGTTTAACAACGGCGCGTACGGTCTTTGCGCAACAAAATCCCGACGTGATTGATGCCGGCGTTTTTCACAATGATGTGATAGCCGTGGGCAATGGCAAGGTGCTGTTTTGTCATCAGCATGCCTTCTTGAATCAACAAAATGTCATCACCGAAATCGCGCAAAAAGCCGGGCCAGAATTTGTGGCTATTGAGGTCAACGATGATGAGGTGAGAGTTCGTGATGCCGTTTCGTCGTATCTTTTTAACAGTCAATTATTGACCCGCCCGGATGGTGAAATGGTGCTGGTGGTCCCGGAGGAGTGCCGCGCCAATGCTAGTGTTTGGGCTTATTTGCAAAAACTGCTCACGCTCAATACGCCGATCAAAGAGTTGCTTGTTTTTGACCTGCGCGAAAGCATGCGAAACGGTGGAGGTCCCGCCTGCCTGCGCCTGCGTGTCGAGCTCACGGAAGCCGAAGCCAGCGCCGTCAACCCGGGCGTATTGATGTCGGACACGCTGTATTTGACGTTGACGTCATGGGTCGAAAAACATTACCGCGATCAAGTGGGTGAAAAAGATTTGGCGGATCCCGCGCTGCTCACGGAATGCCGCACCGCGCTGGATGAGTTATCGCGAATATTAGGGTTGGGAAACGTGTATCCGTTTCAGATGGCGTGATTGTGTTTAGCGGTTAATCAGAATCTGGTTCTTCCACTATATATCCCTTGGCTTTCAGCTTTGCCAGATAGCCGTCTGATGCAATGAGTTGCGGAATAGACAAAGTTGCGACAGTGGAGGTATTTTTAGTTAGTGCCGCTTCAGCCGCATTCATCCATGCGGCCTGAATTTGCGCGGGTACATTTTGTACACCAAGGGTTTTAATGAAACTTGCGTCACGAATCGCGGCTTCACACGCCGCTCGCTGATCGTTTACGGGCAGGGCGCGGATTGTTGTGATGTCGCCCGTAGCCCATGCATTTGCGCGCGCCCGCATCGCCTGTAAATCGCTTTCAATTCGATCCAACGTTTTCGTGAAGCAATCGAGGTCCGCAAGCTGCGAATTTTTAAACTCTTTTACGGCTGCGCGAAGATCGCCAATGGGAGGCTCGAGCGTGACCGAGGTTATTTTTATGTTGTATTTTTTTGCAGCTTCGTTGATCACTGCACCCACCGGGCTGCTCGAAGTCATCCCGGTTTTCTCAATCGCCTTTTGATACAGCTTACCCGCCGCAAACATTGGTCTTGAGCGTTCAAGATCGTTATCGTCATCCTGATATTCGCCGATATATTTTGACCGCAGTGCCACCCAGCGCGGATAAATACTGGCGGGCACCACATCGCGCAATGTCGCGCCGCCCGGATTTTTAACCGACTCCATCGCCGACGGCAACAAGGTCAGTGCACGAAAATAACCGATTTGTTTCATCGTAATACTCGCACCCGGCGGGCCAAGTATTTCCTGCGATTTTGCAACGGTCGCCTCGACCTTTTTTGCCCGCCACGTCATATTTTTGGGTACCGGCGTTTGAATCCCCACGATCCACAAAACGTGATCGCCCTTCGACACCTTCCACATTCCCGGCCCGGGTTGCTCTCCGCTGACGAGTACGGTCTTCAGGGTTTCGGTGGCGCCGTCAGAAGCCTTTGCCGTGGCGGACGCAGGCCCAGCTGCACTGGCCTGCTGTGCGAACGTGTTGATCACGGAGGTGGCTGTGACCGCACCGAATACGATCGCAAGGGTCATTGTATATATGCGCAAGTTAAATCCTTTGTGCGTTTCTATTGTTGTGCTCAGACACGCGTACCTAGCGATTGGTTCACCGCGGCAATTGCAGTAAGGTGGCTAAACAGTCTAATCGTTTGCCCAACATCGGTGGCAGAGTAATTAGTTACGTTAAGCTTGGCTCAACTCATGCTGCACGCTCAACTAGCGACCCGGCTCAACTTATAATTTTGCCCCCGGGTAAGTCAGCATATTGCGCACGGGTGGTAACGCGCCGCTCGATTCCAAGTGCAGATATTTTGGACAGCTGCGTTGCCATAATATCCGCCAGGATTGGCAGCGCGATCTGAATCCTCATCCACCAGCATTACTTTTAACCCCATGAATTTCTCATTGCGCTTTGCTAGGTTGCTGACCGTATACATCACAGCAACTGCCGTGCCATCATTAGCTCTGATTTGAATTCGCCAGATCGGCTATCATCGCCCAGGAAATTTAAAGGAAGAAATTGATGGAAGATATCGTTGAGAAAACCGAGCAGCATTTGCAACTTTTATCCGAACCTGTAAAGTCCGCCGGGCGAGCGATGATTTTGCTTTGCCACGGCTCGGCTGATCCAGAATGGACGCGCCCGTTTATAGCGTTGCAGGACATCATCGCGGCAAAATCATCGCAGATGCCCGTTGCGATTGCTTATTTGGATCCGGCCAAGCCTAATTTTGCGGATGTCACTGCACAGTTAGCTTCTTCGGGTGTGCAGGAAATTGTAGTGGCACCGATATTTTTTGCGCGCGGCAGCCATGTAAAAAAAGATTTGCCTGAATTGGTCGAAGCCGCGCGAGTACTGCACGGGCTGACCTTTCAAGTGCTTCCTACCATTGGCGAAATTGACATGCTACTAGAGGCCATCGGCGGTTGGGTGATCCACGCGGCCAAGCGAGATTAACCCATCGGCGGTCGTTACCGCTGACTAAGCAATTCGCCTGCGGATGATTCGCTTCGATTTTATAGAGGGCCCGAGCGCAAGATTGATCGAGGCGGCTTTTTGCTGAATCGCCTCGACAGTTCTTCCCACATGATAGGCCAGCATGTCTAGCGATGCGTGGTGTTTGGCGAGATCGCGCAGAATTCGCACTTCATTTGCAGTCCACGGCCCGGGTAGGGCGGCGACCATTTCAACCGGTTCTGCTGCTAGTTTTTTACGGGCCAAAGCGGGGCTCCTGTTTTGTCACGGCAAGGGAGTGTCGCAATATCTGCAAGCCTTGCGGCTACGCCACTTGGCTCACCAATGAACTGTACACCCATTTAAAGCGGGAAACCTGCGTGCCTGTTTTC
This sequence comes from Burkholderiales bacterium, assembly GCA_038224475.1. GTDB lineage: Bacteria > Pseudomonadota > Gammaproteobacteria > Burkholderiales > Usitatibacteraceae > UKL13-2. The sequence continues at coordinate 5,294 of JBBRFJ010000140.1, forward strand.
GCCCGACGTTTGCTCAATGGTTTTGCCGGTCGCCTTGCGGGCTCTCCCGAACCCCCGCCCAGCCTTGATGTTGGCGTTTTTTGGTGGCGTTGGCTGCTAGCCGCAATCCCCCGTATAAAAACGTCTTGCACAAACCGCTTCATAGCGGTCATTACCGCCTATTTCAATTTGCGCGCCCGCTGTCACGCGCTGGCCAGATTCATCCAGCCGCACGTTCATCGTCGCTTTGCGGCCACAGCGGCAAATGGTCTTCATTTCTTCGAGGTCGTCCGCCAGTGTCAGCAGGCTTTTTGAGCCGGGGAAAGGATTGCCGAGAAAATCGCTGCGCAACCCATAACAAATAACCGGCGTTGAAGAGGTATGCGCCAGGCGATGCAATTGCGTCACCTGCAATTCTGACAAAAATTGCGCCTCGTCAATCAGGATGCACGACGGATGCTGCTTGGTGCGATAGATCGTCTCGAAATCGGTCGTGTCGTTAAAAACATTTGAAGCACGTGTTACCCCTAGGCGCGAACTGATGTGGCCTCCGTCGCTGATGCCGTTCGCATCCACCCGGTTATCGATTGCGGCAGTATAAAGGTCAGCACTTTGCCCGCGCTCTTCATAATTGTGTGCCACTTGAAGTAAAGATGTGGATTTGCCGGCATTCATAGCGGCAAATCGGAAGTAGAGCTTGGCCAAAAAATTTCCAGTACTAAAAAGGGCGGCTTAAATGCGTTTTGTTTTCATGATTTGCTGCTTCTCGCGTTGCCAGTCGCGCTCCTTTTCAGTATCGCGTTTATCGTGCTGTTTCTTGCCCTTGGCGAGGCCGATTTCGAGCTTGATAATGCCTTTTGAATAATGCAAATTCAGCGGCACGATGGTATATCCACGCTGCTCGACTTTACTCACCAGCTTGTCAATTTCAGCCTGGTTAAGCAGCAGCTTGCGGGTCCGCACCGGATCGGGG
>JBBRFJ010000141.1:0-6219 GCA_038224475.1 Burkholderiales bacterium
ACGAATCAATTTTAGGGCTAGGCGAGCTGCTGAATTCCCGCCAGCTTCCACGTCGCTTGAGGGTCGTTCAGGCTCTTGGCCACGTGCCAGACCTCATCAAACGGCTCAGGCAGCGCGCCGACTTCTTCGCGAATCGTGCCGGTATAACGCACGCTTGCAATCGCGCGGTTATTCTCAGTTACCACTTCCAAAACATTCACACTCAGCGCCGTCACCTCAGTGCGTTGAACCGCTTCGCCACGTTCCTTAAGCTGCATGGAGATCTCGGCAAACATCTCGGGCGATGTGAAATCGCGAATGTCTTCCAGATCTTTTGCGTCATTCGCCGCTTGTAGGCGAATAAAAGACGACTCAGCCTGACGCTCAAACGGTCCAACAGAAAAATCTGCCGGAATACGCGGATTCAAGGTGGCAGCTTCAATTTGTGCCGCCGACGCATTTCCATCCGCTATTCGGCTGCCAATTTCGGGCGCCAGAATTCTACCGCCAGCCGTATTCGGCGCTGTTGGCTTGGGGGAAGAAAATACATCACGCGGCATTTCTCTCGGCGCGGGTTGAGATGGGTTGTAGGCCGCGCCTGCACCAGCGTATTGCATGCTGTTTGGGCCACCACCATCGGCTGCGGTCATCGCTTTTTTGCGCATGAATGCACGGATCAACATAAACGCAGCGAACGCGATACCCGCCATCAGCAACATATCAAAAATCTTGAGACCATCAAATCCATGCCCCATCAGCATCGACGCGAGTAAGCCACCTGCTGCCAAACCGGCCAACGGCCCGAGCCATTTGCGCATGCCAGAAGCTGCCGGTGCAACCGGCGGCAAAGCTGCGGAAGGCGCGGCAGCTGCCGGCGACGCCTGCGGCGGCGTCGCGGGTTTGGGCGGCGTACCCGTATCACGCTTCACGGAGTCACGCTGCATTCCGCTTGATTGCCCACCGCCGAAGCGCTTCTTCGCGGCCGCATCGGGCGAAAAGCCAAGCGAAGCAAAGCTCATTGCAACGATCAAAACACCAGCCATAACTGTTTTCATCCAAACCTCCGGGAGCACTTCAAGCGAAATTTTTCACATCATGTTGATCAAAATTATTCTCAATATTAATTTCTCAAGTGGATGCCACCAGGCAGAAATCAAGCCTTCCAATCGCTTTCTTACCGCCAGCTAACGCGGCTCATTCTTGACAGCCTATAACTTGATGCCTTTATGCAGCGCCGCTATGCCGGCTGTCAAATTGAAATACTCAACTCGCGATAATCCCGCGTCTGACATCATACCCATCAGAGTTTCCTGATCAGGGTGCATACGAATCGATTCCGCCAAATAGCGATAACTTGCCTCATCTTTTGCCACATATTTGCCCATCAACGGCAGTAGATTAAACGAATACAGGTCGTATGGCTTTTTCAGTGCCTCGTTTACTTTGGAAAACTCCAGCACCAACAAGCGACCGCCGGTTTTAAGCACGCGCGTCATTTCACTCAGCGCTATTTCTTTATGCGTCATATTACGCAGACCAAACGCCACTGTCACCAGATCAAAAGATTCACTCGCAAACGGCAATTTTTCAGCGTCACACAATGCCGCAGGCAATGACAAGCCCTGATTAATCAACCGATCGCGGCCCACCCTCAGCATCGCCTCATTAATATCGGTTTGCCAGACATTCGCCGCACCAGCCGCTTTCGCAAACGTCATCGCCAGATCGCCCGATCCAGAGGCCACATCGAGCACTTTTTCACCCGGCTTGACGTTGGCCAGATCAACCGCGAACTTTTTCCAGACCCGATGCAGTCCACCTGACATCAAGTCATTCATGATGTCGTAGCTGGGCGCGACGGAGGCAAATACCTCGCGCACCTTGCTGGATTTTTGTTCCTCGTCAACTTCCTGAAAACCGAAATGAGTTGTTTTCGTCATTGCACTTTTGCCTTTTTCGCTTTTTTGCCTTCTTACCTTTTTCTTTTACCTACTTTTTATTCGCGGCTCGCGCCCGACTGCGCGATTCGCGCCAAATATGTCTGCCAATAACTTTCTTGGCGTTTGCCCAAATCGTAAAAGTAGTCCCAAGAATACAACCCCGTATCGTGACCGTCAGAAAACACCAATTTGACAGCATAGTTGCCGACGGGTTCTACGGCGGTAATGGCGATATTTCGCTTTCCGACCTGTAATACTTCCTGACCCGGCCCGTGACCGCGCACCTCGGCGGACGGCGAGTGAACGCGCAGGAACTCGCATGAGAAACGAAATTCAGCCCCGTCATCGAAATGGATTTCCAATTCGCGTGACTTTTGATGCAATTTAATTTCCGTGGGGCGAGGTGAAGTGGGGGTGAGTCCGGCCATTGATGAGTCCTATTGATGAGTGCTTTTACTGCCATTGCGCGCATATGATACTTTGGTATTGAGCCGCAAATATGCAGAATATGACGACGTCCAGTGACCGCTCTCATCAAAATAGCTGTCACATTACCTTCACAAAGCTGAAATATCATGTGCAGGTCAATAGAAAGGTAGTGTGATGCCATGAATCCGACCATTCTCGTCGTCGAAGACGAACCTGCGATACAAGACCTGATCCAAATCAATCTGGAAATGGGCGGCTATCGCGTGCTCACCCACGATAGCGCCGAAAGCGCCTTGAAACAGGTGCAATTGGAGTTGCCAGATTTGGCATTGCTGGATTGGATGTTGCCTGGAATGAGTGGTGTTGAATTGGCACGTCGCCTGCGCGCCGATTCACGCACTAAATCGTTGCCGATTATTTTGCTCACCGCCAAAGGTGAAGAAGAGGACAAGCTCAAGGGCCTCGAAAGTGGCGCGGATGATTACATGACCAAGCCGTTCTCTGTCCGCGAGCTCGAAGCGCGTATTAAAGCTGTGCTGCGTCGCCGCGCACCTGAACTGACGCAAGATGTCATTGAATATCATGGGCTTCGCCTTGACCCGACCTCACACAAGATTTCAGGCCATGGCAGCACGCTGTCGATGGGGCCGACTGAATTTCGCCTGCTGCATTTTTTCATGACCCACATTGAGCGCGTTTATTCACGGACACAGTTACTAGATTTCGTATGGGGCGATCACGTGTTTATCGAAGAACGTACGGTTGACGTCCACATCCGGCGTTTACGTGCAGCGTTATCGCCGTCCAAGCACGATGCGCTGGTGCACACAGTACGCGGCAGCGGCTATAGGTTTGCCGTCGACTGACAATCGTCGTCACCATGCAGCGTCCCTGAGGCACCTTTAGCCACCGCAAGCCACCTTGAGACACCCTGAGGAGCAGCGCAACATCTCAAGGAAACAGCTGGCACCAGATCAGCACTATAGCGCGACGCTTTGTCGTAACATGGCGCTTGATCCGTTATCTGTGTTTAACAATTAACGCCACCTCATGTCACCTGTCACCAAATTTACCCTTGTCGCCTTGATCCGCGTCGGCCTTGCCGCCAGCGGTCTGGGCGGACTGGTTGCGTTGACCATAAATGTGACTTGGGGCGTTGCTTTGGGCGCCTTGGTCATCCTCGCCGTGGTCGGTTACTACGCCTATAAGCTGGCATCACTGTCGGTATGGCTGGACGATCCGCAGGCCGCCACTTTGCCGGACGGCATCGGTTTGTGGGGCGATACCCTCGGCCATCTCTATCGCGTTATTCGCCATGAGCGAAGTTCCCAGCGCAACCTTGCCGACACGCTAAGCCGCTTTCAGGCCGCGGCCGCGGCATTACCCGATGGTGCCGTGATGCTCGACAATCAATACAACATTGTCTGGTGCAATCCGAGTGCTGAAACCCATCTTGCGGTCTCGCTTAAACGCGACCGAATGCAGGTGATAACTTATTTGATTCGCAATCCAGAATTTATTCATTATCTTGATTCACGTAATTTTTTAGAACCCCTCGTCATCCGACTCCAGCACAATAAGTCAGCGACTAATGCAGCGAGCGCCGCCGTGACTGAAGTAATACTGTCGCTGCAGTTAGTCGCGTTTGGTGACGACCAGATGCTGCTGCTGTCTCGCGACATTTCTGAGCGTGAGCGATTGGAAACGATCCGTCGGGATTTTGTGGCCAATGTATCGCATGAGCTGCGCACGCCCCTGACGGTGGTAACCGGCTTTCTGGAAACGGTGGCGATTGCCGGCACCAGCAATGAAATTTTGCTGCAAAAATCTCTCGCGCACATGAGCGCGCAGACAGCACGCATGCAGCATCTGGTAGAGGACTTGCTGACGCTTTCAAGGCTGGAGGACAATCGCAACCGGCTGGCCGTATCCCCGGTGAATATTCCAGAACTTATTTCCAGCCTCCTGAATGATGCTGAACAGTTGTCCAACGGCCGCCACACCATTACTAAGCATATTGACGCGCCATGGCTGCTGGGCAATCGGGACGAGATCGCGAGCGCGTTTGGCAATTTGATCACCAATGCAGTCCGCTACACTCCCGGAGGCGGCACGATCCACGCGGAGTGGTCTCAAGCCGATAACAGCGCACCGCTTATTTTTCGCGTGACCGACAACGGCGACGGGATTAGCGCAGAACACTTGCCGCGCCTGACGGAGCGTTTCTACCGTGTGGATCGCGGTCGCTCCCGCGCATCGGGGGGCACCGGTCTGGGCTTGGCGATCGTCAAACATGTTTTAATCCGCCACGACGGTCATCTCGAAATCCAGAGCTCCCTGGATGCCGTGCAGCACGGCACCTCTTTCTCTGCGTTTTTCCCGCCCGAACGTGCTTGCGCTATCGAGGACAGGATACGTGCAGTGGCTGCATAAAATCGCAGTTGAGAAGTAAGAAACAAGGGGCCATAAGTTTCTCTCCAAATGTTTCCCCAAATGCTTCTGCAAATCCCGATACGTTAGAATGCATCTTGGTTAATTTTCAAGTTGCGTAAACATGATCGGTTTATTAATTGTTGCCCACGGCACCTTGGGCGAATCGCTTATCCACTGTGCCAGCCATGTCATGGGCAAACGTCCGCTTTATCTACGCCAACTGGGCGTCACTATTCACGACGATCCTGAAGCACTTTTGCCTCAAGGCCGTGATCTGGTGCGATTTCTCGACCAGGGTCAGGGGGTGCTGGTGATGACCGATATTTTTGGTGCCACACCGTCGAATATCGCCTGTCGCCTACTAGAGCCGGGCCGAATTGAGGGCATTTCCGGTATTAATTTACCGATGCTTATCAAGACCTTGAGCCATCGGGATGCGTCCATGGACGAATTAATTGAAAAATCACTGATTGGTGCCAGCGAAGGCGTTATTCGCATGCCGGGAGGATGTTAGAAGTGTTGAAACAAGATATTGAAATCATCAATAAACTCGGTCTGCATGCGCGTGCCTCGGCAAAATTGACCCAAACCGCAGCGCAGTTTGAATCTGAAATTTTTGTTGCCAAAGCGGGTAAACGCGTGAATGCAAAATCGATTATGGGCGTGATGATGTTGGCGGCAGGCAAAGGTTCCAAGCTGGAACTAGACGCAACCGGTGCAGATGAGGCCGAAGCAATGAATGCCGTGGTGGCCTTGATAAACGACAAATTTGGCGAAGGCGAATAGGTCACCACACCACACTTCACTCCCCGCACGTCTCAATATCCTTAGCGCATAACCGCCGAAAGCAGATGAATTTACATTCCAAAATGAAACTCAAGGACAGACGGGCGCCTCAAAGCAAAAATGCCTTGAGGCGCCCGTCTGTGCTGGGGTTTATGTTTTCGTTTGGATTGAAGTGAGCTTCACCCTGCACGGCCTCGGTGTCTCCGGCGGAATCGCCATTGGCCACGCGCACCTCGTGATCAGCGCATCGCTTGAGGTCGATCATTATCAGATTCCGGAAGAATTCATTGCGCGAGAAATCAAGCGCTTTGAAAAGGCCGTCAAGCTGGTACGCACCGAGCTCAATAATCTCGAAAAAGAAATCCAGACCACGCATAAAGGCGAAGCGTCCGGCGAAATGGCCGCGTTTGTCACGGTGCATCGCATGATGCTCGACGATCCGTCGTTATCTGAAACGCCGCGCGACGTTATTCGCCGCGAATCATGCAATGCTGAATGGGCTTTAAAGCTACAGCTTGATGAACTGCTCGCGCAGTTTGCGGAGGTTCAGGACGAGTATTTACGCGAACGTAAAACCGATGTACGGCAGGTGGCCGAGCGTATTGTGGCGGCGCTGTCGGGGCAATCCAGCGATGTGCCTGAAAAATTACGT
>JBBRFJ010000142.1:0-6157 GCA_038224475.1 Burkholderiales bacterium
GCCGGTTGAGGGATTTTTGTTACCGAACAATCCGCTCAATTTTTGATTGAATTTACGAACGATCTCGTCGAAGTCCGGTGGACCGCCTTCATTTTTATTGCCGCGCTTGCCCCATTGCGGATCGTTCATCGACATTTCCGCACCCGCAGTGTTGCCATGTTGCACATGGTCGCCATGCCCGCTGTTGCCGGGCCTAACACCAACGGTTTGGGGGCGATGCTTAAAATTGTATTTCAATCTGACCACTGGGTAGATCAATGAGGCAAGTGAAATTGACAAAAATTTGGCAAGCGTGGCTGAAATAGGAAACCGTGTTGGTACTAGGGATGACATAGAATTAATGAACCTCGAGGTACGCGCGATGATGCGCTTGGTCTAATAAGATTACTTCGTCTTGATTTTCGTTACGAACTTCACTAACTGGGTTACTTGAGATAAGTGCCGCATCTGCGATGGCATGAACTTCTTCATCTTCAGTAAATCCATCGCGATCAATTCTGGCGCCTTGAACGGATTGCGACGACTCTGCCCGTTCCCGCATCGCATTGCGTAATAAGTCCAGTCCCGCCCCCAATTTGGCGCTCACCCTAACTTCGGTGATTTTACCATCCTCATCGCGAATGATCGCACCGAGTGGAGTACTAATCTGTCGCAAGTCGAGCCGGTCAATTTTGTTGTGGACGATGACTTGTGGAATGGCAGCCGCACCAATTTCGGCCAACACTTTATTTACTTCAAATATTTGTTGATCGCACATCGGGTTCGATGCATCTACTACATGCAATAACACGTCTGCCTCGAGCGCCTCAGTCAAAGTAGCGTGGAATGCCGCCACCAGACCATGTGGCAAGTTACGAATAAAGCCTACCGTATCGGACAACGCCACATTTAGTTTGTGCGGTACATAATTTTCGTCACGAGGGCCGTCACAATTTGCAGCTCGATCACCCACATAAATACGACGCGTGGTGGTATCGAGAGTTGCGAACAGTTGATCCGCCACATACGCCGTCGCGCCTGTCAGACGATTGAACAAGGTCGATTTACCGGCGTTGGTGTAGCCGACAATCGAGACTGAAAAAGTGTCAGATCGGGCACGGCCAGAACGCTGCGTATCGCGTTGACGCTGCAATTTTTTGAGCCTGTCTTTTAATCGCTTTATGCGATCCCCAACCAAACGGCGGTCAATTTCAAGCTGACTTTCTCCTGGACCACCACGCACGCCGATTCCGCCACGCTGACGTTCCAAATGGGTCCAGCCGCGAACCAGGCGGGTCAACAGATGCTGCATCTGCGCCAATTCAACTTGTAGCTTGCCTTCCGCGGATCGAGCCCGCTGCGCAAAAATATCCAGAATCAAATCGGTACGGTCAATCACCCGCACGCCAACACTTTTTTCAACGTTACGGATCTGGATCGGCGTAAGCTGGTGATTGAATACCACCAACGACGCATCTGCGTCTTCAACTGCAGCGGAAATTTCCTCTACCTTACCGCTGCCGACAAAGGTCGCAGAATCAGGTTTGTGTCGCCTGCCTGTAATAGTGCTGGCGACCTTCGCGCCCGCGCTGGAAATAAGTTCGACCGCTTCTTCCAACTGCGCTTCAAAGAGCGGTTCGCTAAAGTCTATGCCGACTAAAACCGCAGCACCCTGTGGCTGCGCCGAGGGCGCGTAATTTGGCTTCATGGATTTGATGTAGTGGACAGCATCTGGCGCGACCTGGCTTTGAGTTTGATATTGTCAGCCGAGAACGGCGTTGCGTTAAACAAGATGATTCTTGGCACGGGCTTAGCATGATCATGATCTGAACATTTAAAGCCTCCCACATTCCCATCAAATTGTAAGTATGACTCCAAAGTACAAGTTTGACGATTTGGAAATACCGACACGCAAATATTGCCGTCGTAGTGCTGGCGGCAAGATCAAACCCTAGTCGGAGAGGCTCGAATAAACCTGCCGTCGGCGCTCACCCGACAACAGACTATGCTTCGTTCGGATTCTCAAATGGTACCGTGACCGCGCGAGCCGGGACGACCGTCGAGATGGCATGTTTATAAACCATCTGCGTAACCGTGTTCTTGAGCAGAACCACGTATTGATCAAATGACTCAATCTGGCCCTGGAGCTTGATGCCGTTCACTAAATAGATCGAGACAGGGACATGTTCCTTACGCAAAATATTCAGGAACGGGTCTTGTAATAGTTGCCCTTTTGCACTCATGTTTTTATTCTCCAGCTTAAGGTTGTATTTCAGATAAAAGTCAGCGGTTAAAAAGTGGAAGCCGACGAAGTGCAACAGTGTGGTGCAACTTTAACTTACTTTGCAAAAATGTGCGCTCGCGATGTAAAGACAAGGAACAAACGACCAAGTTCCAATAAATTGCTCAATCCACGAAGTATTCGAGATGGCACCCCGTACTTAGGGCGGAATGCTGTTGGTGAAACGCCCTCCGACATAGCACCTATGGGCGCTAGTCGCTGTTTTCAAGCATTTTACAAACCAGTCAAGCGTATTTACGTTTCATGCGGATTCTGCCGCGGCGGCGCTGATTTTCCTGGCTTGCGGTCAACACCTGCGGTTTTTTATCCGCATAAGGGTTGTGTGCGCTGTTAAGTTGCACTCTGAGCGGGGTACCGCGAAGTTTGAACGCAGTCCGGAACGAGTTTTCCAGATACCGCACATAGCTATCGGCAACGCCATCCAAACCCGATCCATGAATGACTACCACCGGCGGATTATGTCCGCCCTGATGGGCGTAGCGCAATTTGGGACGATGCAGGCCATTCATGGGCGGCTGATGCGCCGCCGTTGCCGCCATCATGGCCCGTGTCAGCTTAGGCGTCGACAGTTTTGCCATAGCCGCCGCAAACGCCTCGTCAATCGACTGGAACAACGGTGCCATACCCATGCCATCCTTGGCCGATACAGTATGCATGCGGGCGAAGTCGAGGAAATGCAGCTTGCGGTCAAAGTCAGATTTGGTTCGCTCGCGGGTGTAATCGTCGAGGTTGTCCCATTTATTGATACCGACCACCACCGCACGCCCCGATTCCAGTATGAAACCTGCAATATGCGCGTCCTGATCCGAGACTTCCTGGCGCGCATCAAGCAGCAGAACGACCACGTGAGCGTCTTCAATCGCCTGCAAGGTTTTAATCACCGAGAATTTTTCAACCGCCTCAAACACTTTTCCCTTACGGCGAATACCGGCCGTATCGATCAAGGTGTAGTCCTTGCCGTGAAAATTCAGCGGAATATAGATCGAATCGCGCGTTGTGCCGGGCTCGTCAAACGCGATTACGCGCTCCTCGCCCACCAACCGGTTCACCAGCGTTGATTTACCGACGTTGGGTCGCCCTACAATCGCGATTTTGGGAGTAGATTCATCGGTCGTTTCTTCAGCTTCAGGAAAATGCACCAATACATCTTCAATCAGCTGGCGGACGCCCTCACCGTGCGCGGCCGAAATCGCCACCGGTAGGCCGAGGCCCAGTTCGTGGAATTCCGCGACCACCACATCCTCATTCATGCCTTCGGCTTTATTCACCGTGATGATGAGCGGAATGCCGCGTCCTTGGGCATCGCGGCGCAACCGCTCGGCGATGATTTTATCCTGCGGCGTCAACCCTTGGCGGCCATCAACCACAAAAATGATCGCATCTGCCTCAGCAACAGCCTGCAACGTCTGCTTGGCCATTTCGTGGAGGATGCCCTCGGTCACGACCGGCTCAAAGCCGCCCGTATCTACTACCAAATAGGGCCGTGAGGCGCCTTTACCGTGGCCATAGTGGCGATCCCGGGTAAGCCCAGGTAGATCCGCGACCAGCGCATCACGCGTCTTGGTCAGGCGGTTAAAAAGCATGGATTTGCCGACATTGGGTCGGCCAACAATAACAATAGTAGGTTTCATAGCCTACAGTTTACCGGCAATAGCGTCTGCCGCCCTCATAGAATGACGGGCGGCCCACAATTGCCATGCGCTAATTCTACTTTTCGGCCTGAATCCCGCCTAGGTTCGGTTTATTTTGACGCCGTAACGCCATTGTCTTTCATGCTTTCCAGCTTGGCAAGATCGATGCTGGTCACAGCGTTACGAACATCTCCAATACTTAGGCCGCGTCCTTTTGCACTCACCACAAAACGACCGCCGACGACTACGCTATATTCGTTTGCGCCGCCGGTTTTAGAGACTTTCTCAGTGACCATCCGCCCATTCACCTTGGTCGTTTTTTCAGAGCCAGATTCATCCTCTTTCTCGCCCTGCACATTCATGGACGTTGCCAAGCCCATCAGCCCGCTGGCACCACCAGTGTCAGATAACTCCAATTCAATGCTTTTACCAGAATCATCACCGTAGGTCGCCTCTGCTTTGGACACCATCAATCCGGCCATACCGTTTTTCTCGGCTTTGCTACTTTTTTTCGCCAAACCCGAGAGCGTCTCCGGGATAAACGTTTTCAGCTGATCGACGCCGATTGCTTCAACATTTTTCCCGCCGCCCAGCAACGCGCCCAGAGCACCGGTCGCCGCCGCCATTTGCGCCGCCTGGTCGCCACTTTTCTCAGCGGTTTCCATTTTTTTGCCAGCGGCTTCCATAGACTTGCCGAAGTCCTGCAATTTACCGAGCGCGCTGTCTTTATCCACCACGATGTCTGGGCCCGAAGAGCGGCTGTTAAGCCCTCCCAGCGCGCCTGAGGCCATCATCCCGGCGCCGCCGATACAGGTCGTCAACACGCCAATCACAATCGACAGCACGATGGCGCAAATGACCACGACGGCGGTATAGCCAACCGCCTTGTCTTCGGGGCTTTTCATGAGCTTCGGCAAGCCCAGATAAAGCAAATACAAGGCATACAAACCCAGCAACGTCAAAATACCGAGGCCCGGTATCAGATGAAAAATACCGACGATCCACGCCGGCGTGTAGGAATAAACCGCCACCTTCATCGCCTGCGCGGAGTTTTTCTCGCCGCCGAATGTCGGTGCCAGCGCGTTAATAATCAAAGACAGCACAAAAACAGCGACAAACGCCATCACAAACGTCAGCACTGCGATGCCCAAACCCATAAATACGGGGGTGCGGTAATTACCAAGGAAAAAACTTGAATGGCCAATAATCGAATTACCCACAAACCCGGCCACGGCACCGATCGCTGCAAGCGGCGCCACATAACCCAACATCAGCGCCTGGGTCTCAGTGGTTTCTGCGCTGATCACATCCCATTCAGTTTTGGGTGATAAGCAGATATTTTTTGCGCGTTCTATTAAATTCATGTCATTCCCTTTTAAAGAAACTAGCGATTAAATTTTGTTCTTCTACGACCCGGCGAGAAATACCTCTCAACGATAATATGCAGATTGTGCTATGCCAAATCTTGCCCTCCAACGGCATTCAAACACGCTTGAAGTCAAACATATTCACAGTAAACCGATATGTTACTCAAAAAGACCCGCTGGGCGTAATGCCTCAATCAGGGTACGGCCACATACTTAAAAATCGCAAAATAGTGAATGGCTGCGCCGCCCAACACAAATAAATGCCAGATGCCGTGCCAATGCTTGAATTTCTCATCAAAAACGTAGAACACCGTACCCGCTGTGTAAACCACGCCACCGAACGCCACCCACAAAAAACCCGGCCACGTCAGCGCCTTGATCATCGGTACCACGCCGATAACCGCAATCCAGCCCATCACAATGTAGAGCACCAGCGAAGGCACCCGCTGCCCTTTTGCTGTCCATAGCTCCTGCACAATGCCGATTACGGCCAGGCCCCAGACGACGCCGAATAATGACCAGCCCCAGCCGCCGCTTAAAGTGACCAGCGTGAACGGCGTGTAGCTGCCAGCGATCAATAAATAAATAGCGCTGTGATCAAGTTTTTGAAATATGCTTTTGGCCCTACCGCGGGTGCTGTGATAAAGCGTCGAGACGCTGAACAGCAAAATCAGTGAGCCGCCATAAATCGCGAAACTGACGATTTTCCAAGCGTCGCCGTAAAGCGCGCCGTAGACGATGAGTGCCACCGCGCCAGCCAAGGCCAGTAGCGCGCCTGCGAGGTGGGAATAGCCGTTGAATCGTTCGCCGTGATACATATATTCGCGTTTCCTAAAGCAATTTACGCAACCGATACCTTTATCGTAACGGCGCCGCGT
>JBBRFJ010000143.1:0-6142 GCA_038224475.1 Burkholderiales bacterium
GACCTGCAATAGCGGCGCTACGCCGTAAAAAACAGCAACGGAAGGTTGGGCATGACTATCCACGGTGCCTGCATCGGCAAACGCAGCATCCCACGTCGCGCAGGCAGAGCTGTTATCCGTTCTATCCAGCGCATGGCCGAATAGCGCAGACCAAATCTTACTTTGCGTACCCAACGCTGGCGATGGCGTCGAAACCTTGCTGGCATCATCTTGAAACACAATTCGCTCTGCAGCGCTTCCAAACGAATTAGTTTTGGCATGCGCCACACTGTGTAACGCCACCAGCGTTTGTGCCGCCATCAAAAATATAGCGATCACCAGCGGCATCGCGCGGGTCAAATAGCGGGAAAATCGATGAGCGGCGTACTTCAAGTGGTCAACGCGATGGTAAGTAAGAGAATAACGGGAGGAACGGCAGATGCAACAGTGTAGCATAGCCAAAATCCTCGTTTTTCTCACATTCGTTAACTGACGCTATCAAGTATTGATGCGCCGAGGAGATTGGCGTTTGGACAAATTCTGGTTTTGCAGCGATTGCTTTAAATCTTATCGTGATGTGTCCACAACCGGAATACCGAGCCGCCCAATTGCTACTTTTTCGTCTATCAGCACGACCTGCACCAGCAACGACCACACTTCGCCGGGCGCACCAAGCTTGCATAAGGTTAAAAGAAATAATGATCCATCGCAGGACGCAGCCTATGATTGAGTTGCATAATTTCAGCTCACGTTAATGAGGAACATTCGATGACTGATGACACCAAAGCCTGCCCTGTATGCGGCGAAACGATCAAAGCCGTGGCGATCAAATGCCGTTTCTGCAATACCGACTTATTTGCGTTCGCGACGGCGAAAGATGCGGAAACAGAGTCGCCGCTATTCGCGGGCCGTCCGGCGGTAATTTATAGCGCGTGGCAATGGGTTGTGGTGGTTCTTACATTGGGCATTGGTTATTTGTTCTATTGGCTGAAGCATCTCGGCACGCATTACGAAATCACGACGCAACGGATTCGCATCGAATATGGCGTGCTCTCCAAAACCAAAGATTCGATCGAGCTTTTTCGAATCGACCATTTTGATTTGCACAAACCATTCGGCATGCGCTTAGTGGGCTTTTGCCTGCTGCATCTCAGATCGTCCGACACCAGTTTTCAAACCGTTATTTTGTACGGCATCCCTGATCTGGAAGCACTAGCCGACAAGCTTCGCGAATACGGTTTACGCGAGCGGACGCGGCGGCGTGTCACGACGTTTGTGCAGGCTTAAATTTAAAAATTAGTGCGCTGTATCGATCCACCTGAAACGCGTAAACTCCGCCTTCCTTTTTTATTTGTGAAACTGCCATGCTTGCTTCCATCGAATCTCGTCTTGCCCTCGAAATCTCTGCTAAATCGATTCAAATTGCGGCCGCTGTAGCACTCTTGGATGAAGGCGCGACGGTACCCTTCATCGCCCGCTATCGTAAAGAGGCTACCGGTGGTTTGGACGATATTCAGCTGCGGTTGTTGGAAGAGCGGTTACGATATTTGCGCGAGTTGGAAGATCGTCGTGCGGCGATTCTGGATTCGATTGACGAGCAGGGCAAGCTCACGCCAGAGTTAAAGAAGAGTGTGGAAGCCGCAGAGGATAAAACCACGCTGGAAGATTTGTATTTGCCGTATAAACCGAAGCGCCGCACCAAGGCACAGATTGCGCGCGAGGCAGGGCTGGAGCCGCTCGCAAACGATTTGCTGGCGAACCCAATGCTGGTACCGGAAGTTGAAGCTGAAAAATATTTGCGCGCGGAGCCCGCGAAGGCTGACGAAAAAGATACGTCGGTGCTGGATGTTAAAGCGGCACTCGAAGGGGCCAAGCAAATTTTGATGGAACGGTTTTCTGAACAGGCTGGCTTGATTGGCCGGGTTCGCGATTATCTGGTTTCGCATGGCGTCGTCGAGTCAAAAGTGATTGCGGGACAGGAAGATAAAGGGGCTAAATTCTCCGATTATTTTGCCTATTGTGAAACTTGGAAAACGATTCCCTCACACCGTGCGCTGGCACTTTTTCGAGCGCGGAACGAAGGCTGTTTGACGGTCGCACTGCGGCTTGATTCCGAAGAGGAGAAGCCGTCTTGGAGTGCACCGTTTAATCCAATTGAAGACATGATCGCAGGCAGCGCGGGCATTGCGAGCAAGAGCCGCCCTGCCGATAAATGGCTCACGGAAGTCGTGCGCTGGACATGGCGCGTGAAAATTTCACTGCATCTGGAAACTGAATTGATGTCTGCGCTCCGGGAGAAATCAGAAGTCGAGGCGATCAATGTATTCGCGCAAAACCTGAAAGATTTACTACTCGCCGCACCAGCAGGGCCGCGCGCGACGATGGGGCTTGACCCCGGCATTCGTACGGGCTGCAAAGTCGCCGTAGTGGATAACACGGGCAAAGTGCTCGATACGACGACGATTTACCCGCACGAGCCACGTCGAGATTGGGAAGGCGCGCTTCACACTCTCGCCGTGCTAGCAAAAAAGCATGGCGTCGATTTGATTTCAATCGGCAATGGGACGGCTTCGCGCGAGACGGATAAGTTGGCGGCCGATTTAATCAAGCTACTGCCGGATCAGCCAATGACAAAGATTGTTGTATCTGAGGCCGGCGCATCCGTGTATTCGGCATCAGAATTCGCGTCGAAGGAATTACCGGATTTGGATGTGTCCTTGCGCGGTGCGGTGTCGATTGCGCGGCGCTTGCAAGACCCGCTGGCAGAGCTTGTCAAGATTGATCCGAAGTCGATCGGCGTGGGTCAATATCAACACGACGTAAACCAAAGCCAGCTCGCGCGAAGCCTCGAAGCCGTGGTGGAAGATTGCGTAAATGCGGTGGGCGTGGATGTGAATATGGCATCAAGTGCCCTATTGGCGCGGGTTTCGGGTCTTTCTGCCTCGGTTGCGGCAAATATTGTGGCGCACCGCAACACGCACGGCGCATTCAAATCACGTGAAGCATTGAAGAAAGTACCCCGCTTGGGAGACAAGGCGTTTGAGCAGGCAGCCGGTTTTTTACGCATCGCTAATGGCGAGAATCCACTCGATCAATCGAGCGTGCATCCTGAGGCCTATCCCTTAGTCGAAAAGATTCTTGCTGATATTCAAAAGGACGTGAAAGCAGTGATGGGCGACGGACGATTACTGAAATCGTTGGAGCCTGAAAAATACGCTGACGAGAAATTCGGCGTACCCACGATCACCGATATCTTGAAGGAATTGGAAAAGCCTGGCCGTGATCCGCGCCCCGAATTTAAGACCGCGACGTTTCAAGACGGCATTGAAAAGTTATCTGATTTGCAGCCCGGCATGATCCTTGAAGGTGTGGTCACCAACGTCGCTGCATTTGGCGCGTTCGTCGATATCGGCGTACATCAGGATGGACTGGTTCACATCTCCGCCCTTGCCGAGAAATTTGTCAAAGACCCGCGCGACGTCGTGAAGGCTGGGCAGGTGGTGAAAGTGAAAGTCGTGGAAGTAGATGCGAAGCGCAATCGTGTGGCATTAACGATGCGATTGAATGACACGACTGTACCAAGAGGCGGGAGCACAAACACTAATTCAAACCCTAGCACCGGTGCGGCTCCCCGACCGAAAACTGCTCAATCGGCAAGACCCGCTTCGGGTTTGCCCCCTGCGGTTTCGCAAAGCGGCGCGATGGCAGCGGCGTTTGCTAAATTGAAGGAGCGGGCTTAGGTGCAGGCGGCGCGATGCAAATTCCCTGTGAAGCCGCCTGATGTGCTTGCCCGCTAAGGTTTGAATCGCTTGATCGTGCGCACCTGCTTTGCGCTTGTGCCGAACGTATACGTGAGCGTGCCCTCGTCGCCCTCGCTACTGGTGGTGAAGTCTAAGCTCGCCACCCCCGCCGTCGTATTGGTGTTGGGTCCAGGCGGCGGATTCGACGCACTGGGCGGACGTGTTGATTGCAGCAATGGCGCTTCCGCTGTCACGGAAGTACTCGCCCACGCAGGCTGAAAGGAATACCACGCCGGTTTGCCGTCCGGCGTGAAAGTGAACCACGCCACGAAGATGGTATCAGTAGGCCGGTTGGCGTCCTGCCAGATAAACAGCCCCCAGCCGGGATCATTCGGATCCCACCACGTGCCGGAATAATCGAGCCGCACATAGGGGGCCGCTTTGGCGAGGCGCGGGTTGGTGACGGTGAACGGAAAATTCACGAGCGGATTAACTTGTGGCGCGAGATTGCCCGGGAACTCGACCACGGTCACCGTGTAGTTGCCCGGCGGCAGGCGGCCCAGATCGATTTCCTCCCGCGGTGCGGGCGCGCAAATCGATGGCTGAATGCCGCCCAGCCTTTCACCCAAAGAAACCATGATGTTGTTTTGCACCATGGTCACGTTGTACGAATTGGCTTTATAACGGTAGGCGCTTCCACAAGTGCGATCACGCAGGCTAAGCTTTAGACTGTCCGCAGCTGTCGGGTTAACGGGCAGCACCGTGTCGTTCGAAAACCACAAAATCTGCGCCTGCGCAGCCTCGCCCGCTAAGGCACAAAACAAGGCGAAGGCGAGTTGAATTGTGAGCTTGTTCATAGGCACTCCTGTTTCTGAAAAGTTGTAAGGGTGTGCTGCATCACCGTCGAATCAGTCAGATTTGACCATGTGTTTTCGCGCCTGACCCACTCACCCGTTTGCACACTTGGCTATTGCGATTTGCCGTACATCACACTGACTTTGCTGGAGCCTTCCGAGTTGCGGCAGGCGAGCCGCCATTTGTAGCCTTCGTACGGCCCCAAGGGTGGCGCGGCGGTGTTGCTATTGCCCAGATAAAACGTGCCGAATGGATAGCTCGTCGGGAAGTTGGGTCCGCTGTCCCACAACAGTGTTTGCGAAAACGCTGGCGGGAATACGTCGTACCCCGGATTGCCAGGTTTTTCGCGGTCGTTGGCAATGTTGCCGCGGGTCCCGAAAGACTGTACCTGACAATAATCGGCACCGCTGCTGACGTAGTTTTGCGAGAATGCCCCGCTGACGGACCAGGTGACGAGATCGCCACTGTTCAAGTTTTGCCAGACATTACCCGTGCTGGCGGTGTTTGCCTGCCAGGTGGCGGCGGTAACGGTTCTTTTGATGTATCCGCTGGCTGAGACGGTGGCGCTGGTATTTTGCGGCGAGTAGCATGTCACCGTCCAGTTGTAGGTGAAGCCCGCCGGCAGGTTCGTGACGCTCAGATTGACGAGCGCGGCTGGCGTTACAGAGTAATTGGTGTAGTAATTGCCGTTTTGAGTGATGTACACGGTGCAATAGCTGGCACCGCTGGCACCGAAGCGCAGATTGATCTGCGCGGCAAAATCATTGAAATTGATCACGCTTGCCGGTGTGCGCACATTTCTTTCGGCAATCTCGACAGTGGGTTGTGCCACCAAGGATTGCGGCGACAGCTGCGGGATGGCCAAGTTTGACCCGGCGATTGTTGACAGCCGAGCACGTACCACGGCTTCGATGCCGACGGAGGTCAAAAACGGATTACTTTCTAGGATCCGCGCGGCCAAGCCAGCAACGTGCGGGGCCGCCATCGAGGTGCCGGACAACAGCGCATAGCTGCCGTTGGACCATGTAGATTTAATGCGCTGGCTGGGTGCCCATGCTTCCACACATGGTCCTGTATTGGAGCCGGGCTCGTTACCGCCTAGTGGTAAATTAATGTATCCATTGTTGGCACCAACAGCTCCTGTTGAGTCTGGCGTGGCCAAAGGTGTCACCCGCTGGCCGTTGCTGTCCAGACCGCCCACTACCATGATGCCATCGCTAACGGAGGTGGCGTTATACGCAACAGCACATGCGTCCTGAAGATTGTTTCCCGCCGACTGGACAATGAACGCGCCCTTGTAAGTATTTGAAGAAAAACTGAAAGGTGTTGCAACCGTGAGCATCTTGCTGCCCAAGGTACTTGTTGACGAAAATGATCCGCCCTGTGAATTAAACGAGATGTTGACGATAGCCGCTGTTCGGCTGTTTAACACACTCGAAAACACCAAATCTAAGGCCTGAATAAATCCGGTAATAGAGTAGCCGTTTGAACATGCGCCAATATTCGCGTCGCCGGCACCGATAGAGACCAGCTTCACGCCCGGGAAAACGCCGACCACGCCTGTGCCA
>JBBRFJ010000144.1:0-6098 GCA_038224475.1 Burkholderiales bacterium
GCCCATGCCTATATCGGTTTGGTCAGGGGCAAGCAAATTGGCGGACAACAGCGCATTCATGCCGGTTGCCCCTGAAGAAGACTCTTTATCAGTTCATCGCAAAGCTGCAAGGCACGCTGAAAATCGAGTGAATGGATCGCCTCATCCATGGGCCGGAGCTGCGCACCTTGTAATGCGCCGAACTGTTGTTGCAGATTCGTCATCGCATCGGTGGCGGCCATATCGGCGTTTTCGAGTTGACCGGTCATGGCGCGCAGCGCGACCACCAATGCATCAACATCCAGCGTCAGTGCCGGCATTGGATTTGATGAGGCTTCCCGTTCTATCGTTCGCAGCAAAGTCATGAGGCTGGGAACGGCGTGACGAATGGCATTCCCCGCGCTTTGTATAGTGGTGATCGCGTTAGCGGTTGAATTTGCGCCGTTGGATGCTGCATTGACGGCAAGCTGTTGCTCATATTGTGCTCCTGCCGTCGCCAGCGCTGTGGCACCAATGGTGGCCGCGACGCCCTTCAGCGTGTGCAGAAGCCGCAATGCAGATGCTATATCTCCGGTAGAAACCCAATCGGCCAGCTGGGCGGGCATCGCCTCCAGCTCGCTAATAAATGTGCGCAGCATGCGCTGGTATAGGGCGAGGCTGCCGCCCATGCGGTCGATTGCGACCACGATTTCAACATTGGCGGCGGTTGCTGCGTCGGAAATATCTGCGCTCACTTTCGCCATCATTGTCTGATCAATTCGTGCGGCTGCTGCATCCAAGCCCGCGTGCTTTCTCAACACGTTGACCAGATGATTGAGGTCGAAAGGCTTGCCAACGTGGTCATTCATTCCCACCGCCAGACAGGCTTCACGGTCGGACGCCATTGCATTGGCGGTCATGGCCACAATTGGCAACGACGCGAACGCATAATTCTCGCGAATCTTTCTGGTGGCACTGAACCCATCCATCACCGGCATTTGTAGATCCATTAACACCACATCAAACATGGCGCTCACATCGGCGGCAGCGCTGGAATTGAAAAGCACATCAATCGCCTCCTGGCCATGATTGGCAATAGTCACGATGGCTCCTTCGCCCTCCAATAATTCGCGCGCGATTTGCTGATTATTGAGATTGTCTTCGGCAACGAGTAACCTCAATCCTTCCAGCCTGAGCCTCGGGCGCATTACGTCTGGCTCGGTGCCGGTGACGGTGCTCAAACGCAAAGGAAGAGATTGCCCATTACCCACGCGTGCATCCACCACCGCGTCAAACAGCATTGACGCGGTCACAGGCTTGACCAGAAAGCCATCCAGCATTGCCTGATCCAGATCGCTGTGATCCAGCATCTTTTCGCGACCATGTGCGGTCACCATAACGATCACGGGCGCGGCATCATTTGCGTTAAGGGCGCGAATTCGCCGGCTGGTCTCCCAGCCGTCCAGACCGGGCATTTGCCAATCGACAAACACGGCTTGATAGCTCTTGCCCGCTGCATTTTGCGCTTGCAACTGCTCAAGCGCTTTCTCGCCGCTGCCCGCAATATCCACCGTCCAACCGAGCGATTCACACATGCGTCCCAGTAATTCGCGGGCGATCGGGTTGTCGTCAACGACCAGAGCATGAAAATTAATTGCCGCGGGTTTATCGACCGCATTTTCAGCCACCACCGGCAGGATTATTGAAAAGCTGAAGCGACTGCCTTCGCCGAGGCGGCTTTCAAGTTTGAGCTGACCGCCCATCATGGCGACGAGTCGTTGGCTGATTGCGACGCCGAGGCCAGTGCCGCCAAAGCGCCTCGTGGTGGAGGCCTCGGCCTGAGTGAAGGCATTGAAAATTCGCGCCTGATTTTCCGGCGCGATGCCGATACCCGTATCTCGAACTGAGATCTCCAGCGTAACCGAAAACGAATCCTGCGCAAGAACGGCGATCGAAACCACCACCTCACCCTCGCTGGTGAACTTGATCGCATTGCTGCTCAGGTTGATGAGCACCTGCTGCAGGCGCAACGCATCGCCCATCAAATAGCACGGTAATGTGGCATCAATATCAAACAATACTTCCACAGGCTTTGCCCCGATATTGGCCGAGAGTATCACCGACAGGTCGCGCAGTAGACGGTCGAGCCGGAATGGTTCCGCATTCAGACTCATTTTGCCGGCATCGACTTTGGAAAAATCCAGAATATCGTTTAGTAGGCCCAGCAATGAGCGGGCGGCGCCTTCGGTTTTATTGACGTAGTCGGCCTGACGTGAGGTGAGGTCGGTTCTTTGCAAAAGCGCAAGCATGCCGAGAATTGCATTCATCGGTGTGCGTATCTCGTGGCTGGTATTGGCCAGAAACTGGCTTTTGGCATTGGTCGCGGCTTCGGCGGCCATGGTGGCTTGTTGGGCGGCCTCGGTCGCCCGTACCAGCTCGGTAATATCGATTCGTTATCCCTCGGTGTGGCCATCGGCCATCCTGCGCTCGATGGTACGTAAACTACGACCGTCTGCAAGCTGTTGGACACCAATACTGTTGCCGGAGCGATGCCGTGCCATCCAATCAGCGACCCATTCATCGATTTCGCCAGCTGCGACGGGGTGTTGCCCCCGCTGGACACTCTTGCGAACAAGCTCTTCAAATGAGACACCCGGGACGATGAGATCGGCGGTGGCGGCAAAAATTTTTCGGTATTTTTCATTGCAGAATACCAGCCGGTCGTCGGGATCGAACAGCACAAATGCCTCGTCAACGGTTTCGATCGCGCCTTGCAAAAGTTCCGAGCTGCGGCGCACCTCAGCCTCGGCCTCGTGACGGCTGGTGATGTCGGTGTAAGTCGTGACGAAGCCGCCGCGGGGCATTGGGACGCCACTTATTTCCAAAAATTTGCCGTCCGAGCGTGTTCGCTCAATTCGGTACGGTGTTGCCAGCTGTCTGGCGCGTTCGATGGTGGCCTTCACGCAGGCTTCAATATTCTCGGTCGCATTCGCGCTATTTATATCGACGCCGTATTCGCCGCGAGCAGCGTTGAAGCGAATGATGTCTTCATAATGTGTAATCGGCCCTTCGAACAAAGCATCCGGCAGATTAAGCAAGCGACGAAACTCTGCATTTGCCGCGACTAATTTTAGTTCTGCATCAAATACGGTCAATCCACAAGGCAGATTTTCCATCACGGTTGCCATCAGTTCATTCTGGCGGCGAATCGCAGTTTCTAACTTGCGTCTGGCGGTGATGTCCTGAAACGCACCGGCCAACCTGCTCGGCTTATTGTCCGTCAGCTCTACCTGGCCTACGGCGCGCACCCAAATAGCGCGACCTTTGGCGGTCATAAGCGGGAGCTCTAGGTCGAATCCTTCGCCGGTAGCGATACAGTGCTTGACGGCGTGTTTAATGAGCGGCTGTGCTTCGGGTGTGTAGTAGCTTATGCCCTCTTCGAGTGTTGGCTGGTGGCCCGGTTCGACTTCATGAATACGGCAAGTTTGGTCGCTCCATTGCATGGTGTTGGTGATTAAGTCCACCTCCCAGCCGCCAACACCGGCAATACGCCCGGCTTCGTCAAGCAACGCTTGGCTCGCTCGGAGTGCTTCCTGCGCAAGCTTGCGCTCGCTGATGTCCATGTAAGTGCCGGCCATCCAAGACGGACGTCCTTCAGCGTTGCGGCTGAATAACTTACCCCGGTTTAATATCCAGGCCCAGTGACCCTCTTTATGGCGCACGCGCATCTCGGCCGCAAAAGTCGGCGATTCACCGCCAAAGTGTCGTTTGAGCATGACCAATGAAGCGGCAAGATCCTCTGGATGCGCCAGTTGCCCGAGGGTGTCGCTATTAATTGGCGAGAGTTCTTCGCGCGTGTAGCCGAAAATTTGCGTGAACCGCTCGTTGACCTCCATTTCTCCCGTATCGACGTTCCACTCCCAGGTGCCAACGTCGGTGCCTTCGATAATGTTATCGAGGCGCTTGCGTTCACGCGCCAGGTCGAGCTCGGCGTTCTTGCTGGTTGTGATGTCAGATTCCACCGCCATAAAGCCGGTTAGATCACCACTGTCGTTTCGACGCGGCTGAATCTCAAGCTCAGTCCAGTAGGCAATACCATTCTTGGTGTGGTTGAGCATCGAGCCATTAAAAGTCTCTCCCGCAGCAAGCGCCTGATGCATGCGTTCAAGCGTGCCAGCGTCGGTGCCCTCGATATGCAATAGCAATTCGGGTGTCTGTCCCATCGCTTCAGCAGCACGGAAGCCGGACATACGTTCAAAGCCTTCGTTGACCCACGTAATGCGGCACTGAGCGTCTAAAATAACGACAGCGTTTGAGGTTCTGCGTGCTACGGCGGCTAGCCGGTCAAGGTCATCCGTCATGCGCTGCGCGAGCACTTCAGCGCGGTGCTGACCCCTCGCCAACTGCCTTACCAGCAAGGCAAGAAGGATGCTGGCCAATACGCTGCCGGTGAACACCATCCACGGCAGCGGGCTTGCGTAGGCGGCCTCGAATTTTGTTGTGCCGTTGACGTGTAAAGCCAACTGTCGGCCGAGCAGCGATAGTTGCAACTGGGTTGAAAATAGACCTTTTTTCACGGCATCTTGCGAGCGCACTATAGATGCGTCGGCGTCTTCCGCATCAAAAATAGGGGGGTTGTCTGCGCCATCGTTGGTTTGGTCAAGTAGCTGAAAGTCTATGCGTCCCGCCAACACGTCCGGCATACCCCGAAGCAGTTCGGCGACCACAATCGGCGAGTACAGCAGGCCAACGAGCGCATCACGTCGTTGCGCTGCCGTGGTGGGATCAGAACCGTTGCGATAGACCGGCACATACAGCAGCATGCCCGGCGCCATGTTTTTATCTTGAATGAGCTTAACCGCCGCGCTCAGGGTCGGCTGGCCAGTATCGATGGCGCGCTCGGCGGCCTCGCGGCGACGCGCCTCGGAGCCGATATCGAGTCCTGAAGCCGAAAAATTATCGGCGAGTGGGAATATGTATTTGATGACATACGAGTCATCGAAGTGGGTGTCGGCAAGCGCGCGGAGCGCAAATGATGGAGCGCCATCAGCCCGCGTTTCGGCGACAAAGTCATCAAGTTTTTGGCGCTCGACGCGTTGGATAAAGCCAAACCCGCGCACCCCCGGAAATTCGCGAGGCAGGTCGCGCGATTCCACGTAAGCTTGAAATTGTGCCCGGCTCACCTGTGGATTGGTCGCGTACACACCGCGTGCGCCATTCAAGCCATAAATGGGTTGACGAAAGCGGCGCGTAATTTCGGCCGCAACACGCTCTGCATTTCGCCCGAATTCAGCATCCGCTTGCTGGTCAATATTGCGCTTCAGCCAAAATTGCGCCGTCGTGGCGGCGCATAAACCGAGCACCAAGATGCTAGCTGGCAGGGCGATGCCGGTGAGCCAAGCGTGCTTATGCCAAAACATGGGGCGAGGCCGCCTGGGCTATCGATGGATGGAGACAGCTGATGTTCTTTCGCTTGGTGGCGATATCATTGACTGCGTTTATTGGGGTCATGGCGGTAGTCGTTGTGTGCTGTCTTTGCAAAAATAGTGGGTTCGGTCAGTCATCACTGACGCCACTTGATGTCCTTTAAGAGCCGCGTCCATTGCGATCATTTGCCTAATTGTCTGCATCAGTACTGTTTGCGGCACGGATCAGTAAATCTTTAGCGATTCCGGCGTAATGCGCGTTGCAATTGCGTAAGTTTGCTTCAAGAATTGTTTTCAATCTTCCATTCTCCAACCGTGGCGTTTACGCGATAATGAAAAAAGCGGCATTAAAACTCCTCAATTCTCCGGCCAACCCATGACGGCGTCCTCGTTGAAGGCTTTTCGCGTACTGTTCGTTGAAGATTCAGAAGACGATTACCAGCTGATGCTGGCCGTACTCGCGAGAGGCTGGTCAAATATCGAAAGCTTGCGCGTTGAAGACGCTGTTGGCATGCAGCTGGCGCTGGCCGATGGCAGTTGGAATGCCGTTATTTCGGATCACAATATGCCCAGCTTTACCTCAGGTGGTGCGTTGGCAACGTTGCGGGAAAGCGGGATTGATCTGCCCTTCATTGTGGTTTCGGGGGAGTTGGGCGAAGAGGTTGCCGTTGAAGCGTTATTGGCGGGTGCCGACGACTACCTCATGAAAAGCCG
>JBBRFJ010000145.1:0-6053 GCA_038224475.1 Burkholderiales bacterium
TGCACTTGTGTTTCCAGCCCGGCGTAATCGGGTTTGATAAATTGGCACGCCTGTCCACAGCGCTTGGGATTGCTGGATCGCGAAATGCCGCAGTCGGTACACAGATCGCGCGGCTCAGCGGGGGCGACTTTCGGGGCCCAGACTGGGGCGGGAATGATTTGTGTGAACGACTGCCTGGTCAAAATGAGTGGCTCCGAGAAAGAAATTGTTTACAGCAGGAATACTAAACCCTATATCCGGGGCGGTCTTTCAGATATTTATGGCTCAAACATGGCTCAAAAAAACGCTCTGGAGTTATGGCTGATTTCGTTTATGGCAAAAATATAGCGATGTAGTGACCTCGAATTTTAACCTCTAGGTTAAGACGGGCTAGCAAGTTAACAATGATTTAAAGTATTTTCGCATGCAAATTTTAAGCTGAGAGTTTCTCTGAAATCGTTGCTATGATGATGAGCAGTTGGTCGTGGCTGGGGCGGCCATCTTGGATTGCAAATTGGGGATGTTTGTTCTAGGGAAGTTCTGATTAAGTCGATTTCGCTTCCAGACGTTGTCGCGGGTATAAAAATATCTCCTCACATATCAAACATAGGCTGCGTCGATATTTTTAGTCCCACGCCTAGTCTGGCTTAGAACTGAACTTAATCAGAGCTTCCCTAGGAAGTCTGATCATTAGATATTTTTGTGGAGTGGTTTTGATGAATCGTCGAAAATTTATTCAGCTGGGTAGCGTCGCGGCAGCAACTTTTGTAGTCGAGGAAAATGTAATGGCTATACCAGTTGCGGCTGAAAAATCAGGTGCCTTTACGGTCGTTGAAGCAACCGTTGCAGAGCTTCAAGCCGCTATGACTTCGGGCAAACTTACCGCGAAAAAATGTGCCGAACTCTACCTCGCCCGAATCAAAGCCATCGATAAATCAGGCGTTCGCTTAAACGCCGTGATTGAACTCAATGCTGACGCTTTATCCATCGCCGCGGCGCTCGACGAAGAGCGGAAGAAAAAAGGTCCGCGCGGGCCGTTGCACGGCATTCCCATTTTGCTAAAAGATAACATTGCCACCGCAGACAGAATGAGCACCAGCGCTGGATCAATTGCGCTCGCCAATGTGAAACCACCACGCGATGCGTTCATCGTTGCTAATCTTCGTGCGGCCGGTGCGGTGATTTTGGGAAAAACCAATTTGAGCGAGTGGGCAAATATCCGCTCGACACGGTCTACATCGGGTTGGAGTTCGCGCGGTGGCTTGACCAAAAATCCCTACGCGCTTGATCGAAATACCAGCGGCTCCAGCTCGGGCTCAGGCGCCGCAGTGGCAGCCAGTCTGGCGGCCGTTGCGGTGGGCACTGAAACCGATGGTTCGATTACCTCCCCCGCATCGATTAACGGCTTGGTGGGAATCAAACCTACAGTTGGTCTGGTAAGCCGTGACGGCATTGTGCCGATCTCGCATTCGCAGGATACCGCGGGGCCGATGGCACGAACCGTCGCCGATGCAGCGGCTCTACTCACGGCGATGAGTGGCGTTGATGCCCGCGATCCAGCCACAGCAGGCAGCAAAGGCAAGGCGCTGGACTACACAAGTTTCCTCGATGCGAACGGCCTAGCGGGCGCGCGCATTGGCGTGACGCGCAATTTTTTCGGCGGCAATGATCGCATTCAGGCGGTAATTGAAGGCGAACTCGCGTTGCTGAAAAGTAAAGGTGCAATTCTGGTGGAGGTTGAGCTGCCGAACGCTGAGAAGTATGGCGAGAGCGAGCTTGAAGTGCTGCTGTTTGAACTGAAGGCTGATCTCAACAAATATCTTGCCGAATTCGCCGGCGCGGGACCGGTTAAAACATTGGCGGACGTGATCGCATTTAACGAGAAAAACAAGCTTGAGGTGATGCCGTATTTCAGCCAGGAACTGTTTATTCGTGCTGAGGCTAAAGGCGATTTGGATAGCAAAGCCTATCTCGATGCGTTGGCGAACAACCTTCGTTATTCGCGGGACGAAGGTATCGACAAAGTCATGCAGGCCAATAAGCTCGACGCGCTGATTGCGCCGACCGGATCGCCCGCATGGATGACGGATCTGGTGAACGGCGATAATTCCGGTGCCAGCTTTAGCTCGCCGGCCGCTGTGGCCGGGTATCCACACATTACAGTGCCTGCGGGCTTTGTTTCTGGGCTGCCGGTTGGTCTATCGTTTGTGGGCGCTGCGTATTCTGAGGCGACCTTGATCAAGTTTGCCTTCGCTTATGAGCAGGCGAGTAAGCATCGGCGGGCACCGTTGTATTTAGCGACCGTTCGTTAGCACGTTATAGGCTCTTTTTATTACGCCGTTGGTGTGCCTCGAAAATGTCGTGTGAGACGCGTTACCTTCAATTTTCTCAGCGGCGGTTGATGTGCAGGGCTGCGGTAATTATTTAGCGCGCGAAAATTGATGCAGAGCAGGAAGAACAGCGGGCGGCACTGCGTGAACGCAGTTGGTTCAAAAGCTAGGTTAGCGACGATCTACGCCCAGCTCAATTGCTAGTTACTGGAATCATAAACACGGGCCTCTGCAAAGATTAATTTTGCATAAATTCATAGGTGCGTTTTCTAACCACTAATTTACTTTTTATATGAGCATCAAAACTCTCACTTTTCGCCACGCCCAAATAGCGGATGCATCGCAGATTGCCATGCTGGTGAATAGCGCGTACCGGGGTGAATCAAGCCGTGCCGGTTGGACGACAGAGGCAGAGTTACTTGACGGTGTTCGCACGCAATCAGATGAAATTAGCGTGTTGATTCAAACCCCATCTTCACTTATTTTATTGGGGCTGATGAAGGATGAAATTATTGCGTCAATGCATTTGCAGTTGGTTTCGGAGGCGGTTTTTTTGGGCATGTTCGCGGTCAATCCAACCGGCCAGGCGGTTGGCGTGGGCAAGGCGATGATGTCGCAAGCGGAAATAGTGGTTCAACAGCAATGGAAGGCTAAAAAAATATTGATGGACGTTATCTCGATCCGGTATGAGTTGATCGCGTTTTACGAACGCCGCGGCTATGTTCGCACCGGCAAGATAAGTGAGTTCCCGGTTAGCCCAGAGTTGTGGATGCCAAAAGCAGGGGATCTCAAGCTGGCAAGGATGGAAAAGCTTTTGAGCGCAATGGAAAGAAGCGTTTGACCAAGTTGGCGCGGAATGCTACCCGGTCGGGAAGCTTTGATCGAAGTCGTTCACGTGCCTATCTCGATGTCTGTTTATTGACGGGCACGCTGGCGGCGTTTCCACATGGCCGATACGGTGCAGCGCCACAGCAGCATGGTGCCGACATAGCCCACGATTGCGAACACAGTCGATTGCACGGCGAGGCCGATGAGTAGAGTCGGGCCCAGCGATACAAACCACGTAAACATATCGGGTATGACATTCCAAAACTGGGTGACGGAAAAGTGAAGGTCAGGCGGTGAAATACTGGCCATGCTTTCGCCCGTAACCAACGTACCGATGCTGTAGGCCAAAATATACAGCGGAATAAACGTAAAAGGATTCGTGTAGAAGGTCGCAAAAGCGGCTGCCAAGATATTGGCCCGCAACGGAATCGCGATCAGGATTGCCAGCAACATTTGCACCGGACCTGGAATCAAGCCCGTGACCATTCCAATTGCTACGCCCAGCGCCACACTGCGCCGATGCAAGTGCCACAGGCGTGGATGTCCCAGCCAAGGGCTTAACCATTTTAAGTATTTGTTTTCGGTAATACTTTCGGGCCGCGGCAGCTTGCTGCGCAGGTAGCGCTTCATTTAACGTGTCTCGGATAAAAATGCTTTGGTCTGCGGATAAAGTACGTTCGCGATGTTTGTTGGGTCTGAATACTGGCGGAAATGCTACAAGGTGTTTTAAATGACTCGATAATGAGTATGAGACAAAAAATAAAGAAAAGTGTTCAGCGCGTCGAGTATTAGCTGAAAAACTCAAAGCAACGCGGAACCCAAAACGAGCGTCAATATTGAAAACTATTTTAGCGTGCGGCTCTTAATCCTTGGATTTTTGCTGGGCACGTTTGCCTTGCAGAGTATGTCGCAGCTGCCGCGCTTGGCGAATGAGTCACCCATCTCGTGGTGGATTATTCCTCTGGCATGCGCGGCGCTATTGCTATGGGTGTCGTCGCGCCCGGCGCGGTCGTTGGGTGCAGACCCTTCAGTCAGCTGGCTTGCTACCCGTATTCTGAGCCGTTTAGCCAGCATCGTCGTTGCGGCGCTGCTGATTATTTGCGGTGCGACTATTGGGTTTGGGTATGCGGATGGACGCGCTGAAACGCGAATGAACGATGAGTTGCCGCGGGAATGGGAGGGCCGCGATGTTGGCGTGGTGGGCGTAATCGCAAGTTTGCCGGTGGTCAATGATCGTGGCACGCGTTTTGAATTTGATATCGAGCGCATTGTGGTTGAAGGAGCTCGTTTGCCAAAGCACATTTCGCTTAACTGGTACGCCGAGCGCTCTCGCAAAGGGACTGAGGCGGTGTTGCCTCCCGAAATCAAGCCGGGTGAGCGCTGGGAACTTGTTTTGCGGTTGAGGCGGCCCCACGGCACTTTAAATCCGCATGGCTATGATTTTGAAGCATCTGCACTTGAGCAAAATATTCGTGCAACCGGCTATATTCGCGTGCAAAAAGCCTCACCCGAGGCGAATCGCAAGCGGGATGATTTTGCAGGGGGATTCAGTGCGGGGGTACACCGTCTGCGCTATCAAATCCGCGATCGGATGAATTTAGCACTTAAAGACAAGCCGTATCGCGGCGTGCTGGTCGCCCTAGCCATTGGAGAGCAAAATGCGATCCCAGCGGATCAGTGGAAGGTGTTTTGGCGGACGGGCGTGGGACATTTAATTTCCATCTCCGGGCTGCATATTACGATGGTGGCGGGTATGGTTTATGTGCTTTCGTTCCGGGTGTGGGCTCGCATTCCGTTACTCGCGCTACGTTTACCAGCGCAGCGTGCCGCTGTGGTTGCGGGCGCATTCGCGGCGTTATCGTATTCGCTGGTTGCAGGTTTTTCGGTGCCCACCCAGCGCACGTTATTCATGCTGTCCACTGTCGCAATCGCGCTATGGATTGGGCGCGCCACTTCGGCAACGCGAATATTGTCGTGGGCGCTGTTGGCCGTGCTGCTGTTTGATCCGTGGGCTGTACTGGCGCCGGGATTTTGGCTGAGTTTTGGCGCGGTCGCCTCAATTTTTTATGTAACGGCGCATCGTGCCGGCCAGCTTTCATCGATTAAAGGCGCGCTGCTCACCCAAGTTGCCGTCACGCTTGGGTTGCTGCCGATGACGCTTGCGTTATTTCAGGAGGTCTCGCTGGTGTCACCGATTGCAAATGCGTTTGCGATTCCGCTGGTGAGTTTGATCGTGGTGCCGATTACACTGGCGGGCGCTGTTTTGCCGTTCGATTTTCTTTTAGTACTGGCGCACGAAATCATGGCGTGGTGCTATGCGGCGCTGGCCTGGTTGGCGGGGACACCAAGTGCGGTGTGGCAGAGCCACGCGGCGCCGCCGTGGACGGTACTATTGGCGCTGATGGGCTGCGCATGGATGCTGCTACCCCGCGGAGCCGCGCCGCGTTGGCTGGGAGCCGCTTTTGTGCTGCCGATGTTTCTTCTACTGCCAGTAACGCCCAAGCTAGGAGAAGTCTGGATCACATTGCTCGACGTTGGGCAGGGCCTGGCGACAGTGGTGCGTACTGCAAATCACACACTGGTCTACGATACGGGACCCCGCTATAGTCCGGATGCTGATTCTGGCAATCGCATTGTCGTGCCGTACCTCAGGGGCGAGGGCATCCGCGTGCTGGATGCTTTGATCGTCACCCACGCCGATGAAGATCATTCTGGCGGAGCCAAATCGATCATTGATGCACGCGCTCCAAAATGGGTCCTGACCTCGATGGATCGAACAAATGAAAAAAATATCGAGACACTCAAAAATGCGCCGGAAATAATCCGCTGCGATACCCGTGACAATTGGCATTGGGATGGCATCGATTTCGATATTTTGCATCCGTCCAAAGACGACTATGCCGAGGAAGATCGCAA
>JBBRFJ010000146.1:0-5980 GCA_038224475.1 Burkholderiales bacterium
CGGTTTCAAGATCAGCGCCTTCATCGACCAACGCGAGGCAATAGCCGCGATCCGTGCCAATGCGTCCGGGTTCGATTTGGTCGTAACCGACTACAACATGCCGGGTATTTCGGGGTTGGATGTGGCGCGGGAGGTCAGAAAAATCCGCGCGGATTTGCCGGTGGCGATTGCGTCAGGCTTTATCGACGAGACCTTGCGGGCGCAGGCAAGCGAGGCGGGCGTGAGAAAGCTGATCTTCAAAGCGAGTGCGGTAGAAGACTTCTGTGGCGCGTTTATTAAACTCGTGCAGCCAATTGAAAGTAGTGCGACGGGCGGCAAGCCATGAACGGTTGGCGAGCACAACCCGTAGCTGATCATGCACCTAGATCCGGAAGCGTGCTCAGCCTGCGCGGTCGGTTTTGCGCGCTGATCCAAGCACGCAACCCTACATGTGAACGCGCGCTATGAGCAAGCTCGCGTCGGGCGAGGAGCCGCTGAAGCCGCAGCCATCAGCATCGCCTTCAGCACCGCCGTTAGCACCGCCATCAGCCCTACCTACAGCGCCGTTGCTCGCCACATTAACCCCGAAAATATTCTGGATTGCCGCAGCCGTCATTTTTCTATCAGGGTGTATGGTCGCGCTCGCGCTCGCGTATTTGCGCGCGCAGGCAATTGAGTCTGCCGAGCGTTTGACAGAGTCGCTCGCACATGTGGTCGAAGAGCAGACCTCGCGTACCTTGCAAATTGTGGATCAACAGCTGCAACTCATCGCCACCCGCTTCCCGGCTCGTCAAGCTGAGGAGAGCTTGACACCGGTTATTGCAAGTGAGCAGCTGCGCGCGCAAGCCAGCGAGTTGCCATTTTTGCGCGCGTTGCGCGTGACGGACGCTCAGGGACGGATCATTTACGATTCCGACATAAAAAATGTAGACATCAGTATTTCTGATCGTGATTATTTTCAAATTTATCTGACCAAGCCCGAGACTGAATTTTACGTGGCAGTGCCCGTCCGCAGCCGTTCGACAAATGCGTGGCAAATCAGTGCGACCCGGCCGTTGCGGTCAGCCAATGGCACTTTCCTAGGCGTTATTGTGGCCGCCATGGAGCCGTCGTATTTTGAGAGACTATGGCAAAACGTCGATCTGGGAATCGGTAGCTCGATTGCCTTGTTCCGCCGCGACGGGGTATTGATGATGCGAAGCCCGCCTCAAGATGCGGCGGTTGGTAAAAATTTTCGTGATAGCCCCATGTTTCAAATTCATTTGCCGCAGAGCCCGACCGGAAGCTATCAAAATATCAGCGGAATAGACGGCGTGGCTAGGATGTTTGCCTACCGCACATTATCAACAGCGCCGAGCCTCGTTCTGGCCGTGGGTCAGTCGATGGCGTTTGCGCTGACCTCGTGGCGCAAGCTTGCCTATCTTGCCATCGTGATCTGGGCGAGCGGCTCGCTGGTAATTATTGTGCTGTCCGTATTTCTCAACCGAGCGCTACGACAAAAGGCTCGCGCGGAGGGGGATGTTCGGCAGCTTGCGGAGCGGCTTTCGCTCGCGACCGATGCGGCACAAATCGGCGTATGGGACTGGGATGTACAGAACAATCGCTGGTACGCGACCGAAACACATTTCAATATGCTCGGTTATACCTCGGAGCGGGGTTTTCATGGCCGGCGGTTGTGGCTGGAGCGCCTCCACCCCGACGACAAAGAACGTGTCGTTGCAAAAATTGAGGCCGTGCTGGAAGGCGCCGATTTACCGTATGAATACGAAGCACGCATGCGGCACGAAGATGGTTCCTACCGCTGGATCAGTGTAGCCGGCCGTGTTGTGGAGCGATCGCCGGCCGGCAAACCGACCCGCTTATCGGGTGTGCGGCGCGACATCTCGGCGCGCCGGGAAGATGAACAAGCGCTGCGCGATAGCGAAGCCCGGTATCGGGAAATGTTCAAAAGTAATCCGCACCCGATGTGGACTTATCACCTCGGAACGCTTAGGTTCGAGATGGTCAATGACGCTGCGATTGCGCATTACGGATACAGCGAGTTGGAATTTCTATCGATGACCATTCGGGATATCCGGCCCCCTGAAGACATTCCTGATTTGCTAAATGCAGTGGCGTTAACCAAGCCCGGTTTTCGCGGAGCACAGTTGTGGCGGCACCGACGCAAGGACGGCAGCATAATTCTGGTTGAAATTACCTCTCATTCTTTCGCGCTTGCTGAACATCCGACCCGATTAGTCCTCGCCCATGATGTGACGGCGCAGAAACAAGCCGAGGAGCAGTTGCGCCTGAGTGAACAAAACTTGGCCATTACGCTGCTGTCGATTGGCGACGCAGTGATTGCCACGGATGATGGGGGCGCGGTCACGCGCATGAACGCGACCGCTGAGCGGCTCACGGGCTGGTCGATAGAAGAGGCCCTCGGCCGGCCGCTGCCCGAGGTATTCCATATCGTGAACAGCCAGACGCGAGCCGTTGCGACCAACCCCGCAAAGTTGGTGATGGAGCACGGCGACGTGGTGGGGCTCGCAAACCACACTGCGTTATTGGCGCGTGATGGCCGCGAATATCAGATTTTTGATAGCGCCGCGCCGATCCGCGACCCGGCAGGCAAGATTGTCGGCGTAGTGGTCGTGTTCAGTGATGTCACGGAGTCTTACCGGCTTCAGCGTGAGCTGGAACGCACGGCCGAACTTCTCGAACGCACCGGGCAGGTCGCAAAAGTAGGCGGCTGGGAGCTGGATCTGGAAACGAAGAAAATGTTTTGGTCCTTAGAAACCTGTCGCATTCATGAACTTGATCCGCCGGAGGCGCCTAGCTTTGAGCAGGGATTAAATTTGTTCGCGCCCGAAGCTCGGCCGGTGATTCAAGCAGCGATACAAGCTGCAATTGATGACGGTATCAGCTACGACTTGGAGCTTCGAAAATTTACCGTAAAGGGCAGGTCGATTTGGATTCGAACCCAAGGGTCTCCAGTGATCGAAGATGGCAAAGTCGTCAAACTGATTGGAGCTTTTCACGACATTACCGCTCGCAAGCTGGCAGAGCTGGAGAGCGCCAATGAGCGCCTGGTGCTGGAGCTGGTGGCGCAAGGCGGTCCTCTTAAAGAGCTACTCACTTTGATTGTGCTGGCCTATGAGTCCATGCTGCCGGACATGAAGGGATCAGTTTTATTGCTCGATCCGAATGGGCGACAATTACGCCACGGTGCTGCGCCAAATCTGCCACCCGCATTCTGTAACGCGATTGATGGTATCGAAATTGGACCTGAAGTGGGTTCTTGCGGAACCGCTGCTTTTACCAAGCAAACTGTTATCGTTGGCGACATTACTCAAGATCGGCGATGGCGCGATTACAAAGATATTGCGCGGTCGAACGAGCTTGGCGCCTGCTGGTCGGTGCCGATTTTGAGTGCGGAGCGACAGGTGCTTGGCACCTTTGCGTTTTATTACGCTGCCCCGCGCGGTGCGAGCGCTTTAGAAATCGCGAGTGTTGAGCGCGGCGCACAGTTGGTGGGGATTGCCATCGGACGAGATCTTGCCGAAACCGCGTTGCGGTCCAGCGAGGCGGCACTGATCGAGGCGCAGCGAGTCGCCCATATTGGCAGCTGGGACTGGAACGTACTAACAGGTGTCGCGGTGTGGTCCGATGAATTCTGTCGAATTTTTGGAAGGGATCGGGCGCTGGGTCCGCCCAATAATGACGAGATGTTAAGCATGTTCCAAGCAGAAAGCGCCGCGAGACTGGTCGCGGCGGCTCAGCACACCATGCAGACCGGCGAGCCTTACCAACTCGATCTGCAACTGAATCCGAAATTGAGCACGCAAGGCGTATCCAGCCGCTGGATCGCCACCACCGGCGAAATCGTTAAGAACCCCGATGGCGCGACAATTGGTCTTCGGGGCATTGTGCAGGACATCAGCGATCGGGTAGAAGCAGAGGCTAAGCGAACCTCACTTGAAAACCAGCTGCGCGAATCGCAGAAAATGGAGGCGATTGGCACACTGGCGGGCGGTATTGCTCATGACTTTAACAATATCCTGGCGACCATTCTGGGTAACGCTGAATTGGCGCG
Source organism: Burkholderiales bacterium (assembly GCA_038224475.1). GTDB lineage: Bacteria > Pseudomonadota > Gammaproteobacteria > Burkholderiales > Usitatibacteraceae > UKL13-2. The sequence continues at coordinate 4,055 of JBBRFJ010000146.1, forward strand.
CGAGGACGCAAGCAGTAATCCACAAGCGCTGGAAAGCCTCACGGAGATCCGAAAAGCCGCTTCCCGCGCCCGCGATCTGGTGCAGCAGATTCTTTCGTTCAGCCGTCGCCAGCCCACCGAACGAAAACCGGTGAGCCTCTCTCCAATCGTCGAAGAAGCGGGTCGCTTGCTGAGAGCGACTTTGCCTGCGCGCTTGAATCTGCACGTAGTTTGTGCGGACAATCTGCCGCGAGTCTTGGCTGATATCACCCAGATGGAGCAAGTTGTGCTCAACCTCGCTACCAATGCGATGCAGGCGATGGACAATCGCCCGGGAAATATCAAAATCTGTGTGGATACCGTAGCGCTCGAACGGACTCTGATCGATGCCCATCCCGCGTTGGAAGCGATGCTGGATAAATATCCGGTGGGCGCGGTGCGGCTGGTGGTGGCAGATGATGCTCATGGCATGGACGAGGCAACCGTCGCCAGGATTTTTGATCCATTCTTCACGACTAAGGAATTGAACGAGGGCACGGGTCTGGGTCTTTCGGTGGTGCACGGTATTGTGACGGCACACGAGGGTGTGATCACGGTCGACAGCCAACCCGGCATGGGCACTGCTTTCACAATCTATCTGCCCATCACGGAGCAAGACACTGATAGCGAAACGGGCAGCGACAGCGACATCGATACCGACAACGAGATAGGCTTAATTGCCGTTGCGCATAAAGTTAAAAGCGCAGACATTAAACATGATTTGCCTGGTTTGAACCCGCCACCTGCCGTGGGGGCTACTCAACACAGGGGGCAGGGCGATACCTGCAGCATCCTGTATTTAGATGATGACGAATCGCTGGTGTTTCTGGTCGAACGCCTGTTAGCGAAGCGCGGTGTTGACGTCAGCGGTTTCTGTGATCAACACGAGGCGCTTGCGGTCTTACGCGCCGATCCTGCCAAGTTTGCTTTGATGGTGACAGACTACAATATGCCCGGTATGTCTGGGCTTGAAGTGGCGCGCGAGGTACACGTTATTTGCCCTGACTTGCCGGTCGTAGTGGCATCTGGATTCATTGATGAGACGCTTCGCGAGCAGGCAGACGGCGCCGGGATACGCGAGCTAATCTTCAAAGCGAACGGCGCGGAGCAACTTTGTGATGCCTTTGTACGGATTGCAACCGAAATCTCTAAAAAGTATTAAGTTGGGTGCGTGAACGTTATATGGGTGAACGCAACCAACGTCATTCCGTTCCACAAACACGATCACGTCCGCGCTCCTTGGCTTTATAAAGGCAGGCATCGGCTTCGCCCAACAGGTCAGCCGGCGAGCGAATTGAGCCCACCCGATTGTTGGAGACGCCGAGGCTTACCGTGACCACCGGTGCGACAGCGGAATCGACGTGCGCTATTTCCGCATCCAGCACGCGCTGCCTGAGTTTCTCAGCCACCTTGAGTGCGCCGCTGATAGGGGTCTCTGGCAGCAGGCACACGAATTCTTCGCCCCCATAGCGTGCGATCAAATCCGTGGGTCTTCTCAAGCCTGTTTTGAGAACGGTGGCGATATGGCGAAGGCAATCATCGCCTTTTTGGTGTCCATAGTGGTCGTTGTAACGTTTGAAAAAATCCACATCCAACAGCACTACGCTTAAGGTAGCGTTTCCGCGCGACGAGCGTCCCCATTCCGCGGCCAAGCGTTCATCAAAATGGCGCCGGTTATGGACACCGGTAAGCCCGTCGATATAAACCCATTGCCGCAACACATCCGCCTGCGCTTTCATGGTCAGATGGGTTTTGACGCGGGCGCGCACAATCTTCGGATTGATTGGCTTGGAAATGAAATCGACGGCACCCAGTTCGAGCCCGAATGTTTCGGCGACTTCATTGGTATGCGCCGTGACGAATATGACGGGGATGTCGCGGGTGCTGGAGTCGGCTTTAAGCCTGCGG
>JBBRFJ010000147.1:0-5830 GCA_038224475.1 Burkholderiales bacterium
GTGCCTGCTGACATCCAAGATCGCCGCGTCGAAATCACCGGCCCGACTGACCGAAAAATGGTCATAAATGCGTTAAATTGCGGTGCCAACACGTTCATGGCCGATTTTGAGGACGCCAATTGCCCCACATGGCACAACATAATCGATGGCCAAATTAATCTGCGCGACGCCAACGCACGCACCATCGCGTTCGAGCAAAACGGTAAGTCATACAAACTCAACGAAAAGCCAGCCGTCTTATTTCCCCGCCCGCGCGGCTGGCATCTGGATGAGAAGCACGTTACGCTGGACGGCCAACCTGTCTCCGGCGCGATATTCGATTTCGCCCTGTATTTTTTCCATAACGTTAAAACGTTGCTTAGGCGAGGCAGTGGCGTGTACCTGTATTTGCCGAAGATGGAGTCTCATCTTGAGGCTCGCTTGTGGAACGATATTTTTGTGATGGCACAGACCGAACTGGGCGTCCCCCAAGGCTCTATCAAAGGCACAGTGTTGATTGAGACTATCGTTGCCGCATTCGAAATGGACGAGATCTTGTATGAGCTTCGCGAACACAGTGCGGGTCTGAATATTGGCCGCTGGGATTATATTTTTTCCGCAATCAAGAAATTCCGCCTCAACAAAGACTTTTGCTTGGCTGACCGCGCCGAAGTCACTATGATGGCCCCATTTCTGCGCGCCTATGCGCTGACGCTGGTAAAAACTTGCCATAGACGCCAAACATTTGCGATGGGTGGCATGGCGGCACAAATCCCGATTAAAAATAATCCCGCTGCCAATAACGCCGCCTTCGAAAAAGTGCGTCTGGACAAGTTACGCGAGGTTACCGATGGGTGCGACGGCACATGGGTCGCCCATCCCGGCTTGGTTGCGGTCGCGAAGGCGGTATTCGATGCGCATATGCCGACGCCAAATCAAATCCATAAACAACGCGACGATATCCATTTCACGGCAGGTGATTTGCTCGATTTCCAACCTGAAGCACCGATCACCGAGGCTGGCGTGCGCAACAATATTCAGGTCGGGATTCAATACATCGGCTCATGGCTGGGCGGCAATGGCTGCGTACCGATTTTCAATTTGATGGAAGACGCCGCCACCGCCGAAATTTCGCGCAGCCAGATTTGGCAATGGATTCGTTCCCCCAAAGGCGTGCTCGATGATGGCCGCAAAGTAAGCAAGGAAATAGTGAAAATGCTGATTGCCGATGAACTTAGAAAAACATCTGGAATCGTTGGAGAAGCCGTCTATGCAGCGGGCAAATATGTGGAAGGTGCCACCATGTTTGAAAAGCTCGTCATGGATGATAACTACGAGGAGTTCTTAACCTTGCCGGCTTACCGGGCGATCGCATAGAACAAACAGATAGTACTGACGTTTTTAGTACCGAAGATCGTGATCGCTACTTGGCGGCGATAAAAATGCCCCGCAGAAATGCAGGGCATTTTTATCGCAAAGATTTTTCATCACGAGAGCTGTTTACGATTGAGGCTTTTTACGACAAAGCCTTTTGCGGCTAACGACGACGACGGCACGGTACTTCACTAATACCTCGTGGCCGTTTATCGCGACGATATTTGTTGCGCCATCAAGCGATGCAGCGCCATGTCGACTGGAAAAGCATCCGCTACTCCAGCCGCCAGCTATACATCAATTAAAAAACTTCGACACACTTTGCAGGGTACGATACACACCCAATGCGGTTGGAATACCCACGGCAGCCCACGCCAGAACAACCAAAATTGTGGGTGTATTCCCACCTGTTCCAGGGCCAGCACCGACCTCGGATGCGACTGCTTTGTCGTGGGCGAGGCGCTTCTCCTCCGCCAACTCGGTCGGCGTCATGAACCACTTATCCGCAACCGGCCGTACCAATAAATTACAGATCAAGCCGACCACCAACATGCCGACGAGTATGTACATTGTTTGGTTGTAGACCTGTTCGCGAGGGATGCCTAAACCGATTTGATAATCGCGCATTCCATTGACGACCAATGGGCCCAACACACCGGCAGTCGCCCACGCTGTTAATAGACGACCATGTGTGGCACCCACCATTTGCGTGCCAAACAAATCTGCGAGATACGCGGGCACCGTTGCAAAGCCACCACCATACATAGACAGGATGATGCAGATTGCACCAACAAACAGCGCCTTGCTGCCGGCGCCCGCGCTGGCAGGAACGCTCGCGTACAGGAGTCCACCAAGAACAAAGAAAATCACATAGGTCATCTTGCGGCCAAACTTATCGGACAAACTCGCCCAAAAGAATCGCCCGCCAATGTTGAACAAACTGTGCAATGCGGTGAACCCCGCGGCTACGCCAGCAATCGCGGTGAGCTGGCCTTTATCCAATTCAATAAACTTTTTACCAACCCCAATCAAGCTGCCGCCGAATACTTCTTGAAGCATTGGGCTCGCCATGCCAATCACGCCGATACCCGCGCTGACGTTCATGCACAGCACCATCCAGATAAGCCAAAATTGGGGAATTCCCCATACCTTTTTAACATGCACATGACGCTGGGTAATCATGGTGTTGCTGACTTGTGCGGCGGGCGCGGTCCAGCCTTCAGGCTTCCAACCTGTCGCTGGAACAAGGTAACTAAATGCACCGGCCATCATGAATACAAAATAAACCAGCGCCATTACGACGAAAGTGGCGGTCACGCCAACGTCGGTCGTGGTCGAAAAGTTTTTCATCAGCTCCACCGCAAGTGGCGAGCCAATCATTGCTCCACCGCCGAAGCCCATGATGGCCATACCAGTCGCCATGCCGCAACGGTTGGGAAACCATTTGATCAATGTCGAAACCGGCGAGATATAGCCCAGACCCAGCCCAATGCCCCCAATCACACCAGAGCCCAAAATCATCATCCAAAGCTGGTGCGAATAAACCCCAAACGCTGAAATTAACATTCCGCCGCACCAGCACAATGCGCTGACGACACCAGCTTTGCGCGGGCCTGCACGTTCCAGCCGGCCACCCCAAATCGCGGCCGAGCAACCCAGGAACACAAAGAATAATGTGTACATGATGCCAAGACTTGAGATGTTCCAGTTCCAGTTACAGTCGGTGGCCGTCAATTTAGCGAGGCTTGGTAACGCAAGTCCAAAAATTGAAATACCCTTTGCACAAGCGGTGATTCCAGGGCCGGTCAAAGCCTTCGATAATGGCAGCCAAGACACTGAAAAGCCATAGGCCATACCGATGCACAGATGAATCGCGAGCGCAGCTGGTGGAACAAGCCATCGATTAAAGCCCAAACCCGCAATCGTTCGCTCTTTGTCCAGAAACCCGAAGAGCCCGCCGCTTGGAGACCCGCCCTAAATATCTTTTCCACCGATGACTGCAGACATGCTTTTCTCCTCAAAATTTAACTGCTTTATAGTTTTAAAGTGACTCGCGCAGAAGTCTAGGTACGCCTAAATACGCTTGCACTTTTTGAGCACTGAATTAAGTGTAGGGGAAGTTTGCCAGCTCGAGAATACAACATCTGCTATCAAACAAATATGCATTTATCCTTGCGATCATTGCTGGTGAATGACACCTCATAAAACGCCCTTGTTGAGGAATTGTTTTGCCTCGGGTGGCAGAGTGCACTTGACTGGCATCAATCTGTCCAATCGCTGTGAATGAGCGAGCTGGGGCGGGCGGGCAGCTTGGGAACAGATCTCACCGGACTCAAATATTAAACCCGAGGTTCTACGGGCATTCGCAAGCATCTATTGCTTGAAAAACCCGCAAAAGCTAGGGTTAAGTCGATAAATTTACTGGAGAGCTTGGCTTTGCGCTTTCGCTTGAACCGCAAAAAACCGTCGGTGAAAGATTAAAAACGCGACAAATCAACCGTTCGATAGAAATTCATGACTTTAGGCACATAAGCCATGGTTTCAGGATAATTCGGGATGCGATTACCTGCGCGTATTACAGCGTTTTCACCGGCGTTGTAACCGGCAAGCGCCAGTTCGACATTGCCATTGAACATCGCGAGCAGATCGCGCAGATAACGGGTGCCTCCATTAATGTTTTCGCTCGGGTCGTGAATATTGTTCACCCCATAACGTTGCGCGGTGGCGGGAATCAGCTGCATCAGCCCCACCGCACCCTTAGGTGACATCGCGCGGGCGTTATATCCGGATTCCGCTCTAATGACGGCATGAATAAGCTTGGGGTCAAGCCCATTTAACTTGGCAGCACTGGCGATAATAGGCACATATTTACCAATATCTATGCTTGCCGGGCCGCTCGCAGACCAGGCATTAGGACGCATATCGCCGGAAGTGGGAATGCGATAAACCATTCGATAGCGCCGGTCGAGGTGGGGCAGATTTGAAAAATGTACGACGCCCTTTTCGTCCGTAAACGAATAAATATTGGCCGTAGCGACAGTAGACCATGCGCAGGCCATAACGGCGGCTGCCAACACGCAAGACATGCGGTGGCGAAAGCGGATCGTACGAATAGACATTAGGCTGCAAATCTTCATAAATTCTATTATATTCGGGCTACAACACATTGAATAATAACACTTTGCATTAACCAACTTTGCTTCAGCCGCCCAACGGTAAGATAAGCACCGTTTGTCGACAAGTTCTGGCTAACCTGAAGCGATATTAAGTTCGTTAGCGAGTTCGTTATTAAGCACCCAGTTCGCAAACCCTCACGTTTCTCGGGCGAGTGTCGATATTAACGATAGGCGAAGTTGGTGGTGAGACCTCGTTCTTGTAAACTCATTCAGCATAATGCATGCCAGTATTTGATAAATCTAGGTTCCTCGGTTTAAGCCATGTCCGTACCAACCGCCGGTGTAAAAATTCTTGTTGCCGATGACGATAGCGTCATACGCGAAATTGTGCGCATGCATCTAGCGACATCGAATTTCGTCGTCAGCCTAGCCGAAGATGGTGAAGCCGCACTGGCTCATGTGTTGCGTCGCCCGCCCGATCTGATCATTACGGATATCTCGATGCCACGGTTGGACGGATTCGAGTTATTGGAAGCGGTTCGCGCAAACCCCGCAACCGCGTTTATTCCCATCATTTTGCTCAGCCAGCATAGCGACGTATCGGTGTTCCGCCGCGGTATGGAGTTGGGAGCCGACGATTTTCTGGCTAAGCCCGTTAAGCGCATTGAATTGATCAACTCAGTGATTGCACGCCTGACTCGCGCGGGACGCATGGCACGCAGCTTAAGCGGGCAGGTGGCCGACGAGCAGGACTTCACAACCATTGTTTCGCGCCACAATCCGGCTTCCCTCGATGTTATGAGGCCCGGTACAGGTACGATAGTTGCGTCAGCCGCCACATCTTGCTTGCCCAGCGTATCGGCCAACGAACTGGATGGCTACCGGCTAATAAAAAAAATTGGCGAAGGTGGCATGTCGCAGGTATTTCTGGCCGAGCGCGCAGATTCTGGTGACCGACATGTGCTCAAGTTGGCGCGTATCGCCAAGGGCGATGACGGCCGCGTCTTGCAGCGCTATATTGACGAATATGCATTGGTATCCCAAATCACGCATCGTAATGTTGCCAAGATTTTTCACCAAGGGTGCTCTGAAACCTACGCCTATATTGCGATGGAATATTTTCCTAAAGGCGACTTGCGCAACCTGATGAAACAGCATGAAGCTTCATACGACCGCCTGACACCGGATACCGCTGTTGCAATTTTGATTCAAGTAGCCTTAGCGCTTGATGCGGTTCATCACAAAGGCGTTGTACATCGCGATATGAAGCCGGACAACATCATGCTGCGCGAAGATGGCTCACTCGCGCTCGCCGACTTTGGCATCGCCAAACACTCCCAAGAGAGAAATTACAAAACAGC
>JBBRFJ010000148.1:0-5742 GCA_038224475.1 Burkholderiales bacterium
CGGAAAAACTGAAATCGCGCGACGCTTGGCCAAGCTCGCCAATGCCCCTTTCATCAAAGTTGAAGCGACCAAATTTACCGAGGTCGGATACGTCGGACGTGATGTTGACTCGATCATCCGTGATCTGGCCGAGATCGCGGTAAAACAGGCGCGTGAGGTCGAAGCCGAAAAAGCCCGCCCGCTGGCGCACGACCACGCTGAAGAGCGGGTACTTGATGCGCTATTGCCTGCGGCCCGTAATTTCGATTTTTATGGCAAGGCCAATGACGCTGAAGATGAGCATAAGCATAACGCCGAGTCCGGCGGCGCAGAAAGCGGAAATAACACGCGTCAGAAGTTCCGCAAAATGCTGCGCGAAGGCAAGCTTGATGATCGTGAGATTGAAATCGAAGTCGCCGCGACCCCAGGGCAAATGGAAATCTTCGGCCCACCCGGCATGGAAGATCTGACGCAACAAATTCAGGGCATGTTTCAGAACATGGGGCAGACACGCCGTAAAGCCCGCAAGCTGAACGTAAAAGATGCGATGAAACTGTTGGTTGACGAGGAGGCGATGAAACTCATCAACGATGAAGAAACAAAAATTGCCGCGATCCAGAACGTTGAACAAAACGGTATCGTGTTCTTGGACGAGATCGACAAGATTGCCAGCCGCTCAGAAGCGCACGGAGCAGATGTTTCACGTCAGGGTGTGCAGCGTGATTTGTTGCCGCTGGTCGAAGGCACCACCATTTCCACCAAGTACGGCATGGTAAAAACCGACCACGTTTTATTCATTGCCAGCGGCGCTTTCCACCTTGCCAAACCATCGGATCTCATTCCCGAATTACAGGGCCGCCTGCCGATTCGCGTCGAACTTACGTCGCTTTCGGTGGAAGATTTCGAGGCGATCCTGACCAACACCGATGCCTGCCTGACGCGACAATACGAAGCGCTTTTAAAGACCGAAGGATTGACACTTTCGTTCCCGCCTGAAAGTGTACGCAGGCTTGCTGAAATCGCATTTTCGGTGAACGAAAAAACAGAAAATATCGGCGCTCGCCGCCTCTATACAGTCATGGAAAAATTACTTGAGGAAGTGTCATTTGATACCTCCGCTCGTGGTGACAATTTCACGATAACAGCGGCGTATGTTGATGAAAAATTATCGGCCCTCGCGAAGAGCGAGGATTTAGCGCGTTACGTTTTATAGCAGTGTGCAGAACAACCCCCAATATCGGCGGGCGTCTCAAGGCAAAAATGCTTGATGAAGTCCGTCAATGAAGGAGTTTTCCTTCCTGACGGTCTGCTTGAGGTCTAAAAAAATCTGCCGCTATTTGAGCCCGAGAGCGTCTAGCTGACGCCGGAATCAAGCGCCGAAATCAGTAGCTCTCCGAGCGTTCGCTCCAACAGCACCGCATTCACCACGGGTAGCACGAAGATTTCACTTTTGAACGGGACCCGTCTGCCGGGCCGCTTATCAAAGTGTGAGGATAGCTCGACCCTGCGATCCGCAATGATCGCTTTTAGTGTGCAGGCACATTCATTTTGCGGATGCTCGCCCAACGCAGCGCCTGCCACGACGGCAAATCTAAGTGTGTGGGTCAGATTGTTTGATTCGTCTTTGGCATACTCCGTCTTAGCAGGAAACCCGTGCGCTTCAGCATCACGAGCGAACTGCGCAAAGATCGGCGCAATAACAAATTCAACGTGCTGCATAAACGCGGCGATAAATTCGTTGGTGGCTGCCTTTTCTGCCGCAGCTCTGGCGGCTTCCTCTTGCTCAAGTTGCGCCTTTGCTCTTTTATGCGCATCAAAAACTCTATTGAAAACAGACATAGCTATCCTTAGCCTCGCATTCGCGGTGATACATTTATCTGGGGGATGAGGGCGTGCGTCCGGGTATCATGAATCCATTAAAAATAGGGCACGCCGGATGTCATGACGGACTTCAATCTTAAGTGCTTAATGCCAAGTTGTGAGCGCTTTAACTGCGTGCGTAAATTATAGTTGTAAATGCAGTCTATCGAACAGCTGAAGCAGCGCTACGCCATCCTCGCCAAGCATCCCGGCACCGCAAACCTAAGCTTTCAAACCTTCATAAAGCTTCGTCACCCGCTCCATAACATCAAGGATGTTGTCGCATGACTTTGAGACGAATTCCAGTTCCAGCTTTGAGGTTTGATTGCTGTTTAATCGCTCCATCGCCTGCTGCAAAAAAGTCCATTGAGTTTCTGCCAGCGCCAATTCGCTTTTTATCTGATCTGTGTTTTCAGGCGATGCGATCAGCTTGTTAATCGAAGTACGATAATCCGCCAGCGCTTTTTTCAAGTCATTCGCGATCACATCCCCGCGCACGCCCCAACTGCGAAACAAATACAGCTTGGCGATGCGCTGGGTGAGCGTACGCGCATCACCCGCGGTGGTAATGAGATCACTGCGGGTCGACTTTGTGTAGGCCTGAATCAGCATGGCACCCTTCTGCGAAATCCAAACCAACTCTTCGTTTTGCTCAGCCAGTTCGCGTGCATTAGCTACATTTGCCGGCTTGCTCTTGATGCCCTGATATTCTTCGAACAATTGCGTCAGCAAATCGTAGTTGTCTTTTATTTCCGGGGTCGGGGCACCGGCACGCAAATCTTTTAACGCGACGCTGAATTCGCGCAGGCTGTCGTCCATCTGCCGGCGTGAACGAATCTCCAACACGTTTTGGCCGATCAGGGTGAATGACTTGGTAATACGTTCGGCCAGCATCGGCTGGCGAATCGCTTTGTTCAAAAAGCTCGCGCCATCAAATTTGGCGGTGGGCGTTTTTGCCGCGGACTTTGCGGCCGGTACGGGCTTTGCCATGGCGGGGGCCTGTGCAAGCGCATCACGCGAGGTTGTCACCATATTCCAACCTACAAAAAGTACTCCTACAATGACCAAAAAACACCTAACTTTTCGCGGATTTTGCGAGGGCCGGGTGTAATTATTCAAACCCTGTAGCGGACGCTGTGTTGGGAGTTGGTTCATAAATACATCCGTTCTGTTGCAAATTTTCGCAACGATTTTTGCACTGCATGACGGTCATGCAGACCCCAATTTCTAACATTCCGTTAATCGTTTATCGCAATTGATCGTTCTACACATCCTGAATCTGGCCTGACATCGACGATAACGTTCGACTGAATGGCGGCCAATAAAGTGCCTTGTAAATCAAAATCAGGATCGGCTTCGAAGGCCTTTTCAGCCGCCATGTCGAGACGGGCGTCGCGTTGTATGGCGCGCAAAAACTCAAATTCACCTTGCGGCAAAGATTGTATTTTGATTTCCACATCGTCGCGGGCCACGAGGGCGAAATCCCCCGGCACTTCCCAATTGATCGCCATTTCGTCCCTGTAGTCCGGCTGATTGACTGCCCATATGCGCACAATCGGAAAAGACGACGCAATCAACGCCACCGATGGATGCAAACTAAATCTTAGCGCGGCGTGTTGTTCTGACGGCACGCTCGCGAGCGTCGACAATTCGAACCGCGGGCTATCCGCGGCGTGAAATGCTAGGTGCCATGCCCATTCCAACGATGCCACATCATGCAGATAGGGCAGACTATCGATCTCCGCGCTTGCCGCTAAAAAGTCTGGCCACTCGCGCCCAAACATATTCAAGTCCCCTGACGGCGACGGCGTCACATAAATGAATTGTCTGGCAAGATGCGAAAAAAACGGCGCACCGACGATGGATTCCGTTACCGGATATAAATCACGCAGCGCGCCGGTAAGCGTCGAAAAAACATTATGGCGATAGATCGCGAGTCGCCTTGACGGACTCAGCTTTCCGCCACGGATGAGCGCATCAACGGCTGCCGATTCGGCAACCGCGGCGTCTGGCGCAAACAGGCTTGCAACAAACCGGCTCTGAAGCTCAGGCAGCATGGTCGCGCCATTGCTGCTGAGGCTGCTGAAAAGGTTTCTGCGAAAATTGCAGTGACGGTGAATACGGAATAGAGCCGGCCTGCTGCATGAGGTCATCGGCGTGTTTTGCTTCATCAAGCAGCACGTCAAGCGCCGGCAAATCGCTATCCCACTCGATCAATGTTGGCACCGGACCCAGCCGCGCCAGAGTGTAGGCATAAAGCGCCCACACCGCGCTGCTGACGCGATCTCCATGCGTGTCAATCAGGATTTCACCCGTGTCTTGAAAACCGGCCAGATGAATCTCGGTCACGCTATCAGCCTTGATCGCGTCAATATAAGTTTTCGCATCAAAGCCATGGTTGGTCGCATTGACATAAATATTATTTACGTCCAACAAAATGCCGCAACCCGCGCGGTCAGCCACCTCCTGAATAAACGCCCACTCAGGAATATCCGAGTCCACGAATTCGAGATAGCTCGACACATTCTCGACCGAAATTCGCCTGCCTAAAAAATCCTGCACTTGTGTCACGTGTCTAACAACGTGGCGCAACGATTCTACGGTATAGGGCAGCGGCAGCAGATCATTCAAGAACCGGCCATTTACTCCGACCCAGCAAAGATGTTCGGATATCAGGGCAGGCTCAATCGCATCGGCAAGACGTTTTAATTTTTGCAGATGATTGAGATTGACCGCATCGGCAGAACCAATAGACAGCCCGACGCCATGCAAACTCAGGGGATATATTTCGCGGAAAGCATGCAGATATTTAAGCGGCTGTCCGCCATCGCCAAAAAAATTCTCGCTATGCACTTCCAAAAAACCCAGCGACGGTTTTTTCGCCAGAATTGCCTGATAGTGCGGCGCACGCAGGCCGACACCCACACTGCCCACGATATCGGCGAATGCAAAAGCGGGCGCCGTAAAAACGCTAGATGCTGGGTCTTGAATCATTTCTGCGCTGTAAATCAGGTTCTGGAAATGCAATGCCCTCGCTTTGAGCGAGGGCATTGCGATAGGTTGTGCATTCTCTCAACATCATGCAGTCATCATCACTTTATACAAGATGGTCATACGCAATATTGCAACTTGCGGATTCGGTATCCTTTAGTAACCAGAAGGTGCTGCTGCTGCCGGCTTTTTCAGCGAACCGCCCATTTTTTCACAGGTACCCTTGGCAACATATTTCCATTCTTCAGGCAGATTGTCGGCTTTTGCGTTGCCTGCGCATGAATGTTGGGAGGTACCACAATCATTTTTGCCAGCCTTTGCGATGCCAAAACATTTTTCTTTTTTCGGTGCAGGTTCTTGAGCACCGGCCAAGCCCGACGCGCCGAGCGACAAGATGCCGGTAATCGCGGCGCTGATAATCAACTGAGATGTTTTCATGGTTTCTTCCTTATAAAAGTGTTGTGGATAAACGAAAATTTAATAAGACTCTAAATATTTCGGTTTGCAATATTTGCTGTCGCGCTATTTTCGTTGCCGCCGTCGCTAACGTCAGCTTTTTTTATCCGAAGAAGCGCCTCCTGCCTTCAACGAACCACCCATTTTTTCGCATGAGCCCTTCGGCACATATTTCCATTCATCTGGCAAATTATCCGCCGACGCTTTGCCCGCGCACGTGTGCTTGGCGGTGCCACAGTCATTCAAACTTTTTTTAGCGATGCCGTGACACTTTTCTTTTTCCGGCTTTTTTTCTTCCGCTGCGGCCGCAAAAGTAACGTTGGAAATGGCCAGCAAACCGGCAATCGCAGACGAAACAACGAAGCTTGAGTTCACATATTTACTATTCATATCGGCTCCTATGCGCAAGGTGGGATTACGCAAACATTAGGTAAATCGCCGTCGCTGGGCCAAACG
>JBBRFJ010000149.1:0-5737 GCA_038224475.1 Burkholderiales bacterium
GGCCACTGCAAATAAAGCCAAGCCCTTGGCTAAAACTGGCGCCAAATCCAGTGCTGCATCCGCTGAAAAAAGCGCCCCCGCCGAAACTGTTTCCAAGGCAGCTTCAAAATCCTCGTCAAAGGATCGTTCCACCGATAGCGCAAAAAGCGGTGCTTTGATGTCAGAAGCCGATCTGATCAAGCAGGCCAAAACCGACTACATGTCGAAAGATCAGCTTAAATATTTCAAGCATCAATTGCAGATGCTGGCCGCACAACTGCGTGAAAACGCCGGCGCAACCACTGAACATTTGCGTGAGCTAGCCGTTGCACCTGATCCGGCAGACCGCGCGACGCTTGAGGAAGAACACGCGCTTGAGTTGCGCGCTCGCGATCGTGAACGCAAACTGCTTAAAAAAGTAGAATCTGCGATTGTTCGTATTGATAGCGGCGATTACGGTTATTGCGAAGAAACCGGTGAGCCGATTGGCATCCAACGTTTGATGGCGCGTCCCACCGCCACACTGACCATCGAAGCGCAAGAACGTCGTGAATTGAAACAAAAGATGTACGGCGAGTAAAGTAAAAGCCTAGTGCAGGGGCGGCGTTCCGCACTAAAAGAGCCAGCGTAGCCCGTATTTTCCAGAGTTTCATTTTGCCAGTTAAAAACCGTAGTCGCTGGCGTCGCTTCTGACGCCGCCGCTACGGTTTTTTATTGGGAATCTTGTTCGACCCTGTATGGTGGTGTCATTGACTGCCGTTGGTGGAAATATCGGACTGCGAATCTCGTATCGGCACGGGCACTTCGCGTTCGGTTTCTGTGTTAGCTGTGCCTGCCGTGCCGACCAGTGCCGCGCCAGCATCAGCTAGCAGCCTGCGTGCCCCGTTGAAATGCTTTTCCCAATAGGGAATCTTCATATCAACAATCTCGACTCTTTTACCGCGCGAGGGCGCGTGAACAAAACTGTTGTTTCCCAAATAAATTCCCACATGGGAGTTTTTGCGCGAACGTGTATTGAAAAATACCAAATCGCCGGCGACCAAATGGCTTATCGCTACTTTTACACCTTGGGTCGCAATCGCCTCGGAATTACGGGGTAGGGTGTAATCGGCAATTTCTGAGAATACATGGCTCACAAAGCCTGAACAATCAAATCCTGTCGCGGCACTGCTTCCGCCGTATTTGTACTTCACGCCGACCATCGATAACGCGTAGTTAAGGACTTCGGAGGCCTTGTCCCCGGTCGACTTCAGCTTGGCCGACGTCAGACTCAAGTCTGGCTGCAACGTCGAGATTACGTCAGCGGCAGCGCTCTTCATTTTACTAAGGGGAGTTTCGTCGGCGTACGCAACTTGCGGCGTAAAAACCAGCGCCAAACTGAAGCCCAGCGTCGTAAAAAGCGACGAGATGTTGTAGGCAAAAAATTTCATGGCCAAATGGTAACGTAATCCGAGGCATTTTGTTGCAATCACGTTTTTGTGACCACGCTACACAGCAATTTACACAGGGTCTAGGCTTGATGACCTTCTCCGCGCTAATACTATTCGCGAGGTTCGCCGGCGCCGGTATTTAGTTTGCGCAACATGTGTTGCGAAGGATTACATTGGATTACGTGAGTTTGTGAAAACTTGTTTCGGACTTCACATGAGCCGCGCTTTTTCTGCGATAACCTAAGCTCACTCATTTAAAAAAAATCGCCCGTCGCTAACATCCGTGTAAGTATCAACGCCAGCCCGCGTAGTCGTCCAAAACTACCGAACAAAGCGTTTTTCGTACCGATGGTAGATGCGGGGACAGCCCATGCATTCCACCGCTCCTGCCTCGCAGGTTATTAATAGTTCACCTCACACAGTCCCGGTCACTATTGATCCGGCGCTGCTGTATCGTCGTCAAGTGCAGGAGGCCTACAGCTCGTTGCAGTTGTCCGCTTCCATCTCGCTGTTTGCGGCGGCGCTGACCCTACTCGTGCTGAGCAATACCGGTGATCTCAAATCAGGTCTGTATTGGTTCGCATGTGCGATCGCTATTTTTGCGTTCCGGTTCAGCATCGCGAACCGGTTTCAACGTCTGCTCCAGGGGAACAAAAACGTTCCCCGTTCCAAGGCTTGGGAGCATCTGTTAATTGTTGGCAATGTTCTGGTCGGCCTACAGTGGGGCGTGCTGGGAACATTTTTATTCAGCGCTGTCGATATGCACCGGCAGCTGTTCATCGTGCTGGTGATTGTAAGCTACGTCGGCAGTGCCATTGTGCCGTTTACGTCCCTCAAATGGGCGCATCCCGCGTTGGCGATCCCGGCTGCAGTACCGCCCACGATCTATATCTTTTTTATGCTCGGTGGTGCCGCTTGGCTGTCTGGCACCATGGCATTATTTTTTATCGGCTGCATGCTCTATATGGGCTATCCCATGCACAAACGGGTGGTCGAACGATTGCGCTACGAGCTGGAAAATCAGGCCTTACTGGAACGTTTGAGCGCCTATAACAACGAGCTGGGCACGCAAAACAACGAACTCAAAACGCGCTCCGATGCAGTCATCCGCTCTGAGGAAGAAGCGCGGCGTCAGGCCGACGTATTGGCGAGCCACGTTCAACAAACGCTCTTGCCGGTCATCGCCTGCACCCCTGAGTTTCATATCGTCGAATGGAACGATGCGGCCGAAGCACTGCTCGGATATCGTGGCGCAGAGGTGGTCGGCAACAGTATGCCGGAACTGTTATTCCCGCCTGAACGACATAGCAATGTGGGCCACTATTTGCAAAAACTGTTTCGCGATAAACAACCGACGATGATTGAGTTTCCGGCCGTCGCGCGCGATGGTCAGCAAATCCCGGTACGTTATTACGTCACGCCCATATTTGGTGAGGACGGCATGGCCCTGCGCATTTCGGTGATCATTATTGAATCTTATGCCGAACTGGGCGTGCGGCGTCGCCGGGTGGCTGCAGCCAGCGCCGGGCTTTCGCCGGGTGGCCCGCAAACGACTGATCCAATCACCGCCAACCCCGCCACCCGCCTTTAGCAAATTCTCAAGGCCATCGTTCTCGCCGGTAGATTTAGCGCCGGGCCCAAACTTGCCATGATTCCTTGCCGGCAAATACCGGGATCGAATCGGCCGGTTTTATAATCTCAATACGAGTGAAAGCAGGCGACAGCAGGTCATTGAGCTCACCCGATTTCAACCCAAACGGCGGGCCTCTGGGGCTATCGTCCTCAACAAAAAACCCGATAAGTCGTCCTGCCTCTACATGCGCATTTTGCACCGGCAACAGTTCGGCAACCCGCCTCGCCCAGTCGGCCCACATGTTTCTCGGCAGCGCGCACAAAAAAGCGCGCTCGTAAATCACCTCAAAATCCCCCGGCACGATAGCGTCACCAAAAAAATCCGCATGACGCACATGCGATGCGAGGAGACCCAACTGCGAGCGTGCCAGCGCGACAGCTGCGGGCGAAAAATCAATTGCGGTAGGGGCCCAACCGCAGTCGATAAAATGCTTTACTTCATTTGCGGCACCGCAGCCCGGAATGAGCACCCGGGGCGGCGCAGTTGGCGTAGATAAAACCGGCTGCGCGCGCAGATAATCGCGCAAACATTGCGGCACACTGCGCTGGTCCCAAGGGGTGAATTTCGCATCAAAACGTACGTTCCAAAATTCCGGCGTGGCCGGATCGAGTTTCGCGAATTCAGGAGGAGTGGTCATGCTCAATTATAGGTGCGGCTAAATACTTTCCATCCACTCATCATGCAAAATCGGGGGTTTATCAAATATTAGGCTCAGTTTGTCACAGCGTTTTTGACACTTGGCGTCGGTTCTATTAACGTCCACTCCGTAGCCCTAACTTTAAACAAATCAAAAAACGAAAAAATGAAAAGACCACTGCCCCTCACATACCGATTCACGCCTCTTTTCGCTTCACTTTTGGCGGCTTCAATGCTATCCGGCTGCGGCGTTGGTGATGGCGGCTCCAATAGCGCCATAACGTCGAAAGCCACGCTGGATCTCAAGGCCTGCCGTGTCAAAGGTATCGACAGCGAGGCCAAATGCGCCAAGCTGGATGTTTTTGAAAATCGTGAGACCAAACAAGGCCGCAAAATTTCTCTCAATATTGTGGTGTTGCCTGCGTCGGCCAGGGTTAAGGAAAACGACCCTATTTTTTTATTCGCGGGCGGGCCGGGCCAGGCCGCGACTGAACTGGCGCAGCAAGCGCAGCAATTGCTGGGCGGCTTGAATGACAAGCGCGATATTGTTTTGATTGATCAGCGCGGCACCGGTAAATCAAATTTACTGAATTGCAAACTGCCCGACGATGATGCGCCCGGCATGTCTGACCCGGTGAAACGCGATGCGCTCATTACCAAATTCACCACGGAATGCCGCGATGAACTGGCGAAAAAAGCCGACCTCACCCAATACACCACCACCATCGCGATGGCTGACTATGACGATGTGCGCGCTGCGCTGGGTGTAGACAAAATAAATATGTTCGGCGTTTCGTATGGCACTCGTTCGTCGATGGAGTACTTGCGTCGTTATCCTCAGCACGTGCGCAGCGTGGTGATCGATGCGGTGGCGTCACCGTCAATGGCGCTGGCGATGGACTTTGCCGGTGATGCGGGCGCGGCTTATGAAAAAATGTTGGTGGATTGCGATGCCGATGTCGCGTGCAAAAAATCGTTCCCGAATTTGCGGGCAGACGTCGATTCGCTGCTTAAAAAATTAGCCACAGCGCCGGTCAAAGCAAACGTGACGGACGGCGTGACCGGACTGAGCAAGGAAATCGAGATCAGCCGCGACTCAGTATTGGGCGCGATTTTCTCGTCACTTTATGTTCCCGAGCTTGCGGCGGTGTTGCCGCAGTCTCTGGCGAAAGCAAAGCAGGGCGATTACACACCATTGTTTGGCCAGAATGCATTGTTTGGTGAAAGCATGGAAGACAGTATTTCCTACGGCATGCGGCTGTCGGTCATGTGCACTGAAGATATTCCCCGCTACACATCGGCTGATATCGCAAGCCAATCGGCACGTGCCCCTTTCGGGCGTTTGTTCGTCGATCAAATGGCGCTGTCGTGCGCGGTCTGGCCCAAAGGAACAATGCCGGCAGATTTTACAGATCCCGTGAAATCAGCCGCACCCGTGTTGATCTTAAGCGGCGCCCTTGATCCCGTCACTCCGCCCGCCCATGCCGACGTGGTGAAGCAAAGTTTGTCGAACGCGCTGCATTTGATCGCTCCGAATGGCGGACACGGTGTGGCCTCACGTGGCTGCGCGCCCAAACTAATCAAGAAATTTTATGAGACCGCAAGCGTAGCGGGGATAGACGGCGAGTGTCTGAAAAAGCCGCCGCGCCCCATGTTTTATGAGCCGTTACGTGAAAAAACAAAAGCAGAAAAAGTGGGAGAAAAGAAATGATCGAGGTACGGGATCTTAAGAAAGCATTCGGCGATGTTCATGCTGTTAATGGGGTGAGTTTTACCGCGAAAAGTGGTGCGATTACCGGTCTGCTGGGCCCGAATGGTGCCGGCAAAACCACCACCATTCGGATGATCGGCACCTTAGTATCGATTGATGGGGGTAGCGTATCGGTGAACGGTTTTGACGCAGCGCGCGACCCAGAGAAAGTACGCCAAACCTTGGGATTGCTCACCGATGCGCGTGGCCTGTACACGCGCATGACGGCCCGCGAAAACATTCGCTACTACGCCGATATGCGCGGCATTGATCGCGCAAAATCAGATCGCACGATTGCGCGATTCGCAG
>JBBRFJ010000150.1:0-5547 GCA_038224475.1 Burkholderiales bacterium
GCGCGCGCTGGGCGGCATGATTGCAAAAGATGGTTTGCTGGACTACAACGCGCTGAATATCACGACCAAGGAAGAGGCTTATCAATACGGACTTTATGTATGGGCAAGCTATCGTGAAAAGCGTGTGGAATCACTTGCGCAACGCGCCATAAATCTCGTCTGGAAAAAGATCATCGGCATCGCCTCTCCGGTCCACACCGAACAAATGATCCGCGACGTGCCGATCCACGCGATCGGCGTATGGGACACCGTGGGCGCGATGGGCATTCCCGTTTATGACAACGAAGCTGAAGGCAAAAGTTCACGCATGGATTTGTTCCGCTTTGCCGATACTGACTTAAGCGACAAGGTCGCGAATGGTTTTCATGCGCTGGCCATCGACGAGCACCGCGCAGACTTCGAGCCCACCCTATGGACGCCGCGTGCAGGTATTGAGCAAGCGTGGTTTGTAGGCGCACATGCAGATGTCGGCGGCGGATATGAGGAATCTGATTTATCCGATTTTGGCTTGCAATGGATGTCAAGCAAGCTCGCCTCACAAGGCGATGGCGTACTTTTTAAAGATCCCTTGCCGGTCGTGCCGAAAGGAAATTTTGCAGGCGTTATTCACGATTCGTGGAATGCCTTGCCCTACAAATTAAAACCGCGTGCGGTTCGCGCGGTGCCGTCAGATGCAGATGTACACATCTCGGTAAAAATGTGTCGTGAAAGCCCCACCTTGGGCTATCAACCCGCCGGACTCAACACATGGACCGGAAAGTACGTCGAGTAAACTCAAAGTCAGGTACACCGCGCTACTAACAGTTTAGACATTTTTGTGAAAGGCAAGGATGCAAAGTGCCAAGCCACCAGCGGGCGAGCGTACAACCACCAACGCTGTGGCCACCCACCCTGTCGCGGTCATCGCAATTCACGGTGTCGGCGATCAGGCACCGTGCGAAACCGGACGCAACCTGGTGCAGCTTTTGCTCCGCATTAAATCTTCCCGCGAAACTGTTTTTGCCCGCAACGATACTGCGAATAACACAACGGCTGACAATCATTCCAGCGACCACGGAGACATTACTGATGGACCTCATTCAGGCTATTCAAGTTTTGAAGAGCACAGCATCGTGCTGCCGGTGTCACCGATAAAAACCGAGTTAGGGATCGCGCCCCCTGAACTAAACAAACCATCCATGATGAGTTCAAGTTCGGAATTTTTACGCATCCAAGTCAGCGCGACCGGTTCCAGCGCCACCACTGGCACCAACACTACAAGTAGCGCGACTGCCGCGGCCATCGATACTGATTTCACATGCTCATTAATCAACGAATATGACGGCCAAAAGGACCCGCACGGCTATCACACGCTGATGCTGGAGGGCGCGCGCAAACAAGCCAACAAGCCGGACCAGCCGGTTCACGTCTACGAAATGTATTGGGGCGATTTATCGCGATTGGGTAGCGGTGTGCTGGCCGTACTTGGCGAGCTGTACCAGCTACTGTTGCACGCAGGCTCGATCGCGCGCACCACGGCCGATATGCAATGGGTTGCGGCTAAGAGTAGTCTAGTGCCGGCACCGTTGCTGGCACTGCTCGGCTGGTTTCGATGGGTGATTGGCAGCACGATCTGGCTGTCCACGGTGCCGTTGGTCGCGGTGAATTTCGTCTTGATGGCGATCGCAACCATACTGATCCCGCTGGCCATTCCCTTCATCGCCAACAGTGCATTTGTGGTAGTCGCGGGAATCATCATGGCTATCGGGGCGTCAGTCGGCTTGTTTATCGTATTGAAAATTTACGATGCTCGCCGCCCCGGTGCCTTATTTTGGGGACTGGCGGTTGCCGGGTTCGCAGTCGCCATCGGATGTTGGCGAATGACCGCCGGCGACGACTATCGGGCAATGGTATTGGGGGTTGCTGAAATTATCTTTCATCTGCTATGGCCGTTGGCGTTGATGATTATTGCGTTGATCGTTCTGGCGATTTCATTAGCCGTCATATGTGTGGCACTCAAAGCACAAGCGGGTGACCGCGCCGCCTCAATCCCGCGCGGCATTATTACCAGCGTCACCGCCATGATCGTGCCGCTATCCCTATCATGCGTGATCACGGTGCTGTTATGGTCAGGCTCGATTTTATTTTTGAAGAGCGCGTTGGATGCAAAAGCGGCTTATGTCTCGGTGATGCCAGCGTGGGTGAGCGAACTTTCCCTTTCTTTGCGGATAAACAAATGGCCGCCGGAGATATTGGGCGAAGGCGTGGTCAATGCTTCGCAAACCGCTTTCGTCGATTACCTGCTGGCGCATGCAGGCAGCGAAACATTTAACTGGATGATCGTCGGTATGGCAGCGGCACTTGCGCTCCTCGTGATCGGCACATTGGTCTCAATCAAAGATGAGGTATGGGCCACAAGCCCGCCCTCGCCGGGCGATGCAGCGAGTTCAGCGCGAGCAAACCAGCGAATGGCATTCGGCGGCAAATGGTTAAACGCCGGATTGACCTGGGTGGCACTGCTGGCGTTATTGGTTTTGATCAGCTTTGGCGCAGCGGCCATGCTGATTCCTATTTTTGGCCATTGCAACATAAACTACGAGAGCTTTTGGTGCCGTAACGATATCGTTAAATATTTAGGCTGGGCATTTACAGGTTCGTCCGCCGGCCTGCTGGCACTCGCCAAAGCCTATAGCCACGGCATTGGTGCATTGCGGCCCGGTCTCGATCTGGCGCTGGATGTTGATAACTGGCTGCGCGAACGCCCGAAGAAATCCAACCCTCGCGCCCGAATCTTGAGCCGCTATTTGGCACTACTCAAACACCTCAGTGATCGCGGCTATGAAAAAGTGGTGATCGTTGCGCACAGTCAGGGCACGGTAATCACGGCAGACCTGCTGCGGCTGCTACAAACCGTTAATTGGCCGCATCAACTCAACATTCGTTTATTCACCTTGGGCTGCCCTTTGCGGCAACTCTATGCGGAGCGGTTCCCGGATTTGTACGGCTGGGTCACCAGCGCGGGCGGACCTGAGCCGCATAAATTACACGGCGTCACGTATTGGCTTAACGGCTATCGCAGCGGCGATTATGTCGGTCGGGCGTTGTGGGAAGACCTGATTGCCCGGCCACGATTTGAGTCAGGGCCAGCGCCGCAAGATTTTTTGTCAGCTGATTTACGGGCAAAAAAAACGTTCGGTGAATTCAGCGTCGGCGCTGGCGCACATACGCATTACTTTGACTTCACCGCACCGGAAGTAGCAACAGCGATTGATCTACTCATTGCCGATTAAATTTACGCAGCAGCGGCCGTCGTTGACGCGAGTTGGCGGCTGAGGTAAGGCGCCGTGACCACGATTGGTTCCATCGTATACGGCGCAATACGCCGGGCCGTCACCACGATGGTTTCCATTTTCTGAACAGCGGGTTGCGGTGAATTGGGTTTTGGCGTGTTGAGCATGGCGGCTTCAGCCACGCTGCTGCCGATCGATGCAACGGCAAACATGAACATTGCGGCGAGTAAAAAGCCGGTGGCGATATTGTCTTTTACGTTGGTTTTAAATTCAGTTTTCATGATTTTTCCAATTAATTCGTTCGGGGTGCCGGGCGTCGGTTACGGTACTTTTTGCTGACGGTGTAACTTTAGTCAGACGCCGCCACACCCTCAATTGGATTGTGATGAACTGCATAATTGGCAGGGCGGGTGGTTAAAAATCCCTCTGTAGCCCAGATTCAAGCACGCTCGGCCAGCCCCTGCCCATATGACGCCGAGTTTGCAGGCTGCAAAATGCTTGGGGAGGCGATAACGCTGTGACGCCTGCGCCACCTTTGGTACGCCGGGCCTAAAGAATCCGCACAGCCCACCGACAACTACAACAAGCGCACTCACTTTGTTGCTAAATGTCATTTATTGAAACTTCCCTGCCAGACGCCGAAGCATGGATCCGCCATTTCGAGCGGGCGGGATTGCCCGTTCTTGCGCGCACTGCCGACATACTTAGCGATTTGCGGACCGACATCGATAATGTCGCACCTCGAACTGTCTCGAGCTGCGTGATTGCCGATCCGCTAATGTCGCTGAAAGTTTTGATATGGGCAGGTAAGCGCCTCACCCAAAAAATGCAAGCCAGCCGATCCGAGTTTGGGAATGAAATCGTGACGGTTGATGCGGCCATCGTGAGCAGCGGTATCGGGCCATTTTTTCGCCAATTTGAAGCGTTTGAAAGCGTTGAGATGCGCCTTACGGAGCACCCTGAAGCCCTGCTCGGGCTGCAGAAAGTGCTAAATCGGTCGCTCGCGTCGGCCGATTTTGCGCGCGACTGGGCAGGCCATCGCAACGATTTTGATATTGAGATCATTGCCGAGGCGGCGATGCTGCACCACGTGGCGGAAATCCTGGTCTGGGTATTTGCACCCGCCCTCTCGTTGCAGGTTCAAGGTATTCAGCAAAAATATCCGCAGGCGCGCAGCCGGGAGATCCAGCAATCGATATTTGGCATCAGCCTCAACGAACTTGAATTCGCGATCATGCGCGATTGGCAGCTTTCCAGCCTGATGCGGCGGCTGATGGATGATGCCCACGCCGACACGCCGCAAGTCAAGAACGTAGTCTTAGCCGTTAACCTCGCGCGCCATCTTGCCAATGGCGTCGATGACCCTGCAATACCCGATGATTTGGCAGCCATTGCCGATTTATTGCGCATGTCGCAAGGCTGGGTTCGCGAACGCGTGCTTGACACACCCGAACTTTCGGGGGACTCGGCACAGTCACCAAATACTCAATAATCCGAAAACATCACCGATAGTAAGGCAGGCCTTCCGAAATTCCTACAAATTCTCAGGCAAATCGGAAGATAGAACTAGGCTTTTTAGCAGCTGTCAAGGTGATCCTAAGGTGCATCATAAGCATGTCGATAAGCAAACAGGAAGTTTAGTCGTGGTCAGTCATGGCGGGCTTGAAGTTATTTAAAAGCATCGCTTAATCGAACACGTTAGAGGTCGCTTTTATGAGTCAAGGAATAAAACATGAACCATTCATATTTATTGCAAAAAATCGAAGTCCCCGCAGTTCAGCAGTTTGAGCAAGAACCGCTCAACGAAATCAGAGGGTTGATGTGGGGAGTGATGCTGGGTAGCGCAATTTGGATTGTTCTCCTTACACTGATTTTGAACCACTAGTTAGAATATTTAACTGCGGGCTAAACCAGCGCCAAACCTGTTGAGCATAAATAGTTCGCTTATTGTCGCGGCAAGGATCAAGAAAAGTCGTGCCATGCCGAAAGCCATACCAAGTTGCTCTCATTCGATCGTGGTGAGAGCAATGCCATCCACCTTTGCCTAGGCGACCCCATGCAATCGCTCACCATGACCGTGCTTATCATTGACGATGACACGACCAATCTTTCATTCCTTTCCACGCTGGCTCAGGCCGTTGCCGATACAAGAATCGTCGGCTTTGAAGATCCCGTCAAAGCATTGGCTTGGTGTGCGGAAAATTCACCAGACATGCTGCTGGTGGATTATAGGATGCCGGTGATTGACGGTATGGAATTTATCCGGCGCTTTACTGCG
>JBBRFJ010000151.1:0-5508 GCA_038224475.1 Burkholderiales bacterium
TAAAGCAACAACGGCGCGGGTGCTGCGTCGAAAGTAGCAGAAATTTTTTTCTGCTGCTCAGTTCCCTAATTCGACCTTCACCCGCCGCCCACAATAATTATCAGGAGCCACATTCATGTCACTCACTTGGGACGATACCCCCTCTGCCATTCCTTCCGCCGCGGTTAACGCGGGTGGGTCTAAACAACCACCGCGCGCGAATGCTGACATCGCGTTAGCCGCCCGCGCCCATGCCGCTACCGGCATCCTTGAGCGTGAGTATGGTCAGCCGCGTGGACAAACCCCCGCGCAGGAAAAGCCCGCAGACATGACCGCCGCAACCGCCAACATGGACAATCGTTTCGCCCGCGTCCGTGCAGAAGACAAGCGCGTCATCAACGCCAAGACCGACGTGAATCAACTCGTGCCCTTCAAATACAAATGGGCATGGGATAAATATTTGGCCGGCTGCGCGAATCACTGGATGCCCCAAGAAGTCAACATGAACCGCGATATCGCCACCTGGAAAGACCCGAACGGTTTGACCGATGACGAGCGCTTGCTCATCAAACGTAACCTGGGCTTTTTCGTCACCGCCGATTCACTCGCCGCCAACAACATCGTGCTCGGCACCTATCGCCACATCACCGCACCCGAGTGCCGCCAATACCTGCTGCGCCAAGCGTTTGAAGAAGCCATCCACACCCACGCTTATCAGTACATCGCCGAGAGCTTGGGCCTCGATGAAGCTGAAATTTTCAACGCCTATAACGAAGTCAAATGTATTCGCGATAAAGATCGTTTCCTGATCCCGTTTATCGATACCTTGTCGGACCCTAATTTCAAAACCGGCACGTTCGAAAACGACCAGAAATTATTGAAGTCCCTCATCGTATTTAGCTGCATCATGGAAGGCTTGTTCTTCTATGTCGGCTTCGTGCAAATCCTGGCACTCGGCCGTCAAAACAAAATGACCGGTGCCGCCGAGCAGTATCAATACATCTTGCGCGACGAATCCATGCACTGCAATTTCGGCATCGATTTGGTCAACACCATCAAGCTCGAAAATCCGCAACTCTGGACCAACGAATTCAAGAAAGAAATCGAAGCACTGATGCGCGAAGGCGTGCAGCTAGAGTACGCCTACGCCGAAGACACCATGCCCCGCGGCGTGCTGGGCTTAAACGCCCCAATGTTCAAGGAATACCTCCGCTTCGTCGCCAACCGCCGTGCGCAACAGGTTGGCTTGGATGTGCTCTATCCCGGCGCCACCAATCCATTCCCGTGGATGTCGGAGCTGATTGACTTGAAGAAAGAGAAGAATTTCTTCGAGACGAGAGTGACGGAGTATCAGACGGGTGGGGCGTTGAATTGGGAGTGATCCGTGGCAAAAATTAGCATTCTCAGTGGCGACGCGCGTGACGTACTCAAGGGCCTAAAACCTGAAAGTATTGACCTCGTCGTCACCTCGCCCCCATACGCCGATCAGCGCATCACCACATATGGTGGCGTTGCGCCTGAAGATTACGTCGAATGGTTTTTACCCATTTCCGCAGAGTTGCTTCGCGTAATGAAGCCAACCGGCACTTTTGTGTTGAACATAAAAGAGCGCGTGGCAAACGGCGAGCGACACACCTATGTGCTCGAGCTCATCTTGGCGTTGCGAAAGCAGGGATGGTTATGGACGGAAGAATTTTGTTGGCACAAAAAAAACTCATATCCCGGGAAATGGCCAAACCGCTTTCGTGACGGCTGGGAACGATTGTTGCAATTCAACAAAACGCGCCATTTCAAAATGAACCAGGAAGCGGTGATGGTGCCGACTGGTGATTGGGCGAAATCGCGGCTGAAAAATTTAAGCGACACTGATCGCGTAAGAGATGAATCCAAGGTCGGCAGTGGCTTCGGCAAGAAAATCGAAAACTGGATGCACCGCGACAAAGCCTATCCAGACAACGTGCTGCATATGGCAACTGAGTGCGGCAACAGGGGTCATAGCGCTGCGTTTCCAGAGGCGCTACCAGAATGGTTCATCAGCTTGTTCACCAACGAGAGCGATACTGTACTTGACCCCTTCGCGGGTTCAGGCACGACGTTGAAAGTCGCCCGCCGATTAAATCGCAACGCTGTAGGTATAGAAATCGTATCGGAATACGTTGTAGCCATGAAAGAAAATCTGCGCGAACACCAGCTTGTTTTGCTTCAGGAGCGCGCACCTTACGTCACGCCAAAGCTCACGACATTAGCAGCCAAAACACTAGCGAAGCCTAAGACAAAATCAAAAACATCCCGCGCGAAAGCTGTCGTTTATGCCGCCGATTGAGCTTGCCGCCGTTCAACAATTTATTGAAGAACACATCGGCCCGGATTTTCACGATAAGAAAATTGACAAGCTAAAAAAGCTCACGCTCGAAGCCATCCTCAAACGCAAAAACCCATATTTATTCAAGGCCAAAGGCGCAGTCACCGCGAATGACTTGATTGAGTCCGTGCTCGATGCCACCGTATCGTCTGGCGAAGAAACCGTTTTCGGGAATTTCCTTGAGCAACTCGCCATTCACGTGTGCGAGCAAACCTACGGCGGCAAAAAATCTTCAGCGACCGGCCTTGATCTGGAATTTGCCGCTAACCGCAAGCACTATATCGTGACCATCAAGTCTGGTCCTAATTGGGGCAATAGCGACCAAATCAAAAAAATGCAGGCTAATTTCACCAAAGCCAAGAAAACGCTTCGCACCTCCGGCGGATCGCGAGCCGCCGAGATTGTTGCCATCGAAGGCTGCTGCTACGGCAAGGACGACTCGCCCGACAAAGGCGAATACCAAAAGCTTTGCGGGCAACGGTTTTGGAGCCTGATCTCCGGTAGGCCTGAGCTGTATCGCGAGTTGATTAAACCGCTCGGCCTGCGCGCATCAGAGCGAAACGAACAAATCATCGCGTTGCGTGCCAAGAAGTTGAACCTGTTCACACAATCCTTTCTTGAAGGCTACTGCAAGCAGGGTGTTATCGATTGGGATAAGGTGGTGCGTTATAACTCGGGGAGTGGGTCGATGAGTTAAGCCGATGGTATGTGAATGGTGTTTGAATCCATTTGCACATTTCTTTTTGTTGGTCAGAAGAAAAATAGATTTTAGAGGCGCAAGTATGAGTGATGTTACGGACGCTTTAGCGGTCTTGTATAGAGAACGCGCACGCGTTCTCATTTTCGGTTTAACAGGTCGAACCGGAAGCGAACGTCACGGGGTCAAGTCTTTCTTTATAGCATTTGCAATAAAGTTTCGTAGCGCAAAACCATAAAACCCTATTTCCACAAACAGTTGTCAGCCAAAAATGCTTGAAACGCCGCGCCCAGCCTTGTGTTCGGTGAACGTAATATCGTTTGAAGACGATCATGAACTGGAAATACGAAATCATTATTTATTGGAGCAATGATGACGACGCTTTTATTGTTGAAGTGCCCGAACTGCCCGGTTGCATAGCGCATGGCGCAACGCAAAGTGAAGCCCTCGCGAATGCGAACGATGCGATGACGCTTTGGCTGAATGCAGCGCAAGAGTTGGGGCGAGTAGCGCCAGAACCGAAAGGGCGACGTCTGGTGTTTGCGTAGACGATACCGGACGCTCATAAAACTACGGAATCCGATGCAAAAATTGAAAACTAGACGAGCTGTATTGAAGTCTCCCGAAACTCGCGATTTCGTTTTTGCCCGCGACGAACACACCTGCCAAATGTGCGGCGCCACCGCTGATGATATTGATGGCGGCGCGATGACAATTGCCGTCTTCCCGTTACAGCCATTGCTGAGCGCGCCATCGGAAATTGATTTAAAAACGCTATGTCCTGATTGCGTTGCTGGCATCAAGTCGGCGAATTTTCAATCGAGAGTGAATTCCGAAGCGCTGCACGCAGAAGTGCGAAACGCCACGGCTGCAGATCAGCTCGCGGTGCTCGACTGGTTGTTGAAAAAATATCCTAAGCGAGGCGTGCAATGACTAAGGCAAAAGTCCTGATTCATGTGGTTGGTGGCATTGCATATTGGTCGTCAACTGATGACGTAGAAGTGATTTGTGTGGATGAAGACAACATTAATGCAGGTGATCCGAAAGTGGAATTATCGCGCGATTGGGCACCACTGCTGAGGGACCATTTTGACCTGCAGAAGTCGAAGTATGTGAGTATAGACATGGGTGTTAATACATAAATGCCTTCCACCGAAGGCTTTCAGCGCGTGGCCACGCAGGGAAGGGCAAGTCGTTTGATAGCATTTGCAGCAGCTTCTAACGGCCCAAAAG
The DNA here is from genome assembly GCA_038224475.1 of Burkholderiales bacterium. Taxonomy (GTDB): domain Bacteria; phylum Pseudomonadota; class Gammaproteobacteria; order Burkholderiales; family Usitatibacteraceae; genus UKL13-2. The sequence continues at coordinate 4,272 of JBBRFJ010000151.1, forward strand.
CAAACCCTAATATCAGAGAGGGCTTTCAGCCATAAATGCTCCAAAAACCCCGCGAAAATTAGAGGTTGTACATTCGAATAAGCGAACTACAACGCCTGATCAAGTGCAATAGATACATCCAATCAAACAGTGGCCAACTATATTTTTGTATAGTATATTTTATCAATTACGGCTACGCTGCATGTCTTTAATGTTGAACACCGCGAACAGATTGGCGCGTCATTAAACGGTAAATTCTCGTGGTTTGATAAATGTTCTTACCCGCCAAAATTAAAATGTGTAAATGAAGCCTCAACCTAAAACATTCTACGAATTCTTTGCGGGCGGCGGCATGGCGCGGGCGGGATTGGGCGATGCTTGGGAATGTTTGTTGGCAAACGATATTTCAGAAAAAAAGGCTGCTTCTTACGCTGTCAACTGGGGCGCTGAGCATCTGGTGGTGGATGATGTGTACAGGCTGTGCGAAGATGATTTGCCGGGCGAGGCCGATTTGGCGTGGGGATCATTTCCGTGTCAAGACCTCTCCCTCGCGGGTGCAGGCGCGGGTCTTGAGGGTGCGCGATCAGGGGCGTTTTGGGGATTTTGGAGATTGATTCGAGGGCTCAATACTCAGCACCGCAAGCCACGCATGGTCGTGCTGGAAAATGTTTATGGCGCGCTCACATCGCATGACGGTGCGGATTTTGAAACCATCATTAGCGCGGTTGCGAGCGAAGGTTATGTAATCGGTGCGATGGTGATCGATGCGATTCGTTTCGTACCGCAATCGCGTCCGCGTTTATTTATTATTGGCGTGAATAGCGCATTACATTTGCCGATGACGACAACGGCCACGGGGCCAAATCCTGCGTGGCATCCCGCGGCACTTATCAAAGCACATAACCGTTTATCATCAGACGATAAGCGCGCGTGGCGCTGGTGGAACATGCCTGCACCGGCAGTGCGTATCCAAACGCTGGACGATATTATTGAGCAAGTTCCGCAGAACATTGACTGGCACACCCCCGCTGAGACTCAACACATTTTGCAGATGATGACGCCATTGAATCGCCGAAAAATACTCGGGGCGCAAGCGGCGGGCAGGTTGAAGGTGGGTGCAATTTATCGCCGCACCCGCGAAGGTGTGCAACGCGCTGAGGTTCGCTTTGATGGTATCTCTGGATGTCTGCGCACCCCTACCGGTGGCTCAAGTCGTCAAACAATTATCGTGGTCGATGGCTCGCAGATCCGCACGCGC
>JBBRFJ010000152.1:0-5500 GCA_038224475.1 Burkholderiales bacterium
TGGCCTTGTTATGGCACGCCCGAATTAAAGCATCCGGGTTCGCCGAATTTATACGACACGAGCAAACATGTGATGGATGGCGGAGGTAACTTTCGCGCCAACTTCGGTGTGGAACGAGAAGGTGTGTCGTTGCTGGCGGAAGATGGCTCGCACTCTTTGGGCGCGGACATCACAACAGGCTATCCTGAATTCGACCATGTCTTGATGAAAAAACTGGGTTGGTGGAACGATTTGACGGAAGCCGAGCAAAAGGCAGCTGAAGGCAAAAACTGGAAGACAGATCTCTCCGGTGGTATTCAGCGCGTAGTAATGCAGGTGCACGGTTGTGCTCCTTTTGGTAATGCAAAAGCGCGCGCAGTGGTCTGGAATTTCCCTGATGCCGTACCACAGCACCGTGAGCCGCTCTACAGTACTCGGCCCGACATGGTGGCAAAGTACCCTACTCACGATGATAAAAAAGCCTTCTGGCGTTTACCAACGCTCTACAAATCGGTGCAGGAAAAGAATAAAGATATCGGCAAAGATTTCCCGTTGATTCTGACTTCCGGCCGCTTGGTGGAATATGAGGGCGGCGGCGATGAAACCCGCTCAAATCCCTGGCTCGCGGAATTGCAGCAGGAAAACTTTGTCGAGATCAATCCGAAAGATGCCGAGTCACGCGGAATCAAAAACAATGAATTCGTTTGGATCATGTCGCCTACTAAATCGAAAATCAAGGTCAAGTCCTTGGTGACTGAGCGGGTCGCTCAGGGCACCACCTTTATTCCGTTCCACTTCGCCGGCTGGTGGCAGGGTAAGGATTTGCTGGATAAATATCCCGAAGGGGCGGCACCGATTGTGCGCGGTGAGGCGGTTAATACGGCTACAACGTATGGCTATGACAGCGTGACGATGATGCAGGAAAGCAAAACCACCGTCTGCCAAATCGCAGTCGCGTAGTTGCCGTAAGTAACAGCCCAGATAACGGAGAGAGATTATGGCAAGAATGAAATTTATTTGCGACGCCGAGCGTTGCATTGAGTGTAACGGCTGCGTTACCGCCTGTAAAAGCGAGCATGAAGTGCCGTGGGGTGTGAATCGCCGACGACTCGTGACGGTGAATGATGGCAAGGTAGGCGAACGTTCAATATCAGTCGCATGCATGCACTGTACAGATGCGCCGTGTATGGCGGTCTGTCCCGTTGATTGCTTTTACAAGACCGAAGAAGGTGTTGTATTGCATGACAAGGATTTGTGCATTGGTTGTGGCTATTGTTTCTACGCCTGCCCATTTGGCGCGCCTCAGTTTCCACAGGCGGGCGCATTCGGGCTGCGTGGCAAGATGGACAAATGCACATTCTGCGCTGGCGGGCCTGAAGTGGACAACAGCGCTGAGGAGATCAAGAAGTACGGTCGCAATCGCCTGTCCGAGGGCAAGCTGCCTGCCTGTGCAGAGATGTGTTCCACCAAGGCATTATTGGGGGGTGACGGTGAGGTTATCGCATCTATTTATCAGCAGCGCGTAAAACGTCGCGGTAAAGGTGAAGAGGTGTGGGGTTGGGCAATGGCTTATGATCGCAAAGATACCAAACCCGCAGCTAAACAAGTGGTGAAAGTATGACTGGTGCTTGGTCGTGGCGGAAAAGTGCTCGAAGAGGCGCGCCAGTGCTAGTGTTTGGCGTATCATTTTTGTGCCTGTCCGGTTGCGGCGAAATTGATCAAAAGGCCAAGACAGAAAAGATTTACTCGGGGAAAAGGGACACCGAGGCCTACAACAACACCAAGTTTGCAGGGGACAAATCGAAATGGGAAAGCGCAATGGTAGAACGCAGCAAAACACAAAACGAATATAACCGCACCGATACCAAAATGCCTGCCGCTAACTGATTGTGGAGAAAAAGACCATGAGTTCAAAGTTCCGAAGTGGGTTTGGTCTGCTGCTGGCGTCCTTAGTGGCGCTAGTCTGCGTCTCAAATGCAGGCGCCCAGACGGCAGCAACATCAGCCAAGCCCGCGAATGTACCTGTGGTGACACCGTTGATTGCGGCTCCTGTCGCGGAGACGTCAATTGCTGAAGCTCCCAAGGCCATTCCGCCATTGCCTGCGGGCAGTACCGCAGCACCAGGATGGAATCTGCCGCCCAAATGGAGTGATGTGGAGTCGACAAGTCAATATGCTTCGGTGCGCGGCCGCGAGACCGATGTGCTCGTAGAAGACAGCGGCCACTGGTGGCGCACCTTGAGAAATGGCCCGTTGACATTCTACGGTGGCATTATCCTGCTGGTGATCCCGGTAATTCTTCTGGCGTTTTTTGCAATCAAAGGGCCTTTCCGCCTTCATGATAAATTGAGCGGCCGGTTGATTGAACGCTTCAATAGCGCGGAGAGGACGGTTCACTGGACGATGGCATTTTCTTTTGTTGCGCTCGCTTTCACCGGGATCGCGATTTTATTTGGCAAACATATTTTGCTACCGATCGTCGGACCTTCAGCTTTCTCATGGATAACCGTCATCGGCAAAAACGTTCACAACTTCGTCGGTCCGCTATTTGTGTTCTCGATAATCGCGTTTTTCTTCATGTACGTAAAAGACAATATTTTTACGGGCCGCGATCTCACCTGGCTCAGCAAATTTGGCGGTTTGCTTTCGGGGAATCACGTGCCATCGGGACGTTTCAACGGTGGTGAAAAAATGTGGTTCTGGATGAGCATTGTTTTGTTCGGCATCTTGGTTAGCATTTCCGGGCTGTTACTACTATTTCCGAACTGGAATACATCGCGCGAGTTGATGGCACAATCGAATCTGATCCATGCTGCATTGGCGACGTTATTTATGGCGACGTCGCTGGGCCATATTTACATTGGGACAATCGGCACTGAAGGCGCACTCCAAGGTATGAAGGAAGGATTTGTCGATGAAACCTGGGCAAAAGAGCATCATGCGCTTTGGCTCGAAGAGGTGAAGTCAGGTAGGAGTGCAGGTATTCCGTCAGGCAAAATGAGTGGCTCCAGTCAGCCCGTTGCCGGCGATGATTAAGGAGATGCCCGTGATGTTGAGAAAAATCATTGCTTCGTTTAGCGCCGTGTTTGCGATCAATGCGTTTGCCAAAATTCCACCCGCACCGCCGCCTGATCCGGTGGTTGCAGCGGCCAAGGTGGAAAAGGATAAGGCGATTGCGGACAAAAACAAATTAGACCAAGCGCGATATGAAGATAAGGCAGTAGCGAGTTTTCAGGCGAACATGAAAAAAGCGGGAAAGCTTGTCCCGAGGCCGACGCCTATCATCGTGGTCGTGGCACCAGTAATTCCTGCAATTGCACCAGCGGTTGCGGGCAAAACGTTAGCTGCGCCGGTGACCGACGTCAAAGCGCCCGCCAACACAAAGAAATGAATCTGAGTGTAACTTTAACGCATCCGCTTCGTCTTTACTGAGTAGTGGAGTTTGAGAACTACCAACCCGTATCAACAACAGGAGTAGCTCATGAAAAAAGTAGTGGCATTCACCTCGCTGGCAGCGGCAGTTTTATTAGTTGCAAGCTGCGCCCAAACCTCAACCGCGCCCGTCGTAACAGCAAAAGTTTTCAAAGATGGCGAGATGGCGGTACCCGCCGATTACAAATCATGGCCGATCTTTTTGAGCGAAGTTCAAAGGCCTGATGCGAAGCAAATCCGCGAAATATGGATTAATCCGGTTGGTGCTAAAACGGTCGCAGGCTCGCCGTTTCCGGACGGAACTGTTTCAGTAATGGAACTTTACAAAGCCAAAGAAGGCGCTGACGGTGCAATGTTAAAAAGCGCAGATGGAAAATTAGTTAAAGACGATTTGCTCAAAGTATATGTGATGGGTAAAGGTAAAAGTTGGGGAGAATCTGCACCTGTAGGTCTCAAGAACGGTGATTGGGTTTATTCGGCCTATCTGGCAGACGGTAAAACAGCCTCGGCAGATCCTGCGGCAGGGTGCCGTGCCTGTCATTTACCGTTAGGTGAATCCAAAGACTGGGTTCATCGCTATGACGAGTATTTTCAAAAGCGCAAGACCTAAGTCGAGCTAACTGAAATTTGCTGGCGTTGGCTGAGACTTTATAGGTACTGCAGCCAGCATAAGGGCCAGGGAACCATAGCCCCGTATAGCGCAAGCTTGCGGGGTTTTGTTTAGCGATGTTGAAGCAAGACTTGCCTTATAAATTGCATTGTTTTTATAAGATTTCGCTCCATATGAAATGCTTAGTGGTCAAATTTTTTATCGCCAGCTTTGTCGAAGTTCGTTTCAATACTGAGTCCCCGTCATGCTCATCTAAAAGGGCATAAATTCTTGAGAAGATATTTGGTTCCAAACTGCCGACCTAAAAATAGTCATCAACCTACAACACAATTTCTGTGGCGGTGTTAAAAACGAGATATCACTTTTCCCGAGCCCCTTTAAACGAGCTTATTTGTTTCTGAAGTACATTCAGATCTATTAAACAAAACCCAATTGGAGTCATCATGACCGTATTTGCACAAGTTCAACTACCCTATGCCAAAGACGCCCTAGCACCGCACATTTCGCCAGAAACCATTGATTTTCACTATGGTAAGCACCACGCCACCTATGTCACCAATCTGAACAATCTGGCCAAGGGCACCGAGTTTGAAAACTTGAGCCTCGAAGAGGTTGTCAAAAAAGCACCTGCAGGCCCCATCTTCAACAACGCGGCGCAAATCTGGAATCATGATTTCTATTTCATGGGCTTCAAAGGTGTTGCTGAAGGCGGTGGCGGCAAGCCGGTTGGTGCGCTGGCTGCAGCAATCGATAAACAGTTTGGTTCGTTTGAGGAATTTCAAAAGCAGTTCAACGCCAAGGCGGCGGGTACATTCGGTTCCGGCTGGGCTTGGCTTTGTAAAAAAGCTGATGGTTCGTTGTCACTGGAAAGCACAAGCAACGCAGCAACGCCAGTAACATCCGGGATGACACCACTGCTCACATGCGACGTCTGGGAGCACGCGTATTACATCGATTACCGCAACAGCCGCCCAAACTACCTGAAGGGTTTCTGGTCGATCGTGAATTGGGATTTTGTTGCTGCGAATTTTGCAAAGTAAATCTTAAAGATTGATTCCGAAGTTTGGTCAATTCTCTTGTTAGAGGTTGACCAAGGAAATGACGAACGGGAGCAGGAAGCAAATGATTGACGTAGGTACCAACAGCGCCAATAGTGGATTAAAAACGACTGAAATTGCGACCTTCGGTGGTGGCTGCTTTTGGTGTACAGAAGCGGTGTTCGATGAGGTCATTGGTGTAACTGATGTGGTCTCAGGCTACACGGGCGGTCAACTAGCCAACCCCAGCTATGAAGATATCTGCGAGGGAACAACGGGCCATGCGGAAGTTATTCGCGTGGCGTTTGACCCTGCCATCATTACCTATGCAGAAATTCTTGAGATATTTTTTGCAACACACGACCCAACAACGCTGAACAAGCAGGGTGCAGATCGTGGCACGCAATATCGCTCGGCAATTTTTGTGCATTCACCAAACCAGC
>JBBRFJ010000153.1:0-5469 GCA_038224475.1 Burkholderiales bacterium
GGTGACTCTGTAAACCAACTGACCGATGCCACGACCTCGGTGCTGCGCGATGTGAGCAAGATCGCTGGCGTCGTCGAACACGCCTCTAAACGGGTGAAAGCGCAGTCCGACGCCGTCAACGAACAGGCCTCAGCCGAGCGTATCACCGTTGAAAAGCTGGTCGCCAATTTACAGATGGCGACTGAGGGTATGGGACGTGTGGCGGAGCTCGCGCAAAGCTCGAACCGCGCCGCCTCAGATGCTTCCGCCTCTACCGAAAACGCGATGAATACCGTACAAAACACGGTGCGCGGCATGGATGCCATTCGAGACACAATTTCTGAGATGGAAAAGCGCATCAAGCGGTTGGGCGAACGCTCGCAGGAGATTTCACAGATCGTGGGACTGATCAATACCATTTCGGAACGAACTCACGTGCTGTCGCTCAATGCATCCATGCAAGCGGCGATGGCGGGTGACGCAGGACGCGGTTTCGCGGTAGTGGCTGAGGAGGTTCAGCGTCTGGCGGAAAATTCGCGCCAGGCTACAGCCCAGATCGCGAGCCTGGTACAGAACATTCAGATCGAAACCAATGACACCATCGCAACCGTGAACAAGACGATTGACCAAGTCGTGCAAGGTTCAGAGATGGCGCGGGTTTCAGGCGAAAAGATGCGTGAAACGAGGGAAACAACCGAACGTCTGGTGCAGCTCGTGCAGAGTATTGCCGAAAGCTCATTGGGTCAGCTCAAGCTGGTGGAAGACTTGCGTCTGGGCGCGGGCGAAATTACGGATTCAACGGAAAAAACCGCCGAGCAATTAAGCGCACAAAACCTGGTGACATCGAGCTTGGTAACGGCATCGCAAAAGCTGGTGGAATCCGTTTCTGTGTTCAAACTTCCCGCAGCAGCTTAAGCCCAAATACATCGATACCCCAACACCGAGATTGCCGCGCCACCGCAAAATTTGATCATCGTTTCATCTCATTAGAAATAGTCACAATGGCATCCAATCCCATGACACCGTTTTTGGCCGAAATGCGCAAAGAGCTTGCAATAACGGTGCCCGATTTCAATGCATGGCTCAGCGTAATTTCCAGCGGATCCGACGCGGACGCGGGGTTTCTGGAAGCTTTTGAAAGCTACGGTGCGCAGGTTGAGCGCATCGGCATGACCGCCGATATGTTGGGCATGCCGGGACTCAATGTCTGGTGCAGGCATCTGAATATCATGCTCATGTCATTGGCAATGGTGGATGCAGACAAACGTGCGGCTGCCAGCTTGTATCTGCAAGGATGGCCTTCACTGGTAGACGCATATTTGTTGGCCCCCGCCGATTTTGACGCATCGCTGGCAATGGCTGAATATTTGAGTTCAGCAACGCTTCCAGCTAAGTTAAATGATACCGATGGCATCGAGCTTATCGGTGAACTCACTACTCCGCCGGTGATGCCGGCCGAGCTTGTCGCAGATCTGGAAGCTGCCAGCAAACCGGCTGAGGTTACGCTGGCCGATATTTCGCTGGCGCTATCTGAAGATGCAGACCGTGATGTTTACAATGCTTTTATTGACGAAGCACCTGGCAATCTCGCTGTATTTTCTGATCTCACCGCCAATATTGCCCGTGGTAACGCCTCAGCAGATGATTTCCGCAACGCGAAACGAATCGCGCATTCTCTTAAAGGCTCTGCCAGCATCGTCGGCTTGCGGGGAATTGCATCAATCGGGCACTACACCGAGGATGTGCTGGAATTTTTTGAGCAGAATCCTATAACGCCGCCTCGTGCGATCGGTTTAGCGCTCGCCGATGCAAGCGACTGCCTCTCACAAATGGTGGGGTTTTTGCAGGGCGCTGAAGACGAGCCGGACAACGCCTACGCGGTACTAAGCAACATCGTGTCATGGGCCAATCGCATCAAGGCAGGCGACATTGGAGCTTCGCTAGAGATTGAAGCGTTTGAAACCATTGACGCGAGCATTACAGATTCGGCGGCCATTGCCCCATCGCTGGCGCCAGTGCCAGCGCCTCCCCAAATGGCAGACCATCGCGCGCAGCTTGATAGCTCAATAAAGCCAACTACATCCGCCGGTGCATCTGGTGCCAAACCAGACAGCCGGGCTGCTGCCAAAGTAGCGATCGATCCGGAAGCAAGCCTGCGTGTCCCGGTGAAAACAGTCGATGAACTATTCCGGTTGGTTGGCGAACTAACGACTAAATTGGGCCAGCTCGAAAGCCGTGTTACCACCGCTAATACCCGCGCCAAGGGGCTGTTGAAACAAAATATTATGGTACAAGAACGCGTAGTTGACCTTGAAAAAATGGTGCAACTGCGCGGGCTCTCTTTGCACAAAATAGCGCACCAGCCAGCTGGCGAAGGCGGACATACTGCCAGCGATGAGAAAAACGCGAGCTTTGACCCATTGGAGCTTGATCGCTATAACGAGCTGCATGGCGCAACCCGCTCGCTGGTTGAAGTGTGTGCGGATGCCCGCGAGATTGGCGTGGCACTTGAGGATGATGTGGCGAATATCCAGCACGACCTCCGGCAGCAAAATCAGCTCAACAAGGATTTACAATTTCAAGTCATTTCTACCCGCATGACGCCGGTTGAATCGCTGGCGGCGCGCTTGATGCGCAATGTGCGCCAAACCTGCCAGCAAACGGGTAAAGAGGCGTCGCTGGTAATCACCGGGGGAAATATTTTGGTGGACGGTGACGTGCTGAATAAGTTGGCTGACCCGCTGCTGCATATTTTGCGTAATGCAGTCGACCATGGCATTGAAGACGCTGCCACTCGCGAGATCGGCGGCAAGCCGCGCGGCGGTTTGATTAAGCTTGATTTCGCGCGTCAGGGGTCGAGCGTGACGGTCCACGTCAAGGATGACGGCAGGGGTCTGGACTATGCACGGATCCGCGAAAAGGCACTGCTCAACGGCCTCATTTCGAACCAGCAAAATTTTTCAAACGCGGAGCTGGCGCGGCTCACGCTACTGCCAGGTTTCTCCACCCGCAGTGAGGTCAGCGAGATTTCCGGCCGTGGGGTCGGCATGGATGTGGTCGCCTCACGCCTCCAAGAGCTTAAAGGCTCGGTTGAGATTTACTCGGAAAGCGGAAAAGGCTGCGAGATTACGCTGCGTTTTCAGGCGTCGCTGATTACCCAACAATCGTTACTGGTTGAAGCGGCACACCAAATTTTTGCGATACCCATCCACAATATCGAGCAAGCGCTTTCGCCGCTGGAAGGCGATCTCTCAAACCGGGCCAATGTCTGGATGCTGCGGCTGAACAATGTTGAACACGAAGTTGTCGATCTGGCCAAGCTCACCGGCTACCCCAGCGTGCCGCTCAACGAGAAAATCATCGCGGCACATCCCAAGGTGTTAATCCGCGTGGACGGCGGCAGCGTCGCGGTGCTGGTCGATAAAGTGGTGGACAGCCGCGATCTCATCGTTAAAAACATGGGTCGTTATCTGCCCAATGTGCACGGTATTTCAGGTGCGGCATTGCTGGGTGATGGCACCGTTGTCCCTCTGCTCAATGTACAGGAACTGGTCGCGAAACCGATTGCCGTTTCGTCTGCTGCGGCGCAGTTGGCCGAAGCCGCAAAGAAACAAACCCGGCGCGTACTGATCGTCGACGACTCACTGTCGGTGCGCAAATCATTGACACAACTGCTGGAGGATTCAGCGTTTGAAGTGGTCGGTGCCGGAGATGGCTTGGACGCCATCCGCATGCTTGAGACATTTAAGCCACATGTGATTTGCACCGACCTGGAAATGCCGAATATGAATGGGCTCGAACTGACCGAGCACTTACGACGTAGAGCCGATACCCGCGACTTGCCGATCATCATGATTACCTCTCGCTCAATGGATAAGCATCGCGATCAGGCCAAGCGAGCCGGCGTGAACTTCTATGTGACCAAACCTTACACTGATGCTGATTTGTTACAGCAGGTGCGTTTGGCGATGCAATCCAAGGAAAAAGTTGCGGCAAACGTCTAGGCTGGGCGGGGGTGTCATGGGTTTATTGCTTGAAGATGCCCTATTTACGGGCATCTTATTTTATTGCATAGCAGCTTGGAGTTTGGGGGTCGCATATTCGGCAACTCACTACCCTTGAACTTGTTCCCGTCGCGATCTTTCCGCCGCAACCCTCTTTTTGCTAGTCAAACGGTCTTTGCAAAACGATCGTCTCTTCACGATCCGGCCCCGTGGACACCAATGCGATCGGCGCGCCTACCAGCGCCTCGAAGCGCCGCAAATAGGTTTGTGCGGCCGCCGGTAGCTCATCCCAATTTTTAACGCCCACGGTGCTTGTCGACCAGCCGGGGTGATCTTCATAAATCGGTTCGCAAAGCGCAATATTTTCAGCGCCATAAGGCAGGATATCAACCACCTCACCACCAATTTTGTAGCCGGTACAAATTCGCAACGTCTCCAAACCATCGAGCACGTCGAGCTTGGTAATGCACAACCCGGTGAGCCCGTTTATTTGCGCCGCGCGCTTGAGTGCCGCAGCATCAAACCAGCCACAACGCCTAGGGCGACCGGTAATTGATCCATATTCATTACCGCGTTTACGCAACTGCTCACCGATGTCATTTTCTAGTTCGGTGGGGAATGGCCCCGAGCCCACGCGCGTGGCATATGCCTTGGTGATGCCAAGCACATAATTCAGCGCCTGTGGTCCCACGCCCGCACCGGCTGATGCCTGACCGGCCAAACAGTTCGAGGATGTCACATAGGGATAAGTGCCGTGATCCACGTCGAGTAGCGCGGCCTGTGCGCCCTCAAACAACAATTGTTTGCCACTATCCATGAGCGCATGAAGTTCTGCCGATACGTCTGCAATCATCGGCTTCAGGCGCTCAACCATCGCTAGAGTGGGCTCATAAACCGATTCGAAGCTGACCTCGTCTACTTTCAGATACTGCGTTAAAACAAAGTTATGGTAATCGAGAACTTCGATCAATTTTTCGCGGAAACGATCGGGGAACAAAAGATCATTGAGCCGTATCGCCCGGCGGGCCACCTTGTCCTCATAAGCGGGGCCGATACCACGACCGGTGGTGCCGATTTTTGCGACGCCCATTTTGGCCTCACGGGCCTGGTCCACGGCAACGTGATACGGCAAAATAAGCGGGCAGGCCTGACTGATGCGCAAGCGGTTCACTACATCCAGCCCGGCTGCGGTCAACTCATCAATTTCTTGCAGCAAAGCCGCGGGCGAGAGCACCACGCCGTTGCCGATATAGCAGGTCACATGGGGATGCAACATACCCGACGGCAACAAACGCAGCACGGTTTTTTTACCATTCACCACCAGAGTATGCCCGGCGTTGTGGCCACCCTGAAAGCGAACCACGCCCGCCACTTCGTTGGTGAGCCAGTCGACAATCTTGCCCTTGCCTTCATCGCCCCACTGCGTACCGATTACAACAACGTTTTTTGCCATGATTTTCCTGACCGCTTTCCTAAAAATTTTGTA
>JBBRFJ010000154.1:0-5447 GCA_038224475.1 Burkholderiales bacterium
CATTTGCAAGCGCTCTGCAGAGAGCTGAATCGGGGTCAGCGGATTCTTGATTTCATGGGCTAAGCGCCGTGCTACTTCACCCCATGCCGCATCGCGCTGCGCTTGAATCAGGCCCGTAATGTCGTCAAAAACGAACACAAAACCTGAATCGATGGTGGCGGGTAATTTGGTCGCGCGTACCAGCAACGTGCGGCGTCCAAGCGGCCCGTCAAAGACGATCTGGTGTTCCCACGGCCTATCACGACCCAACTGCAGTTGAGCTTTGATCTCAGCAATGAGTGGGACGAGTCTTGGCTGCATTTCTCCCCATTCAGGCAGTTTTAAGCCTTTAAGTGCCAAGTGGTCGAATCCCAACATATCCTGCGCATTTTTATTGATGGTTTTTGCGTACCAGCGCTCATCGAGCGTAATTACGCCGGAGGTCAGGTTCCCCAAAATAGATTCGAGATAAGTATTGGCGTTTTCGAGTTCCTGTTGTTTTCGAGCCACCACGTCAGAAGCCTCACCCAATTGCCTAGTCATAGTGTTAAATGATTGCGTGAGTACGCCGAATTCATCGCGGCTCTTAACCGGATTCAACTTCGAAAAATCACCTCTGGCGATGGCACGGGTAGATTCTGCCAAGGCAGATAACGGTGCTGCCAGACGTTCGGAAAGCAGAAAGGAAATCGCCAGCGCCGAAAAAAGCGTGAGCAGCATGGCAAGCGTCAGCGTCAGCGCAAACAATCGCTTTAAGCCGCTGCGTTGCAAACCCAAGCGCGCGTAGTCATTAAAGCCTGCTTCAACCGTCTGCGCATCAGCGGTCATCAGTTTGGGTGCAGCTCGAACCACCTGAATGACCCGCCGCCGTTCGGTGCTGGGCAACGGTGAGGTCCGGGACAATACGTTGGGCACAGCGACGACCGCCCGCAACAAGAAGCCACGTTCTGCGACGGTTTCTATCGCTTGCACCTGGATGCCTAAATCAGCATCGCGCAGCTCTTGCGCAGTCGGATTGTCGGCAAATAGTGCGGCGGGCGGAGATGATTTTTGCAGATCTGGGGTAGAACCGGTCGCCGACGCCGAGCCGAGTAGAGTGCCATCAACGGCAAATAACGTAATTTCATCGAACCCTGCCGCACTGCGCGCTTTTTTAAGCGTCTCTGTGTAGTCAGTCTCACCCAAAGCGACTTTTGCCGCCGCTTCGCGGGCGGATCTCGTCAGCTCAATCAACGCACCTTCGAGCGCACCTTTACTCAGGCTCAGCGCTGCGTTCAACGCCTTGTCGACGGGTACATCAAACCAAGAATCAATCGAGCGATTCAAGAATTGCACCGATATACCGTATACCAGTCCGCCGGGAATCATGGCCATCAATGCGAACACCGCCATCAGGCGTAGCGCCAGTTTTGAGCCAAAAACGCGGGCGCGAAGTTTGCGCACCAGTGAAAAAATTTGGTAGGCAATCAGGAACAATAATCCTGCGGTGAGAGCCACCCCGAGGCCAAACAGCCAAGTGTAGTATTCACCCAAAAATGTGTTGTTACTGCTGGCGCGGAACATTAGCGTGATGAGCAAAACGCCGATCACCATGCAGACAAAAATAATGGCGCGCTGGATCATTTGCCCTCCCCAGTTACCGTCCAGCGGTACCAATCTGACGACAGATTCCAGTCCTTCGAAGCGAGAATATCGAGCTGAAATGGTTTTGGCAACTGTGCGTTATCCAGCCTGAAACGAACTGCGGCATCATATTTTTCGCCGGGCCTCAAACGCCCTTTTGGCAACACCGTCCAAGAACGTACCCGCGACAGCAGGCGCTGCACATCTTCAATCGTCGCCACTGTTTGTGAAACGCCAGACACCGCAATCCGATACTGATCGGTCAGGGGTGCGTAGCTCACCCGGCGATCGCGCGAAGCTTTGGCCACGCCCTGATCAAACCAATACCATCGCCCCTTGCTGAGCTCGAACTCAACGACGAAATATAGCGGAACACCCTTGCGCACCGCTTCCAACATCGAACTGGTAAGCTGAAAATCAATATCGGCACTGAGCTGATAACCGTCGTCGGTCACTTCCAGTTTGGCGTCCCGAATCGTGGCGTCATCTGCTGCAAATGCCACACCGCAAAATAGCATGAGTAGCCACATGCAGGTCAGTGTCCAGCATCTTGTCGACGGTGCGATGCGCGGGTTTGCCGACGTCAGCATGAATGCATGGCGAACAACATGCCTAGCGGACGGCTAAGCAGATTTTTTGGTGGCTTTGACGCTGGTAGGCGCGGCCTCTTTTTGAAATAAGGCGTAATAAAAACCGTCGTGATGTGAGTTGGGGAGAAGTTGGCCGTTTTCGATGGCGGGTATGGTGTCATTATCTGCCGCCACAATTTTTTCATTGTTTTGCACAGCCGCGTCAGCAGAAACATTGAGCATTGCAGCGATATCAACTGCCTTCGCATCCGGTGTAACGCTCAGAAACTGTGTCGCAATATCTTGATTTTCGGCACGAAAAACGGAGCAAGTCACATACAGCAATCTACCACCAACGTTAAGGCAATTCCAGAGCGAGGCCAACAAGCGTGCCTGCTGCCGTGCGAAGCTGCCCAAATCGGTTTCGCGGCGCAGCCACTTGATATCTGGATGACGACGCGTCACGCCAGAGCCCGAGCAGGGTACATCCACTAAAATCCGGTCAAATGGCTTTTGATCCCACCAAGTGTCAATTTCAGCCGAGTTCGCATTTTTGAGTGTCGCTTTGAATTTCAGCCGATCTAGATTTTCCTGCACTCGCTTCAGCCGCTGTTTGTCGCTGTCAATGGCGGTCAAATCTACATTTGCGAGTTCTAAAATATGCCCCGCTTTGCCACCCGGTGCGGCACACGCATCGAGTACACGCATGCCATCTTTTGCCCCCAATAAATTTGCGGCGTGCTGCGCGCCTTCATCCTGCACCGACACAAATCCGTCTCTAAAGCCCGGCAGGTCGTGCACTGAAACCGGCTTTGCAAGCTCTATCGCCATCCCGCCACGTGCTTCTGCAGCCATACCTGCCGTGGTCAGCTTGGCCAAATATTGCGCAACCGTGCCGCGCCTGGCGTTGATCCGCAAGCCCATGGGCGGATGTTCGGCCGCAGATAACAGCACATCGTCCCAACTGTTCGGTAATTCACGTTTGAGCCGCTCGCTCCACCAGCGCGGGAAATCATAGAGCGCGAGATCAGTTTTGAATCGCTCGCGTTTGAATTTGTCAGGTGTCCGCAAATAGTTACGCAACACCGCATTGACCAGCGGTTTGGCGCGCGGGAACCCGAGCGTCTCGGTGGCGGTGACCGCATGGTCAACAATAGCGTGGTCGCTCGCTTTGGAGAACTGTAGTTGCGCTAAAGCCACCAATAATAGATGGCGCACCGGCGCATCGTTGATGGGCGTTGAAAGCAGCAATTCCAGTTGAGAAGAAATGAGGCCGTAGTGACGCAACGTGTCAAAAGAAATTGAATGCACCGCAGACCGTTCGTTCGGCGTGAGCGGCTTCTTGGGTGTGCTGATCGTGTCGAGCACGCGGTCCAGATTTTTACCGCCGAGCACGAGCCCGACCACCTCTGCGCTGGCTACTTGAATTGAAATCACGTGAAAATGTCTCCGACTTTGGGGTGAGTGTGGGGAGCCGCCGCGCTGCTTAGGCCACGTAAATAGTCGGCGATGGCGAGCCGTTTGCCGCCGGGCTTTTGCACCGTCTCGATGGATAGCAGATTATGGCCGCAGCTCACATGAAGCGATTGCGAACTTATCTCGACGACCGTGCCTGGAGGGGCCGTCGAGATTGCTGGGAGGACGTTCGCGCGCCAGATTTTTAGCGTGTTCTTTTCGCCACCTGCGTTTATCGCCGCCGGCGATCCTAACGTTTCCAATGTTCCACAGGTTATTTCGCAGCCGGGGAACGGGTCGAACGCACGCAGCTTTCGCTCAATCACAGCAGCAGGTAGAGAAAAATCAATTCGCGCCTCGGACTTCTCAATCTTTTTAGCGTAAGTCATTCCCTCACTGCCCTGTGGTCGGGGCACCAATGTCTCAATCTGTGAAAGCGCGTCAACAATAGCCCGGGCACCTAGCGCTGAAAGTTTGGCAAATAAGGTCGCGCTGGTATCGTCTGGCGCGATCGGTAAGTGTCTTTCCAGCAATACGGCACCGGTATCGAGGCCCGCGTCCATCTGCATAATCGCGACGCCGGTCTCGCGATCTCCCGCCTCAATGGCTCGCTGAACCGGTGCCGCGCCCCGCCAGCGCGGCAACAATGAGCCGTGAATATTAAGGCAGCCAAATTTTGGAATATCGAGTACTGCCTGCGGCAAAATGATTCCATAGGCGGCAACAATCATGGCATCGGCGTCGCAGCTCTTGAGCAGCGGTAGGATGTCGTCGCTTTTCAATGTGTGTGGCTTCTCAATTCTCAAGCCGAGCTTCAACGCTGCGTCTGCTGTGGCGCTGGGCGTCAAGTGTAAACCTCGTCCAGATTGCCGATCGGGCTGAGTAAGGACCAACATTATCTGGTGTCCGGCATCATGGATGGCGTTAAGCGCGGTGGCCGAAAATGGCGGCGTTCCCGCAAATATGAGTCGCATGGCGCTCTAATCAATATTTATGCAAGTGCAAAAAAATGCAAACGCCGACAAAAGTGCCGGCGCGTTTGCGGAAGCCGAGGTGATAGAAGAAAGACGGTCACGTTGAAACTAGGTATCAGCTTCGCTGGCTAAAATTAAATTGCCAGCAAAATGACATGGCTGACGCGTATTTGGATGCTTTTAAAGATTCAAAACCGCGGCATTGGAAACCCAAAACGTGAGCTTTCTTTCAGCTCATTTTTTGCAACGATTTCTGAAGTCCGACAGGCGGCTAGGCCCGAACCGAGGCAACCCGGCGACGCGGCGTAGAAATATCCATCTCACGCTCAAGCTCGCGCTGGCGTTTGACTAGCTTGTTTTTGATCCGATTCGCTTTGAGTGGCGACAAATACTCAACAAACACGTGGCCGTCCAAATGGTCAATTTCGTGCTGGATACAAACCGCCAGTAAACCAGATGCGTTGATGGTGAATCGCTGTCCTTCGCGGTCGAGGGCAGTCACCATAACAGTTTCTGCGCGTTCAACCTTGTCGTAGAAGCCGGGTACCGACAAGCAGCCCTCTTCATTGACAGCAGTGCCTTCTTTTTTGATTATTTCAGGGTTAATGAATACACGGAGTTGATTTTTCTCTTCAGAAATGTCAATCACCATGATTCGTTTGAGCTCACCCACTTGCGTAGCGGCAAGGCCAATGCCGGGGGCTTCATACATGGTTTCTGCCATGTCGTCGACCAGCTTTTTGACCTTGTTGTCGATTATTTTGACAGTCTCCGCGATACGATTGAGGAGGGGATCAGGGAATGTAAGAACGTGCAGGATGGCCATAATTGCTTGCGAATTGAATAA
>JBBRFJ010000155.1:0-5305 GCA_038224475.1 Burkholderiales bacterium
AATCCCAACACGCCGATCATGCCGCTATGCGGTCCCCAATCGTGGCTGAGTGCGAGCCGCCAATACGGATTGGCACCTTTCAGAATTTGTTGATCGCCACGCGTCGTATTAAATCCCTGACTCATGAACGACCAGAAACCATTGGCCGTACGATAGGCCGCCAGTTCTGCATAAACCGATTTGTTCCAGAACGCATAGCCGCCGATACCCGCTACATTCTGTGCAAGTCCGCCGGCCAACAGGGGTGTGGTTGCCGGCCCTGAACTTCCGGGTACCGCGTTGTAGCCCCACGCCGGCACGCTGTTCCATACGTCTTGCACAGTCGGATTGTTGTTCAGTGTCGCACCGAAGATGAGGTCGCTGGTTGGGCTGATATAGCGGTCGATGGCGCGAATATCCAAATTGTCAGAGCTGGAGTGCCCTGTCCAATGCGAGTCTGATGGACTCTGGGCATCGTAATTGTTATAGGTAACCTGCACAAACGCCCCAACATTATCGGTCACCTTGCCAGCGACAAAGATGCTGGCCGTTGAAAAAATCAAGTTGCCATCTTTGGGAAAAATTGCCGGGTCAACGTCTGTAGTATTTTTTGTTTTGTTATAGCTTGCCACCGCCATGGCCGAAATCGGCAAGGCGCGGGTGCCGATCGTGTAACCGGTGAGTTTGAACAATCGGCCATAAGACGTGAGCTCGGGGAATTGCCCGCCTGCATGACAGGCAACACAATTTTGCCCGGTCTGACGGGCGAACGATGGCACGGCGTTGGCGGCCAATGGAACGATTAGAACGGGTGCTAGAAAAATCCAAAGCCAAATCCGAAACTTTATCGCTACACTTGTTTGCATGATTGTTACCCTCAAAAGAAGCGTTTGAAATCGGATTTCTCTATTTACGACACTACACGCATCAACGTCGATGCCTTTGATAAATATCAAATTGACACCAATTCCTAGAGCGGTGTTGGCGGAAATTTAATCTGCTAGGCTAAGCGTGCGCAGGTCAATATTCCGCTGCGAGGCACGCGGGCGGAGAATGCCGAAGTGCCGCAAGCCCTTGATGATTGATCGCGAGGGTTGTGATTTTTCACAGTTCGCGGGCATGTAGGTTAGCGCGGATGAGTCGGATGACGATTAGGTTTTTTGCGAGTTGTATGAATCGCGTTTGATTTTTGTCAAAACGATGTAGGAGCCAAGCAATAAGCTTTAATTTCACGCCAACTCGCGTAACTCCAACTCAGGAGGCAATATGTTCCAACATATTTTGGTTGCCACAGATGGTTCCAAGCTTGCAGACAAAGCCGTCAAAGCTGCTATTGCAATGGCAAAAAGTAGCGGCGGGAAAGTAACGGCTTTTTATGCGGCGGCTGAATACAAAACACCGTACTACCCGGAGGGTGGCTTCTACGATTGGCCGCCCATTTCGCAATACAAAAAAAGTGTGGGACATTCTTGCGAAAAATTACTCGCCAAAGTAATGAAGCTCGCCGCGGCTGATAACGTCGCAGCCGATTTTGCTTATGCTTTCAACGACTATCCACACGAGGCAATTATCAATCAAGCGCGCAAAGTTAAAGCGGATGTGATTGTGATGGCCTCTCATGGACGGCGCGGCGTGTCGGCATTGTTCCTGGGAAGCGAGACGCAGAAGGTCTTGGCGCACTCAAAAATTCCGGTGCTGATTGTCCGCTGATTCTTGCCAGACTTGGCTGGCATGGGTGCGAACCGCTGGCTGTTTCGGGGGAAAGTTACTTAGTGATCGTGACGGGCACGGTGATTTCAACTGTTGTGCCGTTGTTGGGTTCGCTTTGCACGTCGAATGTACCCTTCATTGCCCACGCGCGCTCACGCATGCCGATCAGTCCGAACGAATCGGATTTTTTCGTGTCGGAAACAATAAGCCCTTTACCATTATCGGCAATGTGCAATGACAAAATATTATCTGATACGTCGATTTTAATTTTTACTTCAGTCGCATGTGCGTGCTTCACCACATTGTTGAGTGACTCCTGCGCCATGCGAAATAGTGGCGAGGCAATTTGATCTGGTAGCGGCATTTCACCAGGCGGCGCTTCGATAGTGCAGGCAATCTTGTGCCGTTTTGAGAATCCCTCCGTCAACATTTGCAGCGCGGGCACCAGCCCCAAATCATCCAGCGGGCGCGGGCGCAAATCCGATGATATGCGTCGAACTGACGTGATTGCACTCATTAACAGGCTGTCGATGCCTTCGACGTTCTTAATGAGTTTGGGTGAGTCAGCAGGCAGTGCATTTTTGAGCAAGGTTAGATCAATGCGGATGGCGCTAAGCGTTTGCCCAAGATCATCATGAAGCTCGCGCGCGATGCGTTTGCGTTCCTCTTCACGGATCGTTTGCAGGCCGTCGTATAAGTTGCGCAGATATTCGCGCGATGTTTCCAAATCGCGCTGTGCCTGTTTGCGCTCGGTGATATCACGCAAGATGACGGTATAAAACGGTTTGCCGTCCTCCATTAAATACGAGATTGAAGCATCAATCGGAAACTCTTCACCATTTGCGCGCTGCCCAAGCACGTTTGCTTCGCCCCCCATACGGCGCACACTGCTGCCGGTTTTGCCGAAGTGATCAACGTGCTGATGATGGGCACCGTGGAAGCGGGCGGGAATGAGCATTTCAATTTTTTGGCCCACCATGCTTTCGCGCGAATAGCCAAATAAGAGTTCAGTGGCCCGATTAACGAGCGTGATTTTTTGCTCGTCGTCGAGCATCACAATCGCATCGGTTGTGGTTTCAACCATGGCCGCTAAACGGCGTTCACTTTTTTGCAGATTACGTGATGAATTTGGCATCGAAGCAGTTTAATGAGCTTGCCGTTGGTGTGCAAGCGAGGCCTTGCACAGATTGTGTTTTGGCTATCGTTCGCATTAATGCTCGATAGCATGAATGACCACGACCGGGGTTTTTGCAGACTGCAACAGTTTCATGGTGGTGGAGCCGAGGACAGCACCGCGAAACGCGCCTAAGCCGCGTGCGCCGACGTAAATGAAATCGGCTTCATGCGTCGTTGCATAGTCATTGATGGCGTAGGCCACGTCGCCTACAAAGTGTTCTCTCTTATATGCAATGCCCCATTTATCGAGCAGAATTTTGCTGCTCATCATTGCTTGCTCGGCATCTTCACGGATGATGCGCTCGATCGTCGCACCATCCACCACAACATGCATGCCATACAAGCGTGGAATCGGCGCAGAAACATGTAAGAGATGAATTTCTACCGGTTCGATGAACATGGCGCGGTGTTTTATTAAGGCGCGCGTTGCCGCCAGTGATGGCTCGGATCCGTCAACAGCGAGAATTATTTTGACCATTTGAAATTTCTCCATCGGAAATTAGCGGCGCAACATGCGATCCGTAAGTTGTATGGAGTTTCTGCGCGAGTGGGTCATCAAGCATTGATAAACCGCAAAGCATGCTTAGATGCTCGCGCAATAATTGTCCGGTTCGCAAACACAGGGAACCGGTACGGATGAAGCGATTGCATGCCTCCGCTTGTGCGCGGTTGCCCGGAGCAATTGAGATGCAATGATTTTCACCGCGCAACAAATGTTGGGCGTGATTAAACAGTCAAATTAGGTTGCGTTAACTTTGGCAACTAAAGCTCAGCACATTACCCTGGCAACTTAGACTGGCAACGCAATCGCCTTGCAGGGCGATGAGCAACTCAACAAATTGTTGAGTTCGCCAGGTTACCCATCGCGATGTGGTGGGCCTCGTTATGCAGCAGTTCGCATGATGTCAAGATTCGCCCAAATCGACTGATTGTGATTTGGCTTGCGTTTCGCCAGCGCGATTGACTCGGGGTGTGTAGCGGCCTGCCCGCAGCTTGGGCTTTTAGTTGGCTGTTTGCTAGAAATGCATTTTGTTCGCAGCCCACCCGGAATTTTTTGCAGTGAACGTAAGAAAGAAAGATCTTTTATCTCAACCGCACGTTGGTTAATCTCAATGAGTTCCGCATCATCCAAAGCGGACAATGACCTGCTGACGGTTTCAAGCGTTAAGCCCAAGTAACTGCCGATTTCCTGACGCGTCATGCGTAGATAGCCGTTTGCGGCGAATCGATCTGAGAGTGAAACTAAAAATCGAGCAACACGTGCCTCAGCATTCAGTGTGCCTAGCAAGCCCATGACGGCATGCTCGCGCGCGAGTTCGCGGCCCATCGCACGATATAGACAATTTTCCAGCAAAACTTGCTCGTTCCCCGACGGGGTTAATTCATGAAACGGCACCACGACCAAATCACAATCCGTTAGTGCCACCGCTTGGGATGCGTAATGCCCGTTGTGTAATCCATCAATGCCGAGTAAATCCCCTTTCATCGGGAAGCCCAGAATTTGCTCGTTGCCAACTTCATCAACCAATAGCGTTTTGAGAAAGCCTGAATAGACGATGAAGACGGAGCTAAATTTTTCGCCGGAGCCAAACAGCCATTGCCCAGCCTTGATGCGGCGTCGCTGAAACCGCAATGTCGATTTTGCATCGATGTTGGGGATGCTGAGTAAGCTGCAAATTTCTGGCAGTGTGCACCAGCCGCTATCGTGGCTCTCGCCTGCAACCGGGTTCGAATACGCGACAGCTGCTTGCGGTGCGAATGTTGTCTTTAGCGCTTCCAATTTATTTCGCGTTGTGACCATGGCGGGGCTCCTTTGGTGTTTGACTTCAGCGTTTCAATGAGGCGGAGTGGTGCGCAGATGACTTATGGAGCGGCTGTAAATCGATCGACCACCACGATCCTTCTCGACTTTCGTTCAGCTCAGCGTTCGGACAAAATTCGATGAGTTAAGTATTGCGAAAAGGCGCGCGTTGTACTATCGGCGGGCGCTTAAATTTTTTGTGGGAATGCTCCACATCGAGTAGGAAAATTCCTACCTTGGAGAAGCTGACGTAGCGGTGGGAAGCTGTGTGAGGTGCTTAACAAGCACGTGCAAGCAGCATGCGACGTGACGACGGAAAACCTAAATCGACTTGGTGAGCAAGTCGTGTGTCATCGCGTATTTAACAAGATCGGCGATAGATTGGGCTTCAAGTTTTTGCAGAATCCGGGTCTTATGGGTGCTAACTGTCTTCACGCTGAGATGTAATTTTTCGCCAATATGAGTGATTGACATACCGGCCACCAATAGCTGAAAAACCTCAAATTCACGATCAGAAAGTTTCGTGTGCGGCAGTTCGTTGGAACTGGGCATCATGTTCAGCGCAAGCTGCTCGGCTACCTGCGGACTGATAAATAATCTGCCGATTGCGACCCGCCGAATTGCCTCAACCAGAAGCGT
>JBBRFJ010000156.1:0-5213 GCA_038224475.1 Burkholderiales bacterium
TGTTTTTTCTTCGCCACCTGACATACCCCTCAGCGCCGCTTCAAAATCAGGCAACATACGACCCTCGCCGAGCACCATGCCAAAATTCTCGGCTTGACCGCCTTTAAACGGTTCGCCGTCGAGTTTGCCGGTAAAGTCAACAACTAGGAAGTCGCCCTGTTGCGCGGCACGATCTGCTTTGTCGTAGGTGGCGCGTTGTTTTTGCAGCGTAATGATGGTGTTATCAACGTCTTTATCAGTTACATCTGCGTGCAAGCGATCAAGCGGTTTGCCTGCCAGAGAACCCATTGTTACTTCAGGGTAAATTTCAAAAGTCGCGGTAAATTCGAACTTGTCAGCGGCTTGGCCGCTGTTAGCAGGCGCAAAACTTGGGTAACCGGCAACCCTTAGCTGCTGTTTTTCCACTTCGTCTGCAAAAATCTTTTGCACGGAATCCGACATGACTTCTTGGCGCACCTGAAATCCATACTGATTGGCGATCATCGTGAACGGAACTTTGCCTGGACGGAAACCAGGCATTTTGGCGGTGCGCGCGATATGCTTCAGACGCTTGGAGATTTCAGACTCAATTTCAACAGCGGGCAGCGATAATAGAATATTGCGTTCGAGATTGCGGGCGGATACTTGTGCTTGCATAACTGTTCCTTGAGATCGTGCGCATAACGCGTAGATAATGCTTAAAAATAGCGACTCCACTAAACTAAAAACGGCATCTATCGCAAATGGAAGAGATGCCGCCGTTCAGATGGCGCTGGAAAATAAAATAAAAAATGACAAACCAAAAATATTTGGTGCGAGAGAAGGGACTCGAACCCCCACGCCTTACGGCGCTGGAACCTAAATCCAGTGCGTCTACCAATTCCGCCACTCTCGCTAAGGTTTCACATCAGATTTTAACTGAAACATGCGATTAGCGCTTACGGCGAACACAGTTTTATTAAAGTCGTCCGGAAAGTCTGGGCTTTCTAAGCCAACACCATTGCCGTAGAACCTGCCAGCGTTCGTTTGCTGCCACGGCCATATGACCTATCCGCAAACACTCAATTCAGGTCCGTCATTGACCTGTCGCAATCGTGCGAAGCTTCGCGAAGCGATGGCCACCCGGCGATGAACGATTGCAAGGGTTTGAAATGCCATGCGCACAATAGCACCTGCTTCAGTGATCGGAGAATGTCAGTAATTCAAAAATACAAACTAAGCGCGCGAATAGAACATAGTAAATTTTCTGTCCAAGGTCGAGCTGAGCCGCGCTCTATCGGCTAGTCTTTGAACTATTACTTCCAATGGATTGCGGCAAACAGGATTAACATTCATCGCGCGGCATGCTCGACATAAATCCATCCTCAGAGCACACAGATAATCGCCTTTGCCTAACAATGCAGCAGCGAATAATCAATGAATACGCAATGAATCATCAACTACCGTCACTTGGGACGCGCTTGTTTAAACAAATATAATCAAACCCCTACATCTGCGCCGAAGGCTCCTTGCTGTGCCCGTTGAACATTACGAAAATTTTCCTGTTGCCTCTTTTCTTTTGCCTAAACACCTTCGTCATCCAATCGAAGTGATTTATGCATTTGCGCGCTCAGCAGATGATTTTGCGGATGAGGGTGATTTGTCAGCGCCTGAGAGGATTGGTTTATTAGAAAAGTATGAGGCGGAGCTCGATAACATAGGCCTTAACAGGACGGCCGATTCCGCGCTTTTTCGCGATTTGGCGGCCGTAATTAAAAACCATGCGCTCCCTTTACAGCTTTTTCGCGACCTACTGGACGCATTCAAGCAAGATGTCACCAAAACTCGTTATGCCACTTTTTCGGAATTATTAGATTATTGTCGACGGTCGGCAGACCCGATCGGCCAACTACTGCTACATTTAAATCAAGCTGCAACTCCGCAAAACATCGGCTGGAGCAATTCGATTTGTTCAGCGTTACAGCTTATCAATCATTGGCAGGATGTGGCGATTGACTGGAAAAAAAACGACGGCGGAAGAATTTATCTGCCGCAGGACGAGATGTCCAAATACGGTGTTGCGGAAAGCGATATTGCAAACGCCAGCAACAGTGCCGCATGGCAGCAACTGATGCTGTTTCAATGTCAGCGGGCGCGCGAAATGTTGATGTTTGGCAAGCCCCTAGCGCGAGCAATTCCAGGCAGATTCGGTGCCGAGCTGAGAATGATTGTCGCCGGTGGCGCGCGGGTACTGGATAAAATTGAAAGGGTTAATGGCGACGTTTTTCGTCGACGACCTAAACTTAATAAATGGGATTGGCTTGCGATGGCGCCCGCGCTGCTTGCGTGAAGTGTTTAACGCGTCGTCTTATGGATCAATCTTATTCATCAACTACTGCCTTGCATAATAAGTCCCGCGCCCAACGATAAAAACAACAATGACTCCTGACGAATACTGCCAAGAAAAGGCCGCCAAAAGCGGCTCCAGCTTTTACTATAGCTTTCGCTTTTTGCCGCCAGACCGGCGTCGCGCGATCACCGCACTCTACGCATTTTGCCGCGAAGTGGATGATATCGCCGATGAGGTTCAGGACGTTAATGTGGCGCGCTCAAAACTCGGCTGGTGGCGCGCAGAACTAGCCAATTTATTTTCAGGCCACCCCACTCATCCGGTTTCAAAAGCGCTACTGCCCGCCACCCAACAATTCGGCGTCGATCAAACTCGCCTTAACGAAATTATTGACGGCATGGAAATGGATTTATCGCGCCGCCGTTATCAGGATTTCAAATCCCTGACCTTGTATTGTCATCGCGTTGCAGGCGTGGTCGGTCAGCTGTCTGCGAGTATTTTTGGCTTTTCCAATCCTAAAACCATGGTTTATGCGGAGAATTTGGGCCTTGCGTTTCAGATGACCAACATCATTCGCGACGTCGGCGAAGATGCGCGCCGTGACCGTATTTATCTGCCCCAGGAAGACCTGCAAAAGTTTGGCGTCACGACGGCAGAGATTCTGGATTGCAAGCAGACACCTGCGTTTGAACAACTGATGACGTTTCAGGCTGTAAGAGCGAAGTCATTGTACAGTGCGGCGTTTGAAGCACTTTCGCCTGAAGACCGCCGCCCACAGAGGCCTGGGCTCATTATGTCTGCTATTTATCGTACGCTGCTAGACGAGTTGGAACGCGATGGTTTTAAGGTACTCAATCAGCGCACGTCGCTGACGCCGCTACGAAAATTATGGATTGCGTGGAAAACGTGGGTCACGTCTTGAGCGCACCGCCCGTCGCCGTGATCGGCGGCGGTTACGCGGGGATGGCAGCTGCGGTCAAGCTGGCCGAGCTCAATATTGCGTCGGTTGTTTTTGAATCGTCAAAGGTGCTGGGCGGTCGCGCCCGTCGAGTAGATTATCGCGGCACCAAAATCGATAACGGCCAGCACATTCTATCGGGCGCTTACACCGAGTTGCTGCGCATGATGGCGCTGGTCGGCGTGTCCGATTCCGCTTTCGAACAAGTTCGCTTACGGCTGGATATGACACTCGATACGCGGCTTGACAAAACGGGTGGCCAGGAACAAAGAGCGGGAAGCAATAGCCAGAGGCATTTTTCATTGCATGCACCGATTCTGCCTGCGCCGTTGCATCTGGTCTGGGCATTGCTTGCGGCCAAAGGACTGGATTGGGCAGAACGGCTCGCCGCCATCCGTTTAATCCGGGCGCTCAAAAAATCGAATTTCAAATGTGATCCAAACCAGACAGTTGCAGCGCTTCTGGCCGCATACGAGCAACCACAAAAGCTCATCACGGTGATGTGGGAGCCCCTCACCGTTTCTGCGCTCAACACACCGATTGATTCAGCGAGTGCACAAGTGTTGGCGAATGTATTACGCGATACGCTGGCCGCGTCTCGCGCCGCCAGCGATTTGATTCTTCCCAACACCGATCTAAGCGCACTCTTCCCAGAGCCCGCCGCGCATTGGCTCTCCAGTCGCGGCTCTATCGTTCGCGCGGGTTCTCGAGTGTCTTCAATTGCATGCTCGACAGCAGGCAGCGGTGGCTTTGAAATTGTGTGTAATGCGGAAACGATGTTGTTCCAGAGCGTCGTATTGGCGGTCGGGCCGCACCAGGTCGGGCGCATTGCATCGCCGCTTTTGATACCGCCGAATCTGCAATACGAGCCGATTTATACCGTCTATCTCCAGTATCCGTCCGACGTGGAATTACCCATCCCCATGCTCGGTTGTACCGGTAAATTAACCCAGTGGTTTTTTGATCGTGGGCAGTTAATAAAACAACAAGCAAACGATGGCATGCCTGAGCCATCAAGCAACGGCCTGATTGCTGCGGTGATATCAGCTTCCGGGGCCCACGAGGCAATCGACCACGCCGCACTTGCCACCCGCGTTCACGATGAGTTGTCAGCCATTTTGGGGGCAATACCCGTCCCCATCTGGCACAAAGTCGTTGCTGAAAAATTTGCCACTTTTTCCTGCACGCCGGTGATTCAAAACACTGCCCGCCCATCAACTGAGACTCATATTGACGGGCTGTTTCTTGCCGGCGACTATATTGCATGCGACTACCCCGCTACCCTCGAAGCCGCCGTTCGCAATGGGGCCGCCGCCGCGATACTCGCGGCGAAATTTCTATCGAAACCACGCCATGACTGATCCGCAAACTATTCCACAGACGAACGTGCAAACGACTTACCGCAACTTGCCACATGGCTACGTTTCGGCACCGGATAGTCTTAAGGGTCGAATTATTTTGGTCACCGGAGCCGGCCAAGGCCTGGGTCGCGCTGCCGCGCTGGCGTTTGCGCAGCACGGCGCGAGCGTTATCTTGCATGGTCGAAAGTTATCGAAACTAGAAGCGGTATACGATGAAATTGAATCCCTCGGTGGTGCTCAGCCCGCATTGATGCCACTTGATTTTTTGGCCGCGACCCAAGGGGATCTTGATGGTTTCGCACATTCAATACACGTGACGTTCGGCCGCCTTGATGGCATTTTTCATGGCGCAAGCCATTTTTCGCCGCTCGCGCCGTTAGCGTCGATTGACCTGGATAGCTGGCAAAAACATGCCACGGTAAATCTACTTGTACCGGCTGCGCTGACCAAAGCTTGCATGATGTTGTTAAATCGTTCAACACGGGCCTCTGTGGTCTGGCTGTCGGAAACCCATGCGTTGCAACCGACGCCATATTGGGGGCCATTTGCCGCGATAAAATCGGCTCTAGGCCCACTGGCCACCATG
>JBBRFJ010000157.1:0-5209 GCA_038224475.1 Burkholderiales bacterium
CACGCCATCTACTCGATTGCGCTTGTAAGCGGCCTCACAAATGAGCTCAACGACGCTAAGCGTAGACTCGGCCGGTCGGTCACTAAAGTAAATTAACTGAAAAATAGGCGGCTGGGAGGTCATAGGTTTTGTCGTGTCGTGGGCGGCCATATCAGCAATGTCAACTATCAAAAGCCATCTGCGCGTCAGCAATGACGCGATTTAAGTCGACTTATCAATTCGAATTTGCCCGTCGGCAATTAATATATTGGCAAACTTAATGTAAACCTAAATTGCGGATGCGGTTGTTAACATTTGAAAAACATGGCTTTTCTCATCGCTTGAAAATAAGCCGCGATGGTCTGTTTAAATAAAACCCCATTGAGATTAATTTAGCGCCAAACCGAATGGGTGCCCACCACTTCTATTTTTTCGGTTCAGCGCGCTGGCGCGCAGTTCAAGAAGTGCTCGCGGTAATATTTTAATTCTTCAATGCTTTCATAAATATCGGCGAGTGCTTCATGTTTGCCGTGCTTTTTCATGCCCGACATAATTTCAGGCTTCCAGCGCTTCGCAAGCTCTTTCAGGGTCGAAACATCGAGATTGCGATAGTGAAAATAGGTTTCCAATTTCGGCATCCAGCGAGCCAGAAAACGACGATCTTGGCAAATTGAATTACCGCACATGGGCGACGTACTGGCGGGCACGTGAAGCTTCAAAAACTCGATCATCCGGGCTTCGACCGCACTGTCAGTATGGGTGGAGACTTTAATTTTATCGATCAACCCTGATTTCTTATGGGTAGATTTGTTCCATGAATCCATGCCGTCCAAAATGCTGTCTGGCTGATGCACCACCAATACGGGTGCCTCGGCAATAGTGTTAAGGTTCGCATCAGTCACCACGAGCGCGACTTCGATGATGTGGTCATGTTCGGGTACCAAGCCCGTCATTTCCATATCGATCCAGATAAGATTATTTTGATTTTGTTTTGCGTCTTCAGGCATGGGGGCACGTAAAATAAGGTTTGGACAGAAAAGATTGTCTCACGAAGCACTGCCTCTACACCCTCGATAGCAGCACGAGTCCTGCATACTTGATGGATTGAATCTTTTGGACGCCACGCTCTTCACCATTACCTTTGTCGTTTTTTTCGCCGTTATGTTGTCTATCCAGACGTGGCTGTCGTTGCGCCATCTTAAGCACGTTGTTGCGCATCGAGCCAGCGTGCCGGGTGAATTCAGTGACGTTGTCACCCTGAGCGCCCACCAGACCGCCGCGGATTACACGGGGGAAAAAGTCCGGCTGAGCGTTATCGAAAACCTGCTGGAATCCGTGCTGCTGCTGATATTAACGCTTGGCGGTGGCATTTTTTTGATCGATCAGCTCGTGGATAATCTCAATATCGGTTTCACCTACGGGCGCGGTTTGCTGCTGGTATTCGGGGTGATGTTTGTGTCATCCGTGATTTCAATTCCATTCGGCCTGTATCGCACTTTTGGCATCGAAGCGAAATACGGTTTTAACAAAATCACGTTTAAGCTATATTTGCTGGACGCACTTAAGGGCATGCTTCTATCGGCCGTCATCGGGGTACCCCTACTGCTGGTTGCCTTCTGGTTGATGGAGAAAATGGGCAGCGCGTGGTGGTTGTATTTGTGGCTGGTGTGGGTGGGCTTTAGCCTGACGATGATGGCGGTTTACCCCAATTTTATCGCCCCCTTGTTCAACAAATTCACACCGCTCACAGATGATGGCTTGCGCAGCAGAATCGAGACCCTGTTGTCGCGCTGCGGGTTCGCGTCCAGCGGTTTATTCGTGATGGACGGTTCCAAACGTTCCAGCCACGGTAATGCTTACTTCACGGGCTTCGGCAAAACCAAACGCATCGTTTTTTTCGATACCCTGATCGAGCGTTTGACACCACCTGAAATTGAAGCCGTTCTCGCGCACGAATTGGGTCATTTCAAACGCAAACATATTTACAAAATGATCGGCGGCCAGTTTGTGCTGATATTCGTGATCCTCGCCCTAATGGGTTGGGTGATTGATAAACCGTGGTTTTACGAGGGCCTTGGCTTTACCACCACCGGAGCAACACCTTCGGTGGCGGTGTCGCTGATGCTGTTTTTTATGGCGCTGCCGGTATTCACTTTTTGGCTTACTCCGCTCGGTAGTCTGCTATCTCGCAAGCATGAATTTGAGGCCGATGCCTATGCGGTTCAGCAAACGAATGCAGACGATCTGGTGGCGGCACTGGTCAAACTTTATCGCGATAATGCCTCCACGCTCACACCGGATCCCATCCATTCAGCGGTGTACGATTCGCATCCGCCTGCGGCAATTCGTATCGCGCACCTGAATCGTCTCAAACAATCTTTAACGACAACTCAATGACCAGACTCTCTGAAATGAAATGCAGCGCAGGTGGCCACGCAAAGGCGCTCGGGGAGGCCGAAATTACGGCCCATCTCCAAGCGCTTGCTGACTGGAAACGTGACAGCAGAAGTCCGCACGAAATCGTGAAGACGTTCAGCTTCAAAAATTATTACGAGACGCTGGCGTTCGTGAACGCCTCAGCTTGGATTTCCCACGCCGAGGATCACCACCCAGATATCGGGCTGCACTATAACCGCTGCGTGGTTCGATATTCCACGCACGATGCGGGCGGCATTACCTTGAACGACTTTATTTGCGCATCCAAACTTGACCAATTGTGCCAGCTCAAATGAGCACGGTAAAAGGGTTGGTTACAGGCGACTTTGGCCGGGATTTTTTGGTGGAATTGGCAGATCGCACCTCACTTACATGCAGCCGGAAAGGCAGGAAACAAGATGTCACCTGCGGCGACGAAGTCGAGGTGACGCGCAACCCCAACGGGAATGAAAAGACCGGTCGAATCGACACTGTTTTACCGCGTCGTAATGTGTTGTTCCGCAAAGACGCGTGGCGAGAAAAAACGCTTGCAGCGAATATTGACCAAGCGTTGATTATTGTTGCGCCCAAACCCAGCTTTAGTGAAATGTTTATCAGCCTGTGTTTGATCGCCTGCGATGCGGCGGACATCGCCCCGATCATCATGCTCAACAAAAAAGATTTGCCCGAGTTCGACGCGGCGATGGCGAGCCTGAAACACTTTCAGGATATCGGCTATGAGATTCTACCGATGTCCGCGAACTTTGATATCGAACCACTCCGAGCGTATCTCTCCGGAAAAACCACCCTGCTGGTGGGCCAGTCCGGAATGGGCAAATCTCGCACCGTGAATAATCTGGTCATGCGTGACGTCGCAAAGGAGGGCGAGTTATCCGAAGCGCTCGATTCTGGCAAACATACCACCACTTACACGCGTCTTTACCATCTCGACAAAGACTCGGCAATTATCGATTCGCCAGGTCTGCAATCTTTCGGGCTGTTTCATTTGTCCGATGACGACATCGCCTACGGCATGCCAGAGTTTCGACCCTATATCGGCACCTGCAAATTCAGCAACTGCGGACATATCAATGAACCAGGATGTGCGATTCTGGCGGCAGCGGCAGCAGGGAAAATCAACCCCACCCGATTATCGTTTTATCAGGTCCTGATTGAACAACAGCGAGAACTACGCATTTCGCATCCCGATTGGAAATCGTGATCCCCGCGTTCTTAGCCGGGCCTTTAGCCACCCTGAATACTTGAACTGCCCGGCAGACACATAAGTGTTGATATGCCGTAAGCACAAAGCTTCTCTTCACCACTTTTGGTAATGAAGGCCTGCATCTCGCAAATGGTAAGCGTTTTACCGTGCTTGATCACCCGGCCGGACGCGCGAAGAGTTTCGCCATCCGCCGGCGCGAGAAAATTAATTTTGAACTCTGCCGTCAGCACGGAGCTGCCGGTGGGAAACATCGTATAGGCGGCATATCCTGCTGCCGAATCGGTTACCGTGCTGATAACTCCCGCATGAAAAAAACCATGCTGCTGTGAAAGACCCGCGCTGAAGGGAAGCGTGATTTCGCACACGCCCGGCTCTATTTTGGTGAGTGTTGCGCCCAGCGTGACCATAATGCCCTGCCGCGCAAAACTATCGCGCGCAGCATCGAAATTTGAAAGAATCCCTACGGGACTTCTACGCTCTTGGCGCTGCACTGGCCTGTCTGCATTATCGCTTACCTTGCCAGCTAGGCCACCAACAACGCCGCCGCCAGCGCCGCCCCCAACTCCACCTCCTACAGCCGCGATGATGGCATCAGCCGTCACCGGCTTAACCAGAAACGCAGTTCCACCCGCCGCCATTGCATCGTGCCGCAAGGTGGCATCGTCAAGCGAGGTGACGAAGATTACTTTAGAGAGCGCGTTAGGGGATGTGCGCTTCACATTATTAACAACACTAATACCATTCAAACGTGGCATGCGAATATCAATAATAGCGACGTCAAACGTATTGCGTTGACACAGTTCGAGTGCGGCCATCCCATCTTTGGCGTCGGTAACCTCATAACCCAGCTTTTGCAAAATACGCGTGAATTGATCGACAAAAGCTTCATCATCATCAACCACCAAGGCTCGCGGTTTTCGACTACTTTCGCTCATGGACAACCCCGCTTTCTGGTTCGCTTATTTCACGCAGTCAACGTAAAACACCTGCTTGCCGTCCGCGCCTTTTTCGCCCTCTATCAGGCCATGCACATCGGTTTCAAAGCCCGGAAACGTGGCGTTGAAATCGCGCGCAAAGCGAAGGTACTGAACGATCGTTTTGTTGAATCGCTCGCCCGGGATCAATAGCGGAATGCCCGGCGGATACGGTGTGAGCAACACGCTGGTGGCGCGGCCTTCAAGATTATCAATCTCAACGCGGTCTACCTCACGATGCGCCATTTTTGCGAACGCATCACCCGGACTCATGGCGGGCACCATGTTGGACGTATACATTTCAGTGGTGAGACGGGCGATATCGCGGGCCTTGTACATATCGTGAATTTGCTGGCAAAGGTCGCGCAGACCGACGCGCTCATAACGAGGCTGAGTGCCGACAAACTCCGGCAAAATTTTCCACATCGGCTGATTGCGGTCGTAATCATCCTTGAACTGTTGGAGGGCCGTGAGCAGCGTATTCCATCGGCCCTTGGTAATGCCGATTGTGAACATGATGAAGAAGGAATACAGCCCGGTTTTCTCCACAATGACGCCGTGCTCTGCTAAAAATTTGGTCACGATGGACGCAGGAATTCCTGTCTCTGCAAACTTG
>JBBRFJ010000158.1:0-5152 GCA_038224475.1 Burkholderiales bacterium
CCCCATCACCCGCATCGCGGGAGTCACGCAGCCGACCCATCAACGCGAAACCGTGGATTACACAAAATTAAAACTACTCAATCCAAAACAGACGCGAGAGTATTTAGGCGATGGGAATTTCGCAGGCGTGTATGAGAAACCGGATGCGGTGATGGCCGAGCTGTGGCAAGTCGCGGTGGAAGAAACGCGAGGGTTAATTGAGGGGCCGTGGGGTTGAGGCGTTTGGGCGTTTGGGCGTTTTACCGTTGATCCGCTTACACCATTACGCGTTAAGGAACTACACAGTGTTGGAATTGAATCGTTCTGCCATTGACAGATCACAATCTTATGCACTATGCCTGACGGTGGGTCTGGCATTTTTTGCCTTGAGATGCTCGTGTCTATTGGACTTTCAACAATTAATTTCGCCCGTAAAAATGAGGTTTTGCCAATTGCTTTTTACTACTACTCGTATGCAACAGCCTCGCGAATCGTTTTTCGCGCCGCATAGGCTACAGTGACGAGCACGCTCAACAGCACGACAATG
Source organism: Burkholderiales bacterium (assembly GCA_038224475.1). Taxonomy (GTDB): domain Bacteria; phylum Pseudomonadota; class Gammaproteobacteria; order Burkholderiales; family Usitatibacteraceae; genus UKL13-2. Next base: position 527 of record JBBRFJ010000158.1, read on the forward strand.
GCACCGCTGACGAGAATTGCGAGGCCCTTGAACGAAAAATGCAGGGGTGCAGCAACGTGCAACATTTGATGTTCTGCCACATTGAGGATAGCCAGCGCCAGCCAAATTGAAATGAGCACGGCCAAAATGAAACTGAAAAACATTACTGACGCACCTTCAGCAAAAAGAAGCAGGCCAATTTTGCGTGGTGTCGCACCTAGTGTGCAAAGGATGCCGATCTCGCGGGTTCGTTCTGAAATATTCAATAGCGTAGTTGCAGCCAACATAATGCCGCCAATGAGTGCTGCGGCCAACGCGACCATTCGCACGACATCACTCACGACCTTAAAGTGTTCTTCGAGACCGTCCCTTACCACCGAGCGTGAGATGACCGCGCTCGGTGGGTTTTGTGCGCTGAGAAAAGCTTGATCGAGTCCGCTTACAACAGGCTCAAGCTGATCGCCGTTAATCTTTATGCGAATAACGTCTGCGGCATCACCCAATCCCGTCACTGCATCGAATGTTGCAAAATTTGTATAGAGCTTCGCTGAGGCAATTTCTTCGACTAAACCCACGATGGTTACCGTGACTTGGCGCAGTCCACTTTTCAGCGCAATGGTCGCGCCCACCTGTAGCGTTGGATAAACCTCTAGCAGCGCCCGTGTGGCAAGTACTTCATGCGCGGCATCCGCGCTAGGCAAACGGCCACTCACCACCGGCAATTTAAAAAGTTTTGTTTCCGCCGGGTAGCCGACCAGGGTGGCCCGTTTTGAATTAGTTTCATCTGCCCGGGAAGAAGCAGGCGCACGATCAGTGTCTATCAAATCTACGCCGGCGCGACGCCACCCCTCGGCAATTTTTACGTTCGGCACCGCTCGGGCAATCATTTCTAAGTCTGACGCCGGTTGTACACGCCTTACCCTCACCGCAATATCGTGGCCTTGGTTAGCGAGACTCGTGTCAACTACCCGCATGAAGCTTTCCATACTGTTGTGGGTCATGAGCATCAGACCGCCGCCAGCGGCGAGTCCAAGCAGCATTATCATCAACCGCCATGGCCGCCGCCACGTATTACGCAACGCAAGCGTTAAGCCGATCTGGTTTGGCAACTTCACAAATTTCGCCGCAAACCTACTAGCTAAGTCAAGCTCGACGATACCGGCATCATTGACCGCCGCCTGCGCGGTCATCCGCGATGCCCGCAGCATCGGCACCGCGACCGCAATCAGAGGAATGCATATCGCGAGAGCAATTTGTTGAATCATCAACGAGCTTGGCACATGCGGATCGTTGATATCGATGTTCAGCGACACGGCGTAGTATTGAATAACCGCACGGCCCAGCAGAATGCCCAATGGTAGGCCGAATGCGACCGCCAGCAGCACGATCGGCCCTATTAACGACAAGTATTGCTTACAAATTTGGAAGCCACTAGCACCCATGGTTTTCATGATGCCGATAACGCGAACCTCGCGACGCATACAAGCAGATACCGTATAGCTTGCCATTGCCGCGCTGCATATAAATGCCATCACCGCCAACACTCTCAACACATTAAGCATCGCATTCATCAGCGCATTATGAGGATGCATCGCAGGCAGCACCTCCATTCGCAGCGCAGGAGCGCCCAGTTTTGCTAAGGTCACCTGCAATGCGGCACCCAAAGCTGCGGCCTCGTTGAATGAGATTCGCTTCTGCATCTTGACCATGAGTTGGTCGAAATTCGCGCTCTGCCCAAGCATCAAAGCGGTCTTAGGAGTGACATACGCCTCCAGAATCCGCTCTTGAGTGCTCGGTGCAATGCCAGGATCATGCACAAATGCCGTCAGCGGGGCCGAGACAATATCGCCGCTTGACGTGCGTATTTTTAAGGTCGGCGGCTTATCCGACACACCGACGATAGCAGGTCTCGCATCAATCAACGTTTGCCCGGATTGCTCAAGATAAATACCCTCGTCACCCACCGGCCAAAGCGCACCGTGCATGTGCAGAAAATCCATTTTTTGAAGAGCAAAATCGGGGATAACCGTGATTCGCATTGATAGCCACCTCCCATCATTGGCTGCAACTCGCGTATAGAAGCGACGCCGAGCCTCCACGGCTGCCACGCCGGGTTCGGCGGCGACGATAGCAAGTAGCGGCGGTTCGACGTGCTCAAATGAAAGCGAAATGTCAGCGGCTGAGGCGCTCACAAAGCTAGCAGCGATTTCGCGTTTGAGGACAGCGTGTGCATTCAGCGCAGCGGTTACTCCCGCCTCGCCGAGTATCAGGATCAGAGCAATCGCAAAAAGCTGTGTTCTGTAAAGCTGGATGTCGCCCTGCACCTTTTTCCAGCGCATACTCATTCTCATGCCTTCGCCGATCTCGGCGCCGCCATTCGCGCGCTTTTTACTGATGTGTCAGCAACGACCAGACCGTCTTTGAGTTCTATGATGCGATCCGCAGCACCGGCAATATTGGCGTCATGGGTTACGATAAAAAGTGTCTTTCCTTCCGCGACCAATTGCTGAAAAAGACCATTAATGTCGTGCGCGGTCTCAGTATCCAAATTGCCAGTCGGCTCGTCTGCCACCACAAGTGGCGGGTCATTCGCGAGTGCGCGCGCGATTGCAGCACGCTGCTGCTGGCCACCTGACAGCATGGACGGCAGTTTATTTGCATGCTCGCATAGGTCAACTCGTGCCAATAAATCCAGTGCAACGCGGCGGCGCTTCGAGGTAGGAACGACTGCCACCAACTCCATCGCCAACATGATGTTTTCTAACGCCGTCAAGGTGGGTAGCAATTGAAAAAATTGGAATACCACCCCGACTTGCCGACCACGCCAACGTGCCAACGCACTCACTGGCTGATCGGCAAGTAACGATCCCGCGATGCACACACTACCGGCGCTGGGGCGATCCAATCCTGCCACCAAATTAAGCAATGTTGATTTACCGCTGCCGGATTTGCCCAACACCGCCACATATTCGCCAGTCAGCACTTTTATTGTTACGCCTCGCAGCGCGTGGCTCGCTTGCGACGCGCTGCTCGGGAACGATTTCGTTACCGCATTAAGTTCGATCATCGCTATCTTTGAAACGCTGACTGAATGAGGTGGCGGTGTCGTGACACTGTTCTGAATTGCGTCTGCAATCATTTCATTGGCTCCTAGGACGTATAAGTAAGCGAGTGCATGAGAACTAGCAACTAGCGTTATCTTGTGTTGGATACTAAGATTGCGTTAAAGGCCACCGCAATCTGGATAATCAGTGCAGTCACTACCGTAACAGGGTTATGGCTGCATACCAGCGCACTTACGGTGAATTCTTATCGAATCTTGAACAATCGGGATAGCAATGTGCAGAAACGAACATACCTAAAACGCGGATTGACCCAAAGTTCAGTCAACGGTGTTGATCGCCGCACAAGCCGCACCCGCAAAAGGCTCAGCGGGTCATTGATTGATTTAATACAAGAAAAAGGCTTCGATGCCATCACTGTGCAGGAGGTGGCTGATCGGGCGCAAGTGAGCCGGTCGAGCTTCTATACTCACTTTGAAGACAAAGACGATCTATTTTTGCAGCAGTTCTCTGCCATGATGCAGGCGCTAGGCGCCAGTCTCAGCTGGGGCGGGGAGCCGCGCCAATATCGGCTTGCCACAGCGGATTTCTTCGAGCATGTTGGCGCGATGCGAACACTCTATAACGCCATGGTCGTCGCGCACCGATTGGATCATAGTTTTAAAATAGGGCGCATTGTGCTCACCGAGGAAATTGAAAAGCGCGTTCGTTTCCTCGCGTTTAACGGCACGGCAGATAACGCGGGCGTGCCACCAGCCTTACTCGCGCACCATATTGCAACCACCCTGATGAGTCTTTTGTTGTGGTGGATGGATCACCATCAGCCGTATACACCAATTGAAATGGAAGCCTATTTCCATCGCCTGATTTTGGCTGCTTAACGTTTGCCGCAAATGCCAACGAGACAAACTGACTAAGCCGTCATCGCACCCCCGCCAACACCATCGCCACGGCCGCGGTCAGCTTCTTCGCGTAGCCGATATGCAGAAACTCATTCGGCCCGTGCGCGTTTGATTTGGGGCCGAGTACGCCTGTGACCAGCATTTGCGCGTTGGGGAACTTCACGCCCAACATCCCCATAAACGGAATCGTGCCACCCTCGCCCAAATAGGCCGCAGGCTGACCGTAATAGGTCTCAGAGGCCGCATCGAGAAGGGAGGTTAGCCATGGCGCCGAGGCCGGCGCATTCCAGCCGGTGGAGGCGGCTTCGTACTCATACTTCACGTTTGCGGAGTACGGTGGGTCGTTTTCTAGTATTGCTTGCAGTTCCTTCGCAGCAATTTCGGCATCTGCCAGCGGCGATAAACGAAGTGACAATTTCAACGCGGTGCGCGGTCGCTGCACATTACCGGCTGATTCAATCGACGGCAGACCATCGGCACCGGTCACGGCCAGCGCGGCGCGCCAGGTGCGATTCAGAATTAACTCTACCGGGTCTTTGGTGACGGGCTGCACAAACACAAACTTGCCGCCATCATCGCAACAGCTATCCCACGGAAACCGCTTCCACATCGACTCGCCCAAAATATCGGCCGCCTGTTTTGCCTGTACGACGCGTTCAGCGGGGATCGCTGAATTGAACGCG
>JBBRFJ010000159.1:0-5100 GCA_038224475.1 Burkholderiales bacterium
GGGGACGACGTAGACCGTATTGTTGGCCTCGAAATGGGTGCAGATGACTATATCGCCAAGCCATTCAATCCACGCGAGCTGGTGGCCCGGATAAACGCCGTGCTGCGCCGCCAAGCTCCGCTGGCGGCGCCCGGCGCGCCAAGCGATGCGGATGAAATCATTGAATTCGGGACGTTCACGATCAACCTCGGTACCCGCGAACTCACCAGGTCGGTTGAAGGCAAGCGTGAGGCATTAGCCATGACGACTGGAGAATTTGGTCTGTTGAAAGTATTGGTTCAGCACGCCCGGGCGCCGCTGTCCCGCGACAAGCTCACGGAGCTGGCGCGTGGCCGCGAACACGACACCTTTGATCGCGCGATTGATGTCCAGATTTCGCGGCTGCGCCGACTGCTGGGTGAAGATCCCAGCAACCCGCGCTATATTCAAACGGTCTGGGGTCTGGGCTATGTGTTTGTACCTGATGGAAAAAAACACGCTTAATGTCGTTCGTTCCTAAACTGTCACTGATTCCAAAATCATTGCTGGCGCGGATTGTGTTGGTCATCATGGTGTCGCTTATTGCGAGCCAAATTGTGTCGGTAGCGCTGTTTCGTTATTACACCAATGCCCCGCGCGTTCAGTTAATTGCAATTGGCTTTATAACGCAGCTACGCACCATCCGTACTGCGCTTGAGACTATTCCACCCGCGCAGCATCAGGAGTTCATTCAACGGCTGCGGGAAGAACGAGGTATTCGTGTGGTGCGACCACGCACCGACGAGGTGCTGGAGCTGGCTCCTGATCTGCCAGTGCTGCACATTGTTCGCGAGCGACTCAAAGCTGATTTTGGCGAGGATGCCGATTTCTTCGTAAGGCCGCGCAACAATCCCAAGTTACCCGAGACATTTGTCGCCAAAATCAACGCCGCAGGCTCACCATTTTGGGTGGTCTTTCCACGCAGCCATTTGGTGCAACAGGATTTCTCGTGGGCATGGGCAGGCTGGGGCGCGTTTGGCGCATTACTGGCGCTGGCGGGTGCGGTGTTTGTGGTGGGGCGCGTTAATCGCCCGCTACGGCAGCTTGCCGATGCGGCGCGTGAATTTGGTCAAGGCAAGAACCCACCGCCCGTTACCGAAATCGGGCCGGTGGAGGTGCGTGCAGTGTCGGTGGCATTTAATCAAATGCGCGACGATCTTGCCACCGTCGAGCGCGAGCGGGCAACTTTTTTAGCCGGCGTTTCACATGATTTACGCACCCCTCTTTCGCGTTTGAGGCTGGGCATTGAAATGCTGCCCGCCGACAAAGAGACGCGCGATGATCTGGAAAAAGATATCGAAGACATTAACGATATCATTGAGCAGTTCATGGATTTTGCTCGCGACGAAAGTCGTGAATCGCTGGCACTTGTTGATGTAAACGCAATGGTGCGTGATGCGGCAATCCGCGCTGAGAAATCCGGTGCCAAAATTTCGCTTGAGCTGGCCGAGGTGCCTGCCGTGAAGCTGCGCGCGATGGCGATTCGCCGCGTTCTGGGCAACCTGATCGACAATGCGATGAAGCATGCCGGCCCCGACATTACGCTGCAAACCACCAAGACAGGCAACGAAATTTCGCTCAGCGTGCTAGACCGCGGGGCGGGTATTCCGGCTGCCGATACTGAACGTCTAAAGCAACCGTTTACGCGACTTGACGCCGCCCGCAGCGGCGTTTCGGGTGCAGGATTGGGGCTCGCGATTGTTGAGCGCATCGCCAAAATTCATGGCGGCGCATTGCAGCTTTTACCGCGCAACGGCGGCGGCTTAGAAGCCCGAGTGACGTTGATGGCACAGAGCGGCTCATCCTGAGGACAGCTATTGCTTGAGACATATTAAATTCGGGGTTTCCACATAACGGTATTTACCTTGATAAAACCTTTGATCGCTGCCACAGGCGGCACGAACCAAGGTGCGCGAAATGGTCAAATATGGAGCTGACCTCAGCAAAATTTTCGCTACCGGTGGCGTGCTATCCAAAGGCGACGAGGCGGGTGCTCAGCAGCTCACGCTGGAAGAAATAAATGCGATCGTTGATGAAGCACACAAGCTGGGCCGCCATGTTGAAGCACATGCACATGGCACTACCGGCATTCGCGATGCCGTTCTGGCGGGCGTGGATTCGGTTGAACATGCCAGCTTGATCGACACCGAAGGAATTAAGCTGACGCGCGAACGAGGCACCTGTCTGGCAATGGATATTTATATCGCCGATTATATTTTGCGAGAGGGAGAGAAAGCAGGATTTCTACCGGAATCACTGGAAAAAGGAACGTCAAATAGGCCAGTTAAAGCGTGATCATTTTCGCAAAGCGCATCAAGGCGGAGCACGCATGGCATTTGGCAGCGATGCAGGCATCTATCCTCACGGCGATAATGTAAATCAGTTTTTCTACATGGTTAACTACGGCATGACACCGATCCAGTCCATTCAAGCTGCGACCATCAATGCTGCCAACTTAATGGGGTGGAATGATAAAATGGGTTCCATTTCGGCAGGCAAATTTGCCGAGATTATCACTATCGATGGCGACCCGTTAAGCGACGTTACATTACTTAGTAAAATGAAATTTGTAATGAAAGGCGCCAACGTTATCGAATCAGAATGAAGTTTTTGACTTGTCCTATTTTCTGGTGACGAAGCGGAGTGGCAAAAACTAGTCGCGCAGAAAATTGCTGTGCAGGATGAGGTGTTTTACCAATAGTCGGATTTGCCTAATCTGCGTCAATCAGCTATCATCCAAAGTTGTGTTGGTTGCATAAAAATTAAGTAAAACGAGTGCGAAACATCCTAAAAAGCATGTACTGAAATTTTTTTTATTTGGGTGTTTGATAGCAAAAAGTTGTTGTTATTTCCGTTACCGGAGGGGTGGATGAGCGGTTTAAGTCATACGCCTGGAAAGCGTACGTAGGTTAATAGCCTACCGCGGGTTCGAATCCCGCCTCCTCCGCCAAGAAAGCGTTTCACGCAATTCAATTAGGTTCGCATAACACCCATGAAAGCCCCTAACCACGGGGCTTTTTTGTTTCCTTAACTGCCAAAACGGGCTCCTGCAAACCACACCTATTTGAGACTATGCCAAGAGGTATGGTGATCGCGCTCAAGGTGTACTGAAAATGCCAACTTTGGGACACTTCTCGGCGTAGTTCACAGATCCTGCAATCAATAAAGCCGAACCACGGGCTCAGAACGGTGCCAGGAACTACCTGCAAAAAGTTCACATCGCCCGTCTTGACAGATGAATCCACTGATCCGAAACTGCGTGAAATGGATTTCTCACGATTTCGCTACAACGACCAGCTCAAGAGTGTAGATCACTAAAAAACACCTGTCGCGCTGGCTCTAAAAAACAAAAAAGCCTTGAATAATCTCAAGGCTTTATGCTTATTTGGCGGAGTGGACGGGACTCGTAGCCTACCGTTATTACATCAATAATTACAATGACTTACGTTACATGGTATCGGGCCGTGTGTACCACTAATATGTACCCATGAAACCGTACGCTATCGTTGTTACGTTAACAAATATAGCCGCTGAAAGCTTCACGCGTTCGTTGCTATAAAGCGAGTGTCTGAGCGACAGTTATAAGTAAACATAGAGGGGCCAACTTTCAGAATAGGGCCGTCTCATCTGGCATCTTGTCACTAATTTTAAGAAGTTGCTACCCGCCACCTCCAACTTTTCGCCACTTTCATGGATGAGAATGAATCGGGCCCAGCTGGCGAATGGTCGCGTTAATGCGCTTGCCGAGCGTTATATAGAGCTTTACTGCTCGAATTCTCGCTTCGTAGGAATACATGGACTACCTCCAAGTAGTCCAAGAATTTGGCCGCACCCCCTGGGGGTCAATATTCAATCGGCGCCAACAGACCATACGCCCACTGGCGGGGGATTCATCATTTCTGCATTAAATGCGCATGCATGAAATTGACAATTACGGCATATTGCCGTACATTCTAATTTCTCTATGAAATTATCGGAATCTTTATGCCCTCATCACAAGTTAGTTCAACCGCACGCCTCGAAGCAAGGATTAGCGCGGACTTACACGCCACCCTAAAACGTGCGGCTGAAATCGAAGGCCGTACCATGACCGATTTCGTCATTACCGCCGTTCAAAACGCGGCACAGCGGGCGATCGAGCAGGCCGAGGTCATCCAGTTATCCCTTGCTGACCAACAGGTTTTTGCCGCTGCATTGCTGGATCCACCGAAACCCAATACTGCGCTCAAGAAAGCGCTTGGTCGTCATCGTAAATTAGTCTCTATAGCTTAAGCCTGATGCCAAGCAGACAGGCAAAAAAATGGCAGATCGAGGCACTTGACGCCACAGCAGACCGGCAATCATTTCAAAGCGGTTCTGCGCCATTGGATCGCTATTTTCTGCAACAAGTTACCCAAGATATCCGCCGCCGAGTTACTGCGTGCTTTGTGGCTTATGAATTGGACGATGCACCAACGAAAAATTTGGCTGGTTATTACACGCTAGCCTCATCAAGCATTTTGCTAAATGAGCTGCCTTCCCATATGGGTAAAAAGCTACCTCGTTACCCAACCGTGCCCGCCGTACGTATGGGGAGGCTGGCGGTTGACAGTGGCTATAAAGGTCAGGGATTAGGCGGCATACTTTTGGTAGATGCCCTTCAACGGGCTGCACGATCTGAAATTGCCGCCTATGCCTTGGTAGTGGATGCTAAAGATGAATTTGCAGTTTCGTTTTATGAGCACTATGGATTTATTCGTCTGCCTGATTCACAGATGACGCTATTTTTGCCATTAGCTACAGTCCGTCAACCAATTTAAAGCCACTTCATTAACTGGGCCAGTTTCCTAAGAACGGTGAAAGATTTTATAAATGAAGGAGCGCCGTTTTAATATCAGCATCCATTGCAAGAAATATGCTGCGCAACCTAGGCGCCAGAATTGATTGCACATCACTCAAATACCCCCTGTGTCAGACTAGTTGTCGCCTCAATAGAACCAAGAACCTTGGGGCGGCGATGAAAGATGGAAATGGCACGATACGGACAGACATTCAAAGACAGAGCGGTAGCGCGGTTGTTGCCGCCACAGAGCGCAGCGTTGG
>JBBRFJ010000160.1:0-5000 GCA_038224475.1 Burkholderiales bacterium
ACACCAAGCTTGTCTTGAAGTATGCAGGCGGTCGCGGGGAACACCATGTCCGGTGTCGAGGTAGCAACAATAATCAGGTCAATTTCAGAAGCAGATACTTGAGCTGCCAGCATCGCGCGTTGCGCTGCAACCAGTGCGAGATCGCTGGCGCTTTCGTTTTCAGCTGCATAATGGCGCTCGCGAATGCCGGTGCGAGAAACAATCCATTCATCATTAGTATCAACGAGTTTAGCCAGATCATCGTTGGTCACGAGTTTTTCAGGCAGATAGCTGCCGGTGCCAACAATGCGCGCGTAGGCCGTCATGCAGCTTCCTCAATTCTTGTGGCCTGCGGCGACATTAATCCATTCGCGTGAAGGCGCTCGATTTCGGTGGTGATTAATGCCAGCAAATCGTGTTCGACTTCGGAGGCGGCCCGTTCAAGTGCTTTTGAAAATGAATAAGCGTCCGCCGAGCCATGGCTCTTTACAACTACGCCGCGCAACCCAAGTAGTGCAGCCCCATTATAACGACGGTGATCCACTTTCTTGCGGAATCCGTTAATGACTGCCGTTGAAGCAAACGCTGCCATTTTGCGAAAAATGTTTTTGGTGTATTCCTCTTTCAGGAAATCCCCCATCATTTTCGCCATACCCTCAGATGTTTTTAGCATTACATTACCGACAAAACCGTCACAAACAACAACGTCGGTGGTACCTTTAAAAATATCTGTACCTTCCACATTGCCAAAAAAATTCAAATGGCTGGCTTTCAGCAACTCGCTCGCGGCCTTTACTTTTTCGTTGCCCTTGATGTCCTCTGAACCAATATTAAGCAAGCCGACAGTAGGGTTCGCGTTGTTATCCACCGCGGTCGCCAGCATCGCGCCCATGATGGCGAATTGAAGAAGATGTTCGGGCGTACATTCGGCATTGGCACCCAGGTCAAGCGCGTAGACTACGCCTTTTCGTGTGGGGAGCGCCGCGCATATCGCGGGGCGATCAATACCAGGCAGCGTTTTAAGCACAAATTTGGCGGTACCCATCAGCGCGCCCGTATTGCCTGCGGACACACAAGCGTGAGCATCGCCAGATTTAACAAGGTCGATTGCGATGCGCATCGATGAGTTTTTTTTGTTGCGGATGGCAGAGCGAATGTCTTCGTTCATGCCCACAACATCCGGTGCATCCAAGACTTTTAAACGTCCGTTTTGAATGGCAGCCTTAGCAGGCGCGCCCAACTTCGCAAGCTCTGCGTCTATGGCGCCTGTCCTGCCGACAATCAGCGCGCAGCAGCTGGTTGCCTCGCCGAGGAATTGCAAAGCCGCCGGAACAGTAACTGATGGGCCGTGGTCTCCGCCCATCGCATCAATCGCAATAGTAGTCTGCATTTTATGGGAACCGCTTCCCCTGAGAAGCGAATCCGGGCAGTTTATCTTGTTATTTAACGACTTTGATGAAGCCAGCGAGTTTAATATCGCCGCATTTTTTGAGTTGTGATCTGCAAACAGCGGAGCCCGCAAAATTTATTCGTCAGCTTTGGTTTTAATAACTTTCTTGCCGCGGTAATAGCCAGTAGGAGATACGTGGTGACGCAAATGAGCTTCACCCGTGGTGGGCTCAACAGCAAGCGCCGGGCCAACCAGAAAGTCGTGCGACCGGTGCATACCGCGTTTTGAAGGGGATTTTTTGTTTTGCTGGACTGCCATGATATTTCTCCTGAATTCTGAAACTAAAATTTAAAATACGTAAAACAAACTTCTTTATTTGTATCTCTGGCTAAAGAGCACTCTTCAGTGCTTGCAATTTCGCGAAAGGCGAGATCTTTTTTTCTTTGGTTCCTGATTCGCTAACCGGGTCGTCTTCACTCAAAGGGTTACCGCTATATCCGGCGCTCACCTTTACCCTGCTTTTTTTGGCCGATACCTTTTTCGCCTGACTTCGCTTCTCTACTGCAATTGCCCAAAGCGGCAAATCAAGTAGAATTTCTTCTTCGATCAGCTCCTGAATATCAACTTCTTCACCCAGAGTCACGTAATCTTCATCGGGCAACTCATCTTCCAGCGGCGGCAACTCAGATTCCTCGTTTACTAAGACCAGCCGACTCTGAATTGAAACGTCATATTCCTGCTGTTCTAACGTTTCGGGATCTGCCACCAAAAACCAGCCTGAAATTATACACATGAGACGCCGTGCTCGCCTACCAGCGGCATCCACTGTTTCGGCCCCTGTTACCGTGTAGTGAATTTGTCCTTCATTGCCCGTAAGAAATGGCTTTAGTCGCGGCAATTGCATCGGCAAAAAGTCACCGGAAACTGTTTGCTGTTGTCGAATAAAACGTTCTAAGTTAAGTTTTGAGGTCATACAAATCTGATACAAAATAAAAGGCTACTACGAAAACAATTGGGCCGCCGCATATAATACGGGTCAACTACATAAAAGTCAAAAAGCCATTGATTTTGAAGATAAAAATAATCCTTGCCTCTACATCGCGTTATCGCGCAGATTTACTGAGTCGTCTACAGATTCCGTTCGAAATTGTAAAACCATCGGTAAATGAAGCACCGCTGACAGGTGAAAGCCCAGCCGCAACTGCCCTTAGGTTGTCGATCGCCAAAGCGAACGTAGTCGCCCAGTATATGAGAGCTGATCCCGTTAACGCAGCGTCGACCCACGGCAGTGACAATCCTACACGCACCAGCACACTGATCATTGGGTCTGATCAAGTGGCCGATCTCAATGGTCAACAACTTGGCAAACCCGGCACACGTGATCGCGCAAAAGCACAATTACAAGCCATGCGCGGGCAAACAGTTATTTTTCATACGGCGCTAGCGGTGGTGCACGCTGAAACACGACGGACACAATCGCTGATCGACCCTACGAAAGTGACTTTTCGCAACTATTCTGATGACGAAATTGAAAATTATCTCGACCGCGAAAATGCGTTGGATTGTGCAGGCAGCGCCAAGTCAGAGGGCTTGGGAGCAGCGCTTATTTCACGCATGACAAGCGATGATCCAACTTCGCTTATTGGGCTGCCGTTACTCGCGCTCACCGACATGCTTGCGCAAGAAGGTTATCGGGTGCTGGCATGAACACGCCCGCTAATTTGGGGAAGCTCTATCTATTGCCCACAAATTTGGCTGAATCATTCAGGCCCCAACAAATACTCCCTAATGAAGTTATTTCCATTGCACAACGACTCCATCACTATATTGCTGAAAACGCGAAAACAGCGCGTGCATTTCTTAAAACCATCGGTATTTCCCGGCCTTTGCAAGAAATTTCCATCTTGGAGTTGGACAAACACGCCAATCAAACCTCGAGCGAATCTTATGAAGAATTTCTTTCAGCATTTTTAGAACCACTTTTCGCGGGATTTGATGTTGGCTTGGTTTCTGAAGCGGGTGCACCTGCGATAGCGGATCCGGGTGCAGAAGTGGTCGCTGCTGCCCACAGAGCAGGGATTCAAGTGGTGCCACTTGTTGGCCCTTCATCAATTCTATTAGGCTTGATGGCCTCCGGTCTAAATGGCCAGAAGTTCGCGTTTCACGGCTACTTACCGCAAGAAAAAGCGGCGCGGATCAAAGCAATTGCCGAGGCTGAGCGCGAGTCAAAACAAAAAAATATGACTCAAATGTTTATCGAGACGCCGTATCGCAACGGACCGCTTTTTGCTGATCTCATTGCCACGTTGAATCCCTCAACCCGGCTTTGTATTGCAACGAATTTGACGGGGCCGACCGAGAATGTGAGGACGCTCCAAATTTCCAAATGGCGGTCCCAAAAAATCGAGATTGAGAAGGCTCCCACCTTGTTTTTACTTTTGGCCTAGACCGGCCTACTGGCTATACGCCTTTGGGAATCTACTAGCTTCCCGCTCTACGTTCTTTATTACGCGATCATCTCGGGTGCCAGTGTAAATATATTCTGTTTGGCGAGCATAGGTTCCAACTCTTTGGCTGAAAGTGGCACGCTAAAATAATAGCCTTGTCCAACGGTGCAACCTTTTGCCCTCAACAAACTCAACTGGCCTGCGGTCTCAATACCCTCTGCAATCACATCAAGATCGAGACTTTTTGCCATATTGATAATCGCCACCACGATCGCCGCGTCATTGGGGTCAACCGTAATGTCTCGTACAAAACTTTGGTCAATTTTCAATTTGGTAATGGGTAGACGCTTCAAATAGGAGAGACTTGAATAGCCGGTGCCGAAGTCATCTACGGCCAGATGAATGCCCATTGCCGCAATTTCATTTAGCAGCCCAATACTCCCCTCTCCTTGTCGCATCACCTGACTCTCAGTGATTTCAAGCTCGAGAAACTCGGGCGCAAGACCGGTACGGCCAAGAATGCCATTCAGCATTTCAATAAAGTTCTTATCGCCCAATTGGCGCGCCGAAAGATTGACCGCGATGCGTCGCTTTGGCAGCCCCATATCGTGCCACGCTTTATTCTGACGGCAGCTTTCTTCGAGTACCCAACGTCCCAACTCATTGATGAGGCCCGTCTCCTCAGCCAATGGGATGAACTCTCCAGGCATCATGATGCCACCCTGCTCAGTCACCCAGCGTACCAGCGCCTCAAATGCAACAATAGCGCCCGTATTGAGATCAATTTGCGGCTGGTAAACCAATGAAAAGTTACCGTTTTTGACCGCGACGCGGAGACTCGATTCCAGCGCCGCGCGCCGCTTCACGGCAATCGTCATCTGTGGTGTAAAGAATTGGAACGTATTTTTGCCCAGGCTCTTGCTGTGGAACATCGCCGTATCAGCGTTTTTAAGTAACGTAGACGCGTCTTTACCGTCATCAGGATAAACCGCGATCCCGATGGAGCCTGATACGTGCTGGTCAGCACCGTTCACCTTGAACGTAGCACGCAGGCTTTGCAGAATTTTTTGCGCTACGCGGGTGGCACCCTGATGTCCTTCAAGCTCATCCAGAAGAACAATAAACTCATCGCCACCCTGCCGCGCAATCGTGTCATGGGTTCGCACGGATTCAGTAAGACGGTT
>JBBRFJ010000161.1:0-4958 GCA_038224475.1 Burkholderiales bacterium
CCCCTATATGAAAAAATGAATGGCCCGGATGCAATAAACGCAATCGATTGGACAGAATTCGTACGCAGCATCGCCGTCGCACGAATCACCATGCCGAAAAGCTTCGTGCGCCTATCCGCAGGACGCGAAACCATGAACGAAGCGACACAGGCGATGTGCTTTCTGGCGGGTGCCAATTCGATTTTCTATGGGGAGAAATTACTCACCACCGGCAATCCGGATGTGGCCAAGGATCGTGCGCTATTTGAGAAATTGGGCATCACGCCGCTTTAACCCGCACAGAAAATCATCAAACCCCAGCATTAGCGGGCTTTTCGAGACATAAATGGCTTAAAACACCCGTCAATGCTTGCGTCTTCTCGTAAAGATGCTGGGCGCGGAGCCATGCCACGTCCCGCCGCGAAACTTACCGAAACACTTACTTTGCCCATCACCGTGTCCAACCACTTCGCCACGCATTTGACCGAACTCGCGCAAGCCGACGCGCTGCGCACGCGCCGCGTCGTCGAGTCCGCGCAAGGCCCGCGCCTCACCATCGATGGTCGTCAATATTTGGCGTTTGCGAGTAACGATTATTTGGGACTGGCGAATGACGCACGCTTAGTTGCTGCCGCTAAAAATGCGATTGAGCGCTATGGCGTTGGCGCGGGCGCATCCCACATGGTGTCGGGCCACATGGCACCGCATCATGATTTGGAAATTGCACTTGCGCAATTTATGGAGATGGAGGCTGCGCTGTATTTTGGCTCGGGCTATGCCGCGAACCTGGGCATTTTGACGTCCCTCGCGGCACGGGGCGACAACATATTTGCCGATAAATTGAATCATGCTTGTTTGAACGATGGTGCGTTGCTATCCAACGCAAATTTTCATCGCTACCCACACGGCGATTTGAACAAACTCCGCTCTTTGCTTGCCGCGCGGGCCAATAATGCCTCAAGTACTGGCTCAAGTGGCGCGCGCAATATCGTGGTTACCGACGCGGTTTTTTCAATGGATGGCGATCTCGCCGACTTGCCCGCGATCCTTAAACTTGCGGAGGAATTCGATGCACTATTGGTAATCGATGATGCGCATGGCTTTGGCGTTTTGGGCGAGACCGGGCGCGGATCACTCGAACATTTCGGCCTGAAATCAGATCATATTATTTACATGGCCACGCTCGGTAAGTCAGCAGGCGGCTACGGCGCATTTGTCGCGGGCCATACAGACGTGATTGAGTGGATTCTACAAACCGCGCGCACCTATTTATTCAGTACGGCGACGCCGCCGATGATTGCGGCAGCGCTGTTGGAAAGTCTGAAAATAATCGATGAAGATCGCGCTCGGCGTGCGCATTTGCAAGACCTGATCACCATTTTCGCAGCTTCACTTAAGCTCAAAAATTGCGCGCTAAAATTTTCTGAAACAGCAATCCAAGCCATCATCACCGGCGAAAATAGTCATGCGCTTTTTTTCGCGGATGAGCTCAGAAAGCGTGGCATCTGGGTACCGGCGATTCGCCCACCGACCGTCCCGCGCGGCACAGCACGGCTGCGTGTCTCGTTGAATGCCGGCCACACCCAAGCAGACGTGATGGACCTCGTCGTCGCACTCACCGAGATCGATGCGTCGCTACCCAACGCGTGCATATGAAGCCAATATTTGCGGAACAACTTGGCCGGGGTCCCAACTTGACCTTGCTACACGGCTGGGGGCTGAACGGCGCGGTGTGGGACGGCATTCGTGATGAACTCGCGGCGTATTTCACCGTGCATCTCATCGATCTGCCGGGGCATGGCTATTCGCAACATATCCCGATTACCTCGCTCGCCGCCGTCGCTGACGACATCGCGAATTCCCTGCCCTCCCGCGGACATTTGCTAGGCTGGTCAATGGGTGGGCAGCTTGCCATCGAGCTGGCGCATCGCGTGCCCGATAAAATTGATAAGCTGATTTTGGTCGGTACAACGCCGCGCTTTATTGAACATAACGATTGGGCATTCGGTAAAAAAGCCGCAGTGCTTGACCAATTTGCGGTGAGCTTGATTGCAAATTATGATGCGACGATTCGGGGATTTCTGGCACTGCAAATTCTGAATCAGCCAAATCAACGCGCGACGATTGCCGCATTGCAGGCGGCGGTGAGCGCACGCGGCGCGCCGGATGACGCGCAGCTAACAGCGGGTTTGGCGCTGCTACGAACCAACGATATGCGCAACCGCCTTGCGGGCATTCGGCACCAAACTCTGGTTATTCAAGGTGACCGCGATGCACTCACCAGCGAACGCGCTGCGCGCTGGCTGGCGACGCAAATTCCGCGTAGCCAATATGAAATGATTCCGTTCGCAACCCATGCGCCGTTTCTATCCCATCGCGAAATTTTTGTCCCGCTTCTTACCCGATTTTTGAATTCATGACCGCACCCAATCTTCCGGCAAAACGTGATGTGCAACGATCCTTCGGCAACGCCGCAGCGTCGTATGATGAAAATGCATGCTTGCAGCGCGAAATTGTGAATCGATTATTTGAGCGCCTGGATTACATCAAGCTGGAACCCCGGCGCGTGCTTGATCTTGGCAGCGGCACCGGCTACGTTAGCGAAAAGTGTCGCGTTCGTTTTTCGAAAAGCGAATTGATTGCGCTCGATCTGGCACCTGAAATGCTCCAATTCGCAAGAAGCCGCCTGCCCCACACTCCAGTACTGGCGAGGCTTCTGGGCCAATCTCAACGGCAGCATTTCATCTGCGGCGATGCCGAGAAATTGCCCATTGCCAATGATAGTATCGATGCGGTGCTTTCCAGCGCGACGCTGCAATGGTGCGACCCTGAGGCGGTCAGCCGCGAAGTTGCGCGCATCTTGAAACCAACCGGATTGTTCATGTTCACCACCTTCGGGCCGGATACATTGAAAGAATTACGCAGCGCATTCCGGGCGGTTGATGACAAGCCACACATCAATGAATTTGTTGATATGCATGATCTCGGCGATATATTGGTCGCCGCCGGTTTTGCCGATCCGGTGATGGACCAGGAAACGATCACCCTGACCTATGTCGATTTGAAATCAATGATGCGTGAACTCAAGGGTATTGGCGCACACAACGTGCTGCCTGATCGCAGCCGCGGATTGATGGGGAAAACGCAATGGCAACGGTTAACAAATGCCTACGAAAGATTTCGCCTCAACGGACGGCTTCCGTCAAGCTACGAGGTGGTGTATGGTCATGCGTGGAAACCTGAATTTTCCAAACAAAAGACCACCGAAGGCCGCCAAGCCATCGGGTTGGATGAATTTAAACGTATGGTTCGTAAAGCCTAGCGTAGCGCGCTACTCCTTCGCCCAAGACTGGTGAAGGAAACCAAATCTCGGGGAGCAACGACAATGAAAAACTATTTCATCACCGGCACCGATACCGAAATCGGAAAAACGTTTGCGACCTGCGCGCTCATCCACGCACTCACCGCGCGCGGGCTCAAGGTTGCGCCGATGAAGCCGATAGCGGCGGGCACGATTAATTTGGATGGCACGGATATTAATGAAGACGTGGCGGTGCTAATGTCTGCGGCAGGTAATACGTTTTCCATTTCAGACGTGAATCCGTATTGTTTTCGCGAAGGGATTGCGCCGCATATTGCCTCCCGCCACGAGGGCCGCCCGATTGAGATCGAGGTGATCCGCGAATGCTATCAGCGGCTGGCAAAACTAAGCGATATGGTGTTGGTCGAGGGCGCAGGCGGCTATTCGGTGCCGATGTCAGAAACGCAATCGATGGCGGATATTCCGAGATGGCTGGAGCTTGACGTGATTTTGGTGGTGGGCATGCGCATTGGCTGTATTAACCACGCCACCCTGACAGCGGACGCCGTCCGCGCGCGTGGCTTGAAGCTCGCGGGCTGGATAGCGAATACACCTGCCTCGCAGATGGCCGCTTATGAAGAAAATCTGGCCGCGCTTAAGCAGGTGATCGCGGCGCCGTTGCTCGGAACTATTCCGCGGATCCCGGCGTCTTATCTTGTATCAGCGCTAGACGCCACCAAGCTGGCGGCAAAGCACCTCAACGTGACCGCAATTGTTTAAAGACAAGAAATTATTGAAAGAATTTATTTTGAAACCTGTCACCAAATACGCGGTACTTTTTGCGGCCTCTGCGGTTGCTGCCACCGCAATTATGTCGCAGGCCGCGCGTGCTGAATCGGGTGCGGTGAACGCCGTAAAATCACCGGTCACAATTTACGAAATCTGGGCGCGGCCCACGGTGCCGGGCGGCAACGTGTCGGCTGCCTATATGCAGATCAAATCAAGCGCTCCCGTCAAGTTGCTCAAGGTTGACGCAGCGATCGCGGGCAATGTCGAAATCCACAACATGAATATGAAAGACGGCGTGATGGAAATGAAAGCCGTCGATGCGATTGACGTGCCGGTGAACAAAATCGTGGAACTCAAGCCGGGCGGGTATCACGTCATGCTGATGATGTTATCGAAGCCGATTAACAAAGGCGATAGCGTGCCGTTAAAGCTCACGTTCGAAGGCGGCGATAAGAAAACGTTTACGATCAACGTCAATGCAAAAGCAGGAGATAAAGCCGGCGCCACAACCGGCGTCCCAACACTTGATAAACCCGCTCCCGCCGTTAAGCATTGAAAGCCGCCGCCTGCCGGGGCAGTGCGCAAAATTCGAGCGAAATTTAGACTCACTTTCCAATCTGGTGCGCAACGATTATTAGCGCACCCAAGTGGCGCGTCTTTAAATTTCCCCGCCCGGCCCGATGATATTTTTTCGCACGTAATCACGCCGTGAATAGTGGTAGCCTGTCAGGGTAGCGTGAGCGTTCTCTCCTCTTCATCCCTACGCAAAATCGCTATCCATCACTAACAATAGTCAGGAGCGCATTTTATGGATCGTCGCAAATTTATCAGCCGCGCAGCGATTGCTGGCGGCACACTTTCAGCCGCCGCAGCAACCCAAGCCATCTCC
>JBBRFJ010000162.1:0-4848 GCA_038224475.1 Burkholderiales bacterium
CTGAAAATAGATGAAGCGCACACTGGACAACGGCTGGATAATTTTTTGGCGGCGATCCTCAAAGGTGTTCCGAAAAGTCACCTCTATCGAATCGTCCGCTCTGGCGAAGTTCGGGTCAACAAGGGCCGAGTTGATGTGGCATATCGTTTGGTCGACGGCGATATAGTTCGCGTTCCACCAATACGTACAGCAACCCCAAGTATTGGCGAGCCTTCTGAGGCAAATATGGCTGTGAAAGCCCGCCAGAGCTTGAGTATTATTTTTGAAGATGACGCGTTGCTGGCCGTTGATAAACCGGCGGGCCTAGCGGTTCATGGCGGCAGCGGCGTCAGTTTTGGCCTGATTGAAGCGCTGCGTGCGCAGCGGCCTGAAGCAAAATATCTAGAATTAGTGCATCGCCTTGATCGTGAGACGTCCGGAGTCCTGCTGGTGGCGAAAAAGCGCAGCGCACTGACGGGATTACACGCGATGTTGCGCGGTGACACCGATTCCCGCATGGAGAAAAACTATCATGCGTTGGTAAAAGGCGATTGGCCAGATGCGAAAAGGCATGTGCGAGTGAAGCTTGCCAAGCGTGTAACCGCAAGCGGCGAAAAACGTGTTTCCGTCGATGAAGACGATGGCCAGGACGCACACACAATTTTTACGCTTGTGGAGCGGCTCGGCATGGCGACCCTGCTCAATTGCGATATTCGCACCGGTCGCACGCACCAGATTCGGGTGCATCTGGCGCACCTCGGCTTTCCGATCATTGGCGATGATAAATATGGCGATTTTGTGTTGAATAAAATTGCGCAGGCGACAAAAAATGGAGGTTTGAAACGTATGTTTTTACACGCTCGCTTGGTTCGTTTCGCGCATCCGTTAACCGGTGAGATGTTGACGATTGAATCGCTTCAGCCTCCAGACTTGGAGCGCTATCTTGCATTTCTCAGGTCGCGTCAGCATGCGGCTCAACAGGTGGGATCGATATGAGCGAACATCGGTTTGATTTGGTGGTGTTTGATTGGGACGGCACGCTGAGCGATTCCACTGGATTGATTGCCGAATGTATTCAAATGGCTGCACGTGATTTAGGGTTCAGAGAGCCAACCTTGGTTCAAGCCAAAAGCATTATTGGTTTAGGGCTTCATGATTCGACAAAAATGCTTTTCCCAGAGCTTGATGCTGGAGATCGCTTGCGTTTTGCAGAGCGCTTTCGTGAACATTATGTGCCCCGCGATCACGAGGCGACTCTCTACGCCGGCGTCCGGGAGTTGCTGCCGCAAATGCAGCGCTCTGGTCGCTTTTTGGCGGTTGCGACCGGCAAGCCCCGGATAGGCTTGGAGCGGGCATTCCAGCGAACCGGGCTCAAATCCTATTTTGACTTCAGCCGCTGTGGCGATGAAGGTATGCCCAAACCTGATGCCGATATGCTGCTAAGACTGATGGAGTTTTCGAATGTGTCTCCAGATCGAGTGTTGATGATTGGGGATACGACCCATGATCTCGATCTGGCGCGTAATGCAGGAGTTTCAGCCGTGGGCGTGGGTTATGGAGCTCATTCCAAAGCGGCATTATCGACACGGTCGTCAGTGGTCATTGTTGAAAATGTGACGGAACTAACAGCATGGCTGGTGCGATATGGTTGATACTGCGAGAGTGATTTGCCGACGCGCAGATCTGGAGGAGGGCATCAATGGCGGCAAAGCCATCCGATTTATGATGCGGCTCGAAGAGAAAAATTCGCAAACAATATCTTGTTTTGTGGTGGCATTTGGCGGCGGAATTTACGCGTATGTCAACAAGTGTCCTCACCGCTATACCGAGCTGGATTGGCTGCCGGGCGACGTATTTGATGATGAAGGGTTATACTTAATCTGCGCTACGCACGGGGCCGTATTTAAAGTCGATTCAGGCCTATGTACGGACGGGCCTTGCAAGGGTTTGTCTCTCCAAAAGGTTCAAGTTCGCGAAGTCGACGAACTCGTCATATTAGGTGCTGGTTTGTTGCTGCGGGAAAATGAAAAAGAGGGCGGTATTTCGTACTAAACGTTCCTGAGATCATTGGCGCAAAGTGTTATAAATGCAGGAGAGTAAAATATCGTGAGACATCAAGGTATCGCCTCAAGGACGCGACTTAAAGTCTGGTACAGCGAATGTGACTTAAAAATTTAGCTGACCGCAAACCCTCAGAAAAAAACGAATGGCAAGTAATCGTAGCCCGGAGGACATAAATCTTGAACGAGACCTTTCGCTGATTAGGTCACGGACGGGATCCATGACAGCATCAGTCCCGCCGTTGTCCGCACCGCCCAACGCGTTGCTAAAGGCGATTACTGCGCGCTCTTATCCAGAAGCTTCCGTAGCTGAAAAGTTAGTACCCCAGCCCGCGGATGTAAGCGCAGCAACTGTTGGTGTTAGGGACTCTGCGTCCGTGGCGGAATTTCCAGCTAGCGCAGCATTAGGCGCTTCTGGGCCACAAAATAAAGCGTCATCGCAAACCGGCCCGAACCGCACCCGCTCGGTGTCCAACGAGGCGGCCAGTGAAGGTAAAAAGCGAAAAGAGAGAATCATTAGCGGACAGGGGAACAAAACCGAATTACGAGCAGAGTCAATCGAGGAGCCGAGCAAGCCGCCTACGTCGCGACACCTGCCCTCAGGTCTGACGTCACGCATTGTTATCGGAATGACAGTCGTGGTACTGGTGATGGCGTTGGTGCTCGGTGCACTGGTTGGCAACGTTTTGAGCGATATGTCGCTACCGCTCGATGTGGCACAAAAGCTCCGCAATACAATGTTGATGTGGGGAGTGGGCGGAGTCGCCATTGCATGCGCACTGGGGGCACTCATTGCTCGGCAGATTAGCGCCCCCATCTTAAGGCTAACCCGCGAATTGAAGGAACACGATATTCGCTTGTATCCGTGGTCTTCCAACATGCGGCACGAGTTTCGCGAGCTTGAGGAACTTAGCAATGCCATGGAAGCGCTCGCGTCATCGGTACGCCAACGCGAACGCGAGCTTTCCGAAAGCGAGAGCAAGTTTCGCGAAGCATTTGACCTAGTCGGTATTGGCCTCACGCAAGTAGATGTGTCGGGGCGCTTTGTGGTGGTGAACCGTCGTTTCTGTGAAATGCTGGGATACTCACGCGAAGAATTGATTGGCAAACAGTTTCACGAAATTACCCATCCTGATGATCAGGATGACAATGACGCGACGATCAGCGAGTTGATGGGTAGCGGTGTCCAGGCCATAAGCAAGCAAAAACGATATTTGCGCAAAGACGGTTCGGTGATGTGGGCGCAACGCTCGGGGGTTGCGGTTCGCAGCGCTCTCGGAGAGCCACTTTATGGCTTGGGGTCCATTGAGGATGTCTCCCAGTACCACGCTTCTCAGGAAACCCTGCGCGCGCTGAATGAGTCGCTACGCGCAATTGTTGAGACATCTCCGCTGGCCATTTACTCCATCACACCTAATGGGATTGTCACGCTATGGAATCCTGCAGCCGAACGCATGTTTGGCATTGATGAAGCAGATGTGCTCGGCAAGCCGCTACCCCTCGCTAACGGCCAACCCCGGTTGGTCACGGCGGATATTCGTAGCCGCGTCATGGCGGGGCAGATGGTCAGCAATATTGAGATTGTGTGGGATGCGAATCCAGCCAAGGTGCGCGAAATCAGTATTTCTGCGGCACCGCTGCGTGGTTTAGATCAGAAGATTGTCGGTATTTTGCTTACTTGTTCCGACATTACCGAGCTCAAGCGAACCGGACGAACTCTGGATCAGCAGCTCCATTTCACCAAAGAGCTTCTTGAAGTACTTCCCAACCAGATTTTTTATAAAGGCCTAGACGATAAATACCTAGGTTTTAATCGTTCTTGGGAAGATTTCATGGGAATGCGCCGTGAAGACTGGATCGGCAAAACACCGCACGATCTACTAAGCCCCGATATGGCCCACCTTGCTTTGATGGAAGATCGCGACGTTTTACAGTCCGGTAAATCGTTTGCAAGTGAGGTAACGCTGCAAGATGGAGCCGGCATTGAACGCCAGATGGTCAAGCATATCAGCAGCTTTACTAGCCCTGATGGCAAACCGTTAGGTTTAATCGGTGTGTTGACAGACATTACGGATTTTAAGCAGGTAAAACGCGCGCTGGAGGCGTCTGAAGGTCGTTTCCAGGTGTTGACGGAAAGCGCGATGGATATTGTTACGGTACTGGATGCAGAGGGCGTTATCACCTACCAAAGTCCGTCTGTGCGTCACCTGTTGGGCGTTGATCCGCAGCAAATGGTGGGGCGCAGCCAATATGATTTTGTGCATGAAGATGATGTCGTGTCGATGCGCGCCCGATTTGCCGAGCTAGTTCAAAGCGGCTTTATTGACAAACCTTTTGAATTTCGGGTGCAAGCACGCGACGGCTCATGGCGCGTAATGGAATCCATTGGCAAGAGTTGCCTTGACGTGCCTGCCGTTCGCGGCATCGTAGTGAATACCCGTGACGTGACGGAGCGGCGCGCCATTGAACAACGGGTTGCACATTTGGCCTATCACGATGTGTTAACTGGGCTGCCAAATCGTTCCCTGATGCAGGATCGTATTTCGACGGCCATTTCGCGATCGGAACGATCAACCAAAAAATTTGCTGTGATGTTTATCGACATTGATAACTTCAAAAATATTAACGACAGCTTGGGGCATGACGCAGGTGACGATTTGCTTCGGCGCGTGGCTAACCGTCTTACTGAATCCGTGCGAACCCATGACACGATTGCGCGGCAGGGTGGCGATGAGTTTATTGTTCTTCTGGATGAGCTTGAAGGACATCAGGGTGCCACCCGCGTAGCGCAAAAAATTCTGCAAAGCCT
>JBBRFJ010000163.1:0-4795 GCA_038224475.1 Burkholderiales bacterium
GCGCCCAGGCAAATACCAGGCGCGGCTTCGTATTTTTAGCTGTACTTGTACCCTTAGAAAAAGAAAGTTGGTATTCATCATGATGACGCTCTATTCCGGAACGACCTGCCCATTTAGCCATCGCTGCCGCATTGTGCTGTACGAAAAAGGGATGGATTTCCAGATCCTTGATGTGGATTTGATGAATAAACCTGAAGATCTTGCGGTGATGAATCCGTATAACCGCACCCCCGTCCTGGTGGAGCGAGATTTAATTTTGTATGAGTCGAACATCATTAACGAATACATCGACGAACGTTTTCCGCACCCGCAGCTGATGCCCGCCGACCCGGTGATGCGCGCTCGCGCTCGGCTGATTTTGTTCCGAATGGAAAACGAAATTTTCAACCACGTCGATTCGCTGGAGCGCGGCAAACCGAATACTCACGAGAAAGCGCGTTTATATATTCGCGAGAATCTGATTCAGCTGGCACCGATTTTTGTGAAGCAAAAGCACATGCTGGGCGATGAGTTTTCGATGTTGGATGTCGCAATCGCGCCGTTGCTTTGGCGCTTGGAGCATTATCAAGTCGAGATGCCTAAAGCGGCTGCGCCGTTGCTCAAATACGCCGAGCGCTTATTTTCGCGCCAGGCGTTTATTGATTCGATGACTGCCTCTGAAAAGGCCATGCGTAAATAGCCGTGCATTGATGAGTATTTGAGTTTGTGGGGGGCTTCGTCGGGAGCAGTTGGGCACAAGGTAATCTTGGTAATCTGATGCAGCACTGCAATACAGATGAGCCACTTTCAACACGATTGAGGCCACGACTGCGCCACATCAATCGGTTGCGTGGCGGAATTTGTTGCGGACAGCGGCCTCTCCGACCCAAATAAAGCTATTTAGTCGTTGCTAATCTTCCATTCATTTTTTAGGCCAGCAATTTTCCCCTTGTTCTATTCATGATTGAACTGTCCACCAAACCTTACCTCATCCGCGCCATCTACGAATGGTGCGCTGACGCAGGCTTTACGGCGTATCTGAGCGTGAAGGTGGATGCGAACACGCGCGTACCAATGGAATATGTAAAGGGCGGCGAAATCGTTTTATCGATTGGTCAGCTCGCCACCCGCGATTTAACGATTGGTAACGAAGTTGTTCAATTTTCTGCGCGCTTCAATGGCGTGTCACGAGAAGTGTCGGTACCTATTTATGCCGTGCAAGGCGTATTCGCCCGCGAAAATGGACGTGGCGTTTTTTTCGATCCCGAAACCGCGCCCGAAACTACGGGTGCTTTATCCGCGAATCTACCGGCCACCGCCAATAGAGCCCCAACCTTGCAGGCAGTCCCCCAGACCGGCGCGCTTATGGTCCTGGTTGATCAGCCTCGTCACGTAACTGCAGATGTCACGGCAGCCGCAGACACAAATGTGGACCCGAGTGCGCACTCCACTAGTGATGCAACTGCCGATACAAAAACGGATGCCGCAGCCGATCAGCCGCATGCAGACACGCCTGAAGCGCATGATTCATCCGGGTCACCCCAATCACCTGAAAAACCCAAAGGTCCGCCCCGCGGTAATTTGCGCATCATCAAATAAAGTGGTGTCGGGCAGCACTTGATGACGCTAGCGATGCGATGAGGCACGAGCTTATCGGCATAAGAAAATCTCAATCGGCGGAAGTTGGCACGTCAAACAACGCTTTGATATGCTCTCAGTGTTCGATCACGCATAATAATTTTGACATCACTCTCAGAGTCCGCTCATGTCCATAACCGTCGCCGAGTTGCTTCAAGATAAAGCCCGCCAGTCTCCCGGTCGCATCGTATTTTCTGTCACCCCGCAGGCGACTACGGCTGACGCCGTCGCGATGATGGTCGGCAATAAGGTTAGTTCAGTGGTCGTCACAGAAAACGAAAATATGGTCGGGCTGATTACGCTGCGCGAATTACTGCAAGGTCTCAGCGACCACGGAAACACACTGCTTAACACCCCTTGCGGTGTGGTCATGAAAAAGAATCCTGCCGTGGCCCGGGTTGACGATACCGCTGATCATCTGCGCGGCCTCATGACCGAGCTGCATATCACTCATGTCCCGGTCGTCGACGCCGAGAACTTGATCGGCATTTTGTCGTTCCACGATATCGCTCGTAGCACCATCAAGGACGCTGACTTTGAAAACAAGCTGCTTAAACAATACATCAAGCATTGGCCTGAGTAGGTTGGCGCGATTAGCGTAAAACGCGTTACTCTTTTGCTAGAAAATCGGATGGACAAGTCCAACCTGCCCGCGACTTGATGCCACTCACATAAAAATTGATCGGCACTTGCAATTACTTTTTTGGTTTGCGGGGTGCCAGCTGGTTGCGAATCGATGTGGCGAGCTTGACCTCTGTAATTTCCCCTGCTGCGAGTTTTAGCATGGTCACCATACAATCGGCATGCTGAGCGATGAACGTTTTTTTATTCAGCGCGAAAAACAATACCATCACAACAAATGCCGTGCGCTAATTTCCATCGACGAAAGGATAGTGACGCGCGATGCCGAAAGCATAGGCCGCCGCAAGTTCAGCAATATCGGGTGCACCATACGCCGCCAGATTTTGTGGGAGTGCAAGTGCGGACGCTAACCTATTTTCATCACGTATTCCTGACGGACCACCGTGCTCGGCCAACTGCTCGTCATGGGCTGCAAGAACAACGGCGCGAGGAATCCAAATAACTGGCATCAATCAACAATCGCTATTTGATTATCTGGTTATTTGGCCAGCCCGCGCAGCACATCGCGATAGTCTTTCGCCATTTCACGCGCCATTGTCATTTGATCTTTAAACGCGGGATCATACGGAGTAAGCGCGATACCGTCAGGCGTTTCGGTTACGTAAACCGTGTCACTCTTTTCTAACTTCAGCTTCGTCATGATTTCTTTAGGGAAAATAACGCCAACTGAATTACCAATCTGAATGAGTTTAAGCGCTTGCATAGCAATCTCCTCCGGGTAATTAAGTTATAACAATCGTTATATTACGCTTGTCAACTCAGTCCTCATAAATTCATCCGCCGATGCCAAGACAGGCCATTGGCCAATTCAAACGCGGCAAATTCCAAATGCAGCACCCGACGGCGTTGAGCAGCAGAAATTTTGGACGATGCATGAACCAAAAGCGGGCGCATCAACAAGGCACTACCCACCGGACCCGTCACAACTTTTTCTTCGTACGACGCCGCAAGCGCGGCACACTTTTCATGGGGAATGCGGCCCAGTTGATGGCTTGCCTTCAAGACCCGCAACGGTCCGCTGGAAATATTGCACTCATCCAAATGAATTCGCAGCGCCACGAGCGAGGCCAAGACCTCAGACGGTGGCTGCACATAATTCACGCCATCCTTCACCGACCATCCATTCCACGTCGGCAGTTCGTATCGATTCGCAACAGGAATCGAAATATCTTGATGCCAGGCAACCAGCCAGTTAGCGTCAGTGCGTTTATCAAATAGCGTCGCCTTGTATACAAACGCATTGCAGCCAAGCGTTGCGGAAATCAATTTCACTAACGCAGTATTTGTTAACAGCTGAATGACTGCGGGATGGTCAATCAGGTGTCGCTGTCCCGCTTGATTTTCTTGCAGATCAAGCTGCGTGATTATATTTTTACAAGTTTCGGCATCAATCAGAGAATCGGAAAAGCAACATCCGTCCCGCTCAAATGCATCTGCATCAAACTCCAACTAAGCCCGCTCCTTCAATTTAGCAAACGCCGCTGCCATCAAGCTGCCTCTCGGCGACGCACATTCAAAACCCCGCACAGGCCGTTCCACACAGCCGATTTTTGCCAGGAAACCCCACCGTCCGCACTTGAGTGTTTGGTGTCCAAATACGTAATGGACATCAATATTTGTAAGTGATACATTACTACTGTTTTGTCGACATAAGTTAATTAACAACAGCGGAAACCATAATGGCCAAGTTCGTCTTCCCCCCCGCGCAACTCCCCATGACTCCCGCCCCGCTACGGTAGCGTGGGAATTAGCACGCACTTTTGCAATTGCTACAACACTTATATTGTTCCTCTCGACGCGGTCATTCGCCTCTGACGTCACAACACCCCCCGCAGTAATGTTAGACAACGCGGCAGTTGCAAAAGCTGGCTCGCCCATTCGGTCTGCAGACGGGCGGATCCGTTACATCGTCGATTTAGTCGATGACGATACTAGCAAACCCGCCAAATTCGATGACGAAAAGAAATTTATCGACTATCGCAAAAATCGCTCAGCATCGTTAATCGACGATGCCATCAAGCTCCGCGATATTCAGATTTTTGCCTCAACCAGCGTACTAGATACCAGCTTTACCGCGTACCTAACCGACAAACAGGTGGATCAGCTCGCCAAAGACAAGCGCGTCAAATTAATTACGCAAGATGTTTATCTGGAGCCGAGCGCGCTGTGGAATGCGACCGCCGATCCTTCCGGCCAAACGCGTGATTGGGGGCTTTATGCCATGGGCGTGGCGCAAGCCGGGTCAAGCAACGGCACGACCACGGTTTATGTACTGGATACGGGTGTTGAAGTACACGGTGATCTGCCGGGCTTAATCAGAACCAGCGCGCTGCCCAACATCAGTCTAACCGGCTGCTACGCGCATGCCACGCATGTTGCCGGGATCATCGGCGCAGCCGACAATGGCACAGGCGTGGTCGGCGTTTTCCCGGGCGTGAAGCTGGTCTCTATCGGTGCCGGCGACGCGAATATTGGCGCATGTTCAAACGGCTACTCTATTACCGGATTTATTCAGGCCTTAGATTTGGTGTTTTCG
>JBBRFJ010000164.1:0-4788 GCA_038224475.1 Burkholderiales bacterium
TCGAGAATTCGAGGCTGCGCTGCCGCGATGGGATGAAGGCGATCGGCCTGAAATAGTTCAAGTTTTTCAGCGATACCATCGAGCAAAAACGGCACCAAAGGAGATTTGTATTGCTTTGCAAGCGCAGGAAAAACATCGCTAAAGCTTTTCGTGTAATCAAGTCCATAGTTGGGTGGAATTTGAATTCCGATGATCACCGGGCGAGCGTTGGCTGTGCGCACGGCGTTGATGATGGCGTCCAAATTTTTACGGGTCTCCGCGACAGGAAGTCCCCGCAGTGCATCGTTTGCACCCAGCGCGATCAGCACAATGGTGGGTTTCTGACGCTGCAGATCGCCTTTGATCCGATTCAGCCCTCCTCGCGTGGTCTCGCCGCTGATACTCGCGTTCACCACGCTGATACCGCGATTTTTGAGAGATTTCTCCATCAGTGATACCCAGCCATCAACGGGATTGATGCCATATGCCGCTGATAAGCTGTCACCGAACACCATAATGCGTTCTTTGGGAACAGCAGTGGAGCCATCAGAAGTCACTGTTGCGTTTGCGGGAAGCATAATGGTCGTAGGCAGCACGATAGCGACAGCGATGACTGCAACTAATCGCGCATTTCGCGAACAAAATGATATAAACCGGGAAAACCCATGGCCTGTACTTGAAAAGATTGTTTTTTGCACCAAGTCCACAGGGTATCCTTTAAATTCAAATTCGCTTTAAATATCAGCGTTGTTATATGTCGGACAATATTTGCCAAGCAAGCCTAATGGGCAACATGTTGAAAGACATTTGGCGAACGACTTGTGTCTATATGCGGCATTCGTCGACTAAAGCAACAGCACAAGTAATTCCTGTTTTTCAAAAACTCTTCTTAACCTGCCGATCAAGCGACTATGCCCGATTCAACTCAGACTGCTCTATTGCCCCAAACCTCTCCAATCCCGCAAATACCTCCGCGTAGCCCGGCGACTCCCATCATCGATGTTCAACACCTTACCAAACGAGTCACGACTAGTGATGGCGTACTCGTCATCGTTAGTAACGCGCATTTTAGCGTGTCCGCAGGCGAAGCCGTCGCGATTGTCGGCGCATCGGGCTCGGGCAAATCCACCTTGCTGGGACTGATGGCCGGGCTGGATAATCCAAGCGAGGGCAAGGTTTTAATTAACGGCGAAGATTTATTCGCCTTAAACGAAGATGGCCGCGCCAAATTACGCGGACGCTTGGTCGGCTTTGTTTTTCAATCTTTCCAATTATTGCCCTCGCTGACCGCGCTGGAAAACGTCATGTTGCCGCTGGAATTGGCCGGTGTGGCCGATGCCGAAACGCGCGCGCAGGCGATCCTGAAACGCGTCGGTCTCGCTGCACGCGTAAAACATTACCCGAAGCAGTTGTCCGGTGGCGAGCAACAGCGCGTGGCGATTGCACGGGCATTCGTTTCCGAGCCGAAATTGCTATTTGCTGACGAGCCCACCGGCAATCTTGATGCCACTACCGGCAAGGCAATGATCGACTTATTGTTCGAACTGAATCGTGAGCGCGGCACCACGCTGATTCTTGTCACCCATGATCTCGGGCTGGCCGCGCGCTGCAATCGGCGATTGGTAATTGATGCAGGGGTGATTGGTGCCGAAAAGGCCTGACTACGGCTGAAGTCGCCAACCCGTAAATAAACAGCCAATTTTCTTCGGAATACGATATGCAAAAATTTTTACTGGCGCTGCGCCTGCTCCGTCGCAACGCTAAATCAGGCGAAGCCCGGGTATTGCTGGTGGCGTTGTTTATTGCCGTCGCGAGTGTGACAACGGTATCTTTTTTTGCAGATCGCGTGGAATCAGCGCTTAACAATCAAGCCAATGAATTGATTGCGGCGGACGTCGTGGTGATCTCAGATAAGCCAGTCGATGTCCGGTTTCGTGATGAGGCCGCACGCCTGAAACTTACGGTTGCCGAGGCAATCACCTTCCCCAGCATGGTCGCAGGCGACGAGGCGCGGGGGCAGGGCGTCAATCTGGCTGAGATCAAAGCCATCACGTCCGCGTTTCCGTTACGCGGCAAGATTCGTATCGCTGATGCGCCTGGAGACCCTGACCGCGATGCGACCGGCATTCCGGCGGTCGGCACGGTGTGGGTGCCCGACGTGTTGCTCACGCGCATAAATGCGCAAGTCGGCGATGAATTAAAAGTCGGTGAGGTTAAATTAAAAATTGCCGCGCTGGTGGTCAAAGAGCCCGATAGCGTGCTGGATTACATGGGCATCGCGCCAAGGGTAATGCTTAATGCGGATGATTTGGGCGCCACCAAGCTGGTGCAAACGGGAAGCCGAATCACGTATCGTTTGTTGCTGGCAGGGGAGCGCAAATCAGTCGATCAGTTTGCTACTACGTTTAAAGGCCAGCTGAAGCGCGGGGAGCGGATTGAAAGCGTGCGCGATGCACGTTCCGAAGTGCGCGTAGCGCTGGAACGGGCACAGAACTTCCTCGGTTTGGCGGCATTGTTATCGGTCATCCTCGCATCGGTTGCCGTCGCCCTGGCTGCCCGCCGTTACTCGCAGCGCCAGCTGGACAGCGCCGCCATGATGCGTTGTCTTGGTGCCACGCAAGCAGATATTTTTTCATTAAATTTGTGGCAGTTTCTGGTGCTGGGATTCAGCGCATGTGCGCTTGGTGCTGCCGCCGGATTTATTTTCCAAACCGGGCTTGCCGCGCTACTCACGGGATTGTTCACCGTCGCGCTTCCAGCGCCAACCATCATGCCGGCGCTACAAGGGATGGCAATCGGAATGGTGCTGCTGCTCGGGTTCACTTTGCCGCCGCTGTTAGCATTGCGCAAAGTCGCGACACTGCGGGTGCTCCGGCGCGACCTTGATCCGTTTGATGCGGGGGCGACATTTGCATATGTGCTGGGTTTTGCCACGTTGGCGGCGCTCATCATATGGCGTGCGGGTGATCTAAAATTAGGCGCAATCGCAGTCGGTGGATTTGTCGTGGCACTAGGAATTGCTGGCTTGGCGGGTTGGCTGTTGATTCGCGCGACCGCGAGCTTGCGTGGTGCCACGTCCGGCTCGTGGCGTTATGGCCTCGCCAATATGAAACGTCATGCCGGCGGTAGCCTGGTTCAGATCATGGCGCTGGGCTTGGGCATCATGGCAATGCTGCTTTTAACGTTGGTGCGAACTGATCTGATTTCCAAATGGCAGGGCAATCTGAGCCCCAACATGCCTAACCGTTTTGTGATCAACATGCAAAGTGATCAGCTCGAACAAGTGCGCCAATATTTCAAAGAGCAGCGGCTGGATATTCCTGATTTATATCCGATGATTCGCGGCCGTTTGGTTGAGATCAATGATAAAAAAGTCGTCCCCTCTGACTTTAAAGATGAACGTGCGAAGCGCACCGCAGAGCGCGAATTCAATCTGTCTTCCGCTGCCACGCTGCAACCTGATAACAAAATCCTCGCCGGGAAATTTTGGACGCCCGATTCCACTGAAAAACAATTTTCGGTCGAAGACGGCATCGCCAAAGTGCTCGGCATTGGTGTCGGCGACACGCTCACTTACGATATTGCGGGCTCTCAGTTCAAAGGCAAAGTGACCAGCTTGCGTAAAGTTGAGTGGGATTCATTCAAAGCGAATTTTTTCGTCATCGCCAATCCCGGCGTGCTCGACAGTTATCCGGCCAGCTACATTTCTAGTTTTCACTTGGCGCCCGGCAATGAAGCTGTCGTTACCGGCTTGGTGAAGCGTTTCCCGAATTTGTCGGTAATTGACCTGACCGCGATCATGAATCAAGTTCGAGTCATCACCGATCAGGTCGCCAATGCGGTCAGCTATGTGTTCATGTTCGCTCTTGCGGCAGGTTTGGTGGTGCTTTACGCCGCTATTGCCAGCACTCAAGACGAACGCGTTTTTGATGCCGCCATCATGCGCACCTTGGGAGCGAACCGAAAGCAAATGATTGTGGTGCAGCTCGCAGAATTTTTAGCGATTGGTTTACTGGCAGGATTGATCGCTAGCGCAGGTGCGATGGCGTTAGCGGCAGTGCTTTCGGAACGCGTGATCAATGTGCCGTATGCGATTAACTGGTGGATTCCGCTGATTGGCATCGTCGGCGGTGCTGCAGGTGTGGCGCTGGCGGGATTGTTGGGGACACGCAAAGCCGTAGATTCGCCGCCACTGGCGACCATTCGTGAGTTGGGGTGACGACATCATTGTTTAGTCGAATCACGCCTTTAAAATCAAGCCTTGACCCCATGGCAAACTCGCAATTGCGACGTTGTGCTTGGCAGCCCATATATCCACACCGACTTTCTGTGGCTGGTATCCAGCATCAGCGTAATCGTCCAGCACGATAACAGCCCCGGAAGATAAGCGATCCCACAGATGATCAATGTCGGCTACTTCCGGTTCTGTGCAGTTAAGGTCTAAATGCAGGAACGCAATTTTTGTGGCCATGATTTGTAAATTGGTCGGACTTCAAGCTGCCAGAGGTATGAGTTCGCACAACTAAGACAGCTGGATATGTCGGTCGATGCAAGCCTTTGAAGCAAATTTAGACAAAAACCGGGCAGAACCCGGTTTTTATTACGAGGATTAGTACTTGGAATATAACGCAGCACAATTGCCCGCGGTCCTCGGCAGCAATTAATTAGATTAACAAGGTACTCACGCCGCCTTAGAAATCAACTCCCGCAATACAAACGGTAAAATCCCACCGTGCAGATAGTAGTCCACCTCAATCGGGGTGTCGATGCGCAACAGCACCGCAACTTCTTTTTTATTACCGTCTTTGC
>JBBRFJ010000165.1:0-4617 GCA_038224475.1 Burkholderiales bacterium
AAAAGCGGGGAAAATTTCGTCTGAAGCCCATATCCGCGCGATGAAAATGGCCAAGCCAGGCATGTTTGAATACCAGGTCGAAGCCGAAATTCTGCATGAATTTTTAACCCAAGGCGCCCGCCAGGCGGCGTACGGAAGCATTGTTGCCGCCGGCGGCAACGCCTGCGTGCTGCATTACCGCGAGAATTCAGCGCCACTCAAAAGCGGCGATCTACTGTTGATTGATGCGGGCTGCGAGCTAGAAAGTTATGCCGCAGACATTACCCGCACGTTCCCGATCGCCGCAAAATTCAGCAGTCCGCAGCGCGATATTTATGAACTGGTGCTTGAGAGCCAATTAGCGTGCATCAAAGTATTGAAGCCAGGCGTACCATTCCACAAATATCACGAGGTGGCCGTGCAGGTGCTGGCGCAAGGTTTGATTGATCTGAAACTTTGCAAGGGCAGCTTGGATAAAGTCATTGCGACCGAGTCTTACCGGCAGTTTTATATGCACCGCGCCGGTCACTGGTTGGGGCTCGATGTACATGATGCAGGGGATTACATGCAGCAAGGCAAATCCGTCAAACTTGAGGCGGGTATGGTACTGACCGTTGAGCCGGGGCTCTACATTCGCCCCGCCGATAATGTGCCCAAACATTTTTGGGACATCGGCATCCGCATTGAGGACGATGTACTGATTACCAAAGCGGGCAATACCGTGCTCACTGCAAGCTGCCCTAAATCAATCAACGATATTGAAGCCTTGACGGCAGGCTGAATTCAAATGAGCGCGCTAGGGACAGCAGATAAAGAGTGGGTGTCGTGAAGATTCTAGTGATAGGCGCGGGGCCGGTCGGCGCAACGTTTGCATTGCTGGCTGCGAAATCTGGTTTAGACGTATCGATGCTCGAGGCGCGCCCAGGCCCGTCGCGAGAATCCCGGACATTGGCACTTTCGCATGGCAGCCAGGAAATACTCGAACGCGCGGGCGTCTGGGGCACAGCGCTACGCGCAACTGAAATTCATACCATTCACACCTCGCAAAAAGGCGGCTTTGGTCGCACCGAAATTTCGCGTGAGGATGGCGGCGTTCCTGCGTTGGGCTACGTGCTAACTTATGCTGATTTGCAGGCCGCGCTTGACGAGCAGTTGGTGAAGTCAGACATACCGGTAGAGCGCGGGGCCACAGTGTCGGCAATAACCGAGGCTACTGGTGGCGCAAACGTCACCTATTCGCGTCTTGATGCTGAACTTCAAACTCAGCTTGAAACTGAATGTGCCATTAATGCGGACCTAGTAGTGATGGCAGACGGGGGCGCAAATCTAAGCAAAGTGCCTGCTATGGTTGTTTCCGAAAAAGATTACGGCCAATCCGCTTTACTCGGGCACATCAACACCGATACCGCACATCAGAATCGTGCATTCGAGCGTTTTACGGGTGATGGCCCGGCAGCGTTATTACCTAAACATGGCGAGCGGGAATTTTCAATGGTATGGATTGCCAAACCCGCGCAAATCGAACGACTAAAAAAGCTGGATGACGCCCGCTTTTGCGAGGCTTTTCAGGAACACTTCGGGTACCGTGCAGGCAAATTTTTATCAATATCACAACGCCGCTCATACCCCTTAAAGCTCCGCACTGTGTCGTCGCCGGTGGCAGGGCATATCGCCGTGATTGGTAATGCCGCGCAGGCCTTGCACCCGGTGGCAGGTCAAGGATTTAATTTGGGGCTGCGGGATGCGATTGCGCTGGTGAAATCCCTTGCCAAAGCAAATGAGAATGTACTGACTAAACTGTCTGATTACGCACAGTTGCGCTCGCGTGATGTTGAACGCAGCATAGGCTTCACCGACTTTCTGGTCTCGGCGTTTTCAAACGACCACGCGGTAATACGAATTCCGCGCGGTCTTGGTCTGGCGGCAGTTGATATGTTGCCGTTTGCCAGGAAAGCGCTGGCGAAGCGAATGTTGTTTGGGGCGCAGCGATGAAATCGCATATCACGGTGGTCGGTGCGGGGCCGGTGGGTCTAGCATTTGCACTCGCTACAATTCACGGTTCGAGCGCATTACGCGGTTCGCGAGTAACCGTGATAGAGCGCCAAACCCTAGCACTGGCGCGGCTATTGGAGGATGCTCCACCTTCGGGGGTGAAACATTTTGATACCCGAGTCTATGCAATTTCACCTGGCTCGAAGATGTTTTTAGAAAGTTTCGGAGCTTGGCAGAAAATCCCCCGCGAGCGCATTACCGATGTGCGCGCGATGCAGGTCTGGGGCGATGATATGGGCGAAAAAAATAAAATCAGCTTCGAAGAAAGCATGGCTGTTGCGTATATTGTGGAACACACGGCCCTGATGGATGCATTAATTGAGAGCCTTCATGCCTCACTGGCCGCCGGGGACGCCATACATGTCATCGATAACGAGTTGGTAGCCGCAATGTCTGAACATGAGACTCACCGAACGCTGAGGCTATCGAGTGGTGAAGAAATAAGGTCAGACCTGATCGTCGGCGCCGACGGCGCGCGTTCTGGAATCCGTGCGCTAGCTGGCATTACAGCCAAAACATTCGACTACGAAAGTGACGCTGTAGTCGCAAACTTCAAGACAACACTGCCGCACGAAAATATTGCGCGACAGTGGTTTCATGGCGATAGCGTGCTGGCTTTTTTGCCGCTGCCCGATCAGCAGATTTCGATTGTTTGGTCGGTTACCAAAACCCGCGCCGATCAACTGCTTTCGTTGGACGCCAAAGCGTTAGCAGAGGAGGTGGCAGCCGCTGGCGGCCGTGCTTTGGGCGAACTAACACTCGTCTCCAAAGCGTCGCGCGTGGCTCTGAAAAAATTGACGGCCCGCGATTGGGTGCAGCCTCAGCTGGCGTTAATCGGTGATGCCGCGCACGCGATTCATCCGATGGCCGGCCAAGGCGCTAATTTAGGATTTGCCGATGCGCGCGAGCTGGTTCGTGCGTTGAAGGAACGCTCATCATTGTCGGCTGTGGGCGATCTGCGCGTATTGCGCGAATACGAACGTGCGCGGCGCGAAGATGCCTCCACCATGGGATTTGTTACGCATGGGCTGCGCGATTTATATTTAAGCAACGTCAAGCCCGTCAAACGCCTCCGAAACGAGGGGCTGAACGCACTGAACAAGATGCCGTGGGCCAAATCACTGGTGATGAATCACGCGATGAAATAGCAAAATATTGCAATTCAAGCGTGATTTAACCACCCATCGGGCGTTTTCCGCCAAATAAACTGCGGCTAGCCTTGAACCAAGCCGATCAGTCATACTCTTATCCATACAATTGTAAAAAAGGACTTTTGTGAACTATTTCAACCGTCTCTCCATGTTTTCCTCGTTCGCTGGCGCCGCATTGCTCGCGGCTTCGTTGGTGGCTTATGCCAACCCTGATGTGGTTAAAAAGGATATAGAGAAGAAATTCCCCGATATCAAAGTCGATAAAGTGACCAAAACGAACTATGGCGGTTTATATGAGATTTTCGCCAACAATGAAATTTTCTACAC
This sequence comes from Burkholderiales bacterium, assembly GCA_038224475.1. Lineage (GTDB taxonomy): Bacteria > Pseudomonadota > Gammaproteobacteria > Burkholderiales > Usitatibacteraceae > UKL13-2. Next base: position 3,510 of record JBBRFJ010000165.1, read on the forward strand.
TGACGACAAAACCAGTTTTCTGGTGCTGGGCAGCATTCTCGACACGCAATCGCGCGTTAATGTGAGCGAAGGCCGCCTTCAAAAATTAAACATCATCAAGTTCGACGATCTGCCGTTCGATCAGGCGATCAAGTTGGTGCGCGGCAATGGCACCCGCCGGATCGCCATTTTTGAAGATCCCAATTGCGGCTACTGCAAAAAATTTGAGCAGGATCTGAATACGATCGACAACATCACCGCCTATATTTTTCCGTACCCCATTCTCGCGCCGGACTCTATGGACAAAGCCAAAGCCATTTGGTGTGCACCTGACAAATTGAAGGCTTGGCAGGACGCGATGCTTCGCGCCACCTTGCCACCCAATAAAGGCACCTGCGACACGCCGATTGAGAAAAACGTGGCGCTCGGCCAAAAATTCCGCATCAACGGTATCCCCGTAACATTCTTTGAGGACGGTGAACGCATCGCGGGGGCTGTGCCCAAAGACAAAGTCCTCGCAAAATTAGCGTCGGTTGAACGCCCCGCCGCAAAGGTGGGCCTTAAATAAGGTGTGTCTCGCTAATACGTTTGTCTATGCAAAAAGGGCGCCAACAGCGCCCTTTTTATCGCCTGCAGTTTTGATGATCTTTAAGATTACTTAACAAGCCCTGCCATCACAAATAGCGCCACAATTGCGCCCAAACCAACCATCCAGACTAGCGACCTTAAGCTTGCTTTATCGGTGATGTAGCACCAAACGTATACAACTCGCGCGACGATGAATGCAACCGCCAGACCGTCAATAGTAGCAACAGGCACCTTAGCCAGACTCGCAATGATGACGGCGGCTGCAAAAAATGGAAACGCTTCAAAACAGTTTAGATGCGCGGCATATGCGCGTTTTTTTGAGCCCTCTTGACGTGCCAACCAATCGCGCGGAGCGCCGTTGTCATAACGCTTATCCCATTTGGCGAAACCGACTGTGATAAACGGCATACAGCCTGCGATCAATACACACCAAAAGGCTGTTGTCATTTTTGGAGCACTTTCGTCGACGAAGAAATAGGCGCGGTAACGCTGCTGGTCGCAGCAACGGCGCTAGCATTGGGGTCGTATCCTCGCGGCAGCA
>JBBRFJ010000166.1:0-4503 GCA_038224475.1 Burkholderiales bacterium
AACGCTAATCCGACACTGGGTGGCGCAGCCGTTCAGGCGTATCTGGGCGCGAAAGCGACCCGCGCAGCAGGCGGAACTGCGGCTCTCACCGCCACCCAGTCGACCCTGCTCGATCCCGCAAAAAACCCGCGCCTGCCCTACAACCTCGATTCATGGGACGGCTATCCGGCGAACCGCGAACAACTTTTGCAAACCGTGAAGTCGCTTAACAAAAAATTAGTGGTGTTGTCCGGTGATTCCCACAATGGCTGGTTCACAAAACTCACCACGCTTGCGGGCGAAAAAGTGGGCGTTGAATTCGCGGGCAGCTCAGTCAGCTCGCCGGGTTTTGAAAGTGCGGGATTAGGCGGATTGGGCAGCTCGCTTGATGGCTCCGCCCTCGTGCCGCAGCTTGGCAGCGCAGCGATTGGCGCGGGGCTGGGGCTGATTGATGATTTAAATTACTCTGATACGATTCGACGCGGCTACTTATTAATGACCGTGACATCGAGCGCGGTAAAAGGCGAGTATGTTTATGTGAGCACAGTAAAAGCAGCAACCTACACGACTAGCGTGGGGCGTACCATTACCGTAGGACAGGCGGGAGATATCGCCTACAGTTAAAGATCGCCGGGATATTGAGGATCGAGATGGGCAAACGTGACGCCGCATTCCACGTTCGCCCATCGCCGAGCGAATCAATCAGCGCGCACATCAACGTGCCCAACTAGCTCCCCGGTAACGCGCAAATCAAAGCGTCATTTAAACCAGCTCCATTGAACAATGTTGGCTGACTCGCTATCCTTGCGTCTTTACCCAGGTTAAGGCGCAACATGACATTTATTAGCAGCAGATCATTTCTGATGAGCGCCGTCTTGACGCTCACCCTCTTACAAGGATGTGCCGTAATGGCAAGAACCGAAGAACCTGCATTTGAATCAATCAAAAAAGAAGGCGATTTTGAAGTGCGGCAATACCGCGCGTTTATTGTCGCTGAAACATTTGTGAAAGGCGATATGAACGAAGCGGGAAGTGAGGCGTTTCGCGCTATTGCGGGCTACATTTTTGGCGGCAATATTTCGGCCAACACCAAAGGCAGTGAAAAAATTGCGATGACGGCGCCGGTGACGATGGAAAAGTCAGTGGAAAAAAACGTAGAAAAAAGCAGTGAGAAAATCGCGATGGCGGCACCGGTCACGATGGAGAAAATGGCAGGCAAAGCTGACGTCGCGGCATCTAATGCGGGCGCCGAAGGAATGTACCGTGTCCATTTTGTGATGCCAGCGCAGTACACCATGGAGACGCTGCCGAAACCCATCAACCCCAAGGTCACACTGCGCAAGGTGACGGCGCAGAAAATGGCGGTGATTCGATTTTCTGGTTTCAGCACCGACGAAAAAGTCAAAAAAAAGACCGAAGAGTTGACCGCCTGGATAAGTACCCAAGGTTTGAAAGTGGTCGGCGCGCCACAATTCGCGCGCTACGATCCGCCCATGATGCCGGCTTTTCTGCGGCGAAGTGAGGTTATGATTGCCGTGGAATGATGACGGCGAAAGTATTATGATTCCTGTTGCGCTGGCCCAACACGGCCACAGTGGACGGGCAACAATGCTCGCCATATTTTTGTGTACGTCGTGTCTTAGTCTCGGCACAAACCTTAGCATTGGCGAGCATCGTCAACTACTTTTGACTCAAACGGCACGCCATTGCTGGGGTTTGCTTTGGATGGTTCTAATTTTCGCGCTGCTTTCTGGTTGCAGCAAAGCGCCGAAACTGCTCCCCCTGGACGCCAACGCGACACTACTTGCCTTCGGCGATAGCCTTACTTTTGGTACCGGTGCGGCGGGGAGCGAATCGTATCCTGCTCAGTTGCAGGCGCTTATTTCACGCAAGGTCATTGCGGCGGGCGTGCCGGGCGAAGTCACCGCAGATGGTCTCGCGCGGCTGCCGCAAGCGCTGGAAGAATTTAAACCCAAGTTGCTCATTCTTTGTCATGGTGGCAATGATTTTCTGCAAAAAACCGGCGATGCCAAAGCCGAAGAAAATATTCGTGCCATGGTGAAGCTAGCGCGCGACAAGGACATTGCGGTTGTTTTAATCGCCACGCCCAAACCCGGTCTTTCGGTGCAACCGCCTGATTTTTATCAGGCTATCGCGAACGATTTCAATATTCCGTTGGATGATGCGGTGCTAAAAAAAGTACTCACTGATAATGAGTTGAAATCAGATTTAGTGCATCCAAATGCAAAGGGATATTCGCTGTTCGCTCGACATGTCGCAAAGCTTTTGAAGCAGGCCGGCGCGGTCTGAATGCCCTTCCGCAAATGAACCGTCAAGTCCGTTAAATATCGCTACCGAAACCAATAATTGAAAGCCATCGTTAATGAAACGGACGCGAACCGCGAAGAATCCGCTAAGCAGGCTGATTGTGGCGTAACCAGAATAATCCGAGTTGTTGAACCGTGGTCGTAAATTGTTCGAAATTGATGGGTTTCACCACATAAGCATTCGCACCGAGCTCGTAGCTTTTATTCACGTCCTTCTCTAGTGACGAAGAACTGAACATGACGACTGGAATTGTTTTGGTGCGCGGATCTGATTTGATACGCTCTAGCACCTCAAGGCCGTCAACTTTGGGAAGTTTAAGATCCAGCACCACTAATTTAGGTGCCTGGTCGATTGTCCGATCCGCGTAGGCGCGTTCGCAAAAAATAAAATCCAGCGCCTCCCGACCGTCTCGGGACACGCAAATGGGATAACTCAGATTGGCTGACTTGAGTGCGCGCAGCGCGAGCTCAAGATCGTTTTCATCGTCCTCAACCAACAATACCTCCATGGGCCGTTCTGTCCTCATGACTTTCTCACCATATTTACCTTCCGTCTCTAACTTTCGTCTCTAACTTCCGCTGCCAGTGTGAAATAAAAAGTACTACCTTCGTTTTCGATACTTTCAGCCCATACCCGTCCACCATGCCGCTCCACCACGCGCTTGACGATCGCCAATCCTACGCCGGTGCCTTCAAAATCCCGGCTGCCGTGCAATCGTTGAAATACGCCAAAAAGTTTATGTGCGTAGGCCATATCAAATCCAGCACCGTTGTCGCGAACAAAAAAGATTTGCTCACCGTTCTTTTCTTCATAGCCCACCTGAATGCGGGCTTCCGATTTTTTTGCCGAATATTTAAACGCGTTGGACAGCAGGTTAGCCCAAATCTGCCGGAGCATGGTCTTGTCCCCGTAACTTACAGGCAGCGTGCCGATGCGAGCCTGATTTTGACGATGAGGATAAATCAAAACGACGGATTCAAGAACCTCCTGCACCAGTTCCTGAGTATCGAAACGCTGAAATCGTATTTGCTGGCGGCTCATTTGCGAAAACGCGAGCAGGTCATCGATCAAGGTGCCCATTTTTTGCGCACCGTTCTGAATCCTTGCCAGATAGCGCAGCCCGTCAGCTGAAAGCTGGTCAGCACAATCGGCTTTCAACGCATTCGCGAAGCCATCCATGGTTCTCAGCGGCGCGCGAAGGTCATGTGCAATCGAATACGAAAATGCTTCCAGTTCTTTATTGGCGGCGGTAAACTGTGTGGTCCGTTCGGCAACCCGCTGTTCGAGCTCGCTATTTAGTCTCAAAATATCTTCCTGCGCGCGCTTTCTTTCGGTGATATCGCGTCCTACCGCCACCCAGTGTGTAAACCAACCGCTTTCATTGGCGATGGGGACGATATCGAGTTCAAGCCAGAATTCTGCGCCCGTGCTGGTGTAGTTAATCAGTTCTGCGCTAATCGGCTCCCATTTTTCAAGCGCTTGCCGGATACGATCAAGTTCCGCTCGACTGGTGTTGGGTCCTTGTAGAATTCGTGGTGATTTGCCTATTACCTGGTCTTGGCGGTAGCCAGTACGACGTTCGAACGCCTTGTTCACAAACACAATGCGCGGGCCGGGCTCGCCCAAAGGCTCGGATCCGGTGATGAGCACGACGTCGTTAAGAAATGACATGGCTGTTCCCAGTAACTGCAATCGCTCCTTACCCTCTTTCTGCGCTGAAATATCCTGGAAGGCACCGCGCACACTTTCAATTTTTCCTGCGTGGTCAAATACTGCCTCGCCCATCACCCGCACCCAGACGTCTCGCTGCTTGGCGGTAATGATCTTGAATTCGGCATCGAAGGCGACGCCATGCTGCAAACAGTCCGCAAACAATTTACGCACGGACTCACGGCTTTGTGGTGCGTAAAACTGAAGTCCGGCCTCTAGCGAGGGCACATAGCCTGGCGTCGTCTCGTGGATGGCGCGGGTTTCGTCAGACCATGTCACTTTGTTGTCTGCGAGATCTATCTGCCATGCCCCCAGTCGGCTAACCCGCGATGCCATGTTCAGCATGGTTTGATTTTTCAGAAGCTCGGCCTCTGCCGCTTTCTTCTCAGTGATGTCCAGAACCGTGCCAGATAGTTTTACCAGCCTGTCGTCAGCGTCGAGAACCCGCTCTCCCCGCTCATGCACCCAGCGCACCTCGCCACTGCC
>JBBRFJ010000167.1:0-4166 GCA_038224475.1 Burkholderiales bacterium
CCGTCGAATCTTGCCTAATATTTCCATAGTGATCACCTTTTATCTCCCGCCTAAAAATTAGGCAGGGCAAGTAAAACACCTGGGTCAATATTGAATCGGCATAACCCCTATAAGTGGGTCAATTTTCGGTCGGCGACAACAGCAGCGCAGCATTTGGGAATATGAGCTGGCGTTAAATGCAACGCAAAGAGCGCTCGTTCAAGCGCATTTGATCGAGCTAAAACAGACCCAATTAACCTATTTTTTCCAGAACTATAACTGCGCTACCGTGGTGGATTTTATTCTGTCGATTGCCGCTTCACAGCAGTTGCCGGTAGACGCTTTATGGTTAACGCCGAAGGACGTGATTAAGCGCGCGAAGACCCTGAATCTTATCCAGCAGAGCCGCGTCATTGCGCCGAATCGGTGGCTGATTCGCGCGTTGAGTGAGCAAGTCGATCCGGTGACGCGGGATGCACTCAAGAAAGATATAGATGAACAAAGACCCATCCGTGTTGATAAATTCACTGCCGATGGCGGGAATATAAATCTACAGTTGGCAATGGCTTATCAGGGTTATTTGATTGAGAGCAAGCAATTCGGTAATGCTGCTGACCGTTCACCGCAGTATGAGCAGGCACTTCAGTACCGTAGCCAGCTTCGTCAATTATTTGAAGAAAAATATAGCAATACCCAACTTGAAGCCAAGGCATTCAAGAGTCCCCTGGATACGCCGCAAGACTCGCAGCTCGAATTCGGTATTTTGAATCGCGGAAAAAATAATTTTTTGCGCATGAGCTTCACGCCGGCATCGCATCATCTTGAGGACGACAACCGTCAATACTTTGGTGAAAGTGAATTGCTACTTTTTGAAGTCTCGGCTCTTAAAAACACTGCCACACGCCAATTAATAATAGATCGGTTTATTTTGTACTTTACAAAATCACTCATACCCTACGATGATATGAGCGGAGGCCTGTCTGGCGCAATACGCGTGGGGTATGAGCCACAGCGCAATGCCGAGTTCAAAACACAACGTGCTGCATTCATCAGCGGAGCAATCGGCAAAACCTCTCGATATGGCCGGGATATCGATATGTTTGCGCTGTTAGGAGGAGGTGCATCTGTGCGGAACCGCAGCCCTAATTTTTATCTGCAGCCTGAGGTTGGCATCATCGTGCGAGAGATCTTCGGTATGAAGACGAGTGCATCAGCAATTCTCACGACAAATCTTTTCGGGGATCATGCAAGGTACGTTAAATATCGTTTTGTACAGTCAAAATATTTCTCAAAACAAAATATTTCGCTGCACCTAGTAGCCGAATCTGAAAGTCAGGGGAGGAACAGACAGCATTTTTTTGAGACAAACATAAAGTATCTGTTCTAACCGCTAATTTGCGAATCTTCCACTGCCTAGCTTTGTCCACATGAATGATCGCAATAATGCATGATGGCTTTAACAATATTTACAGTTCGAAGCGATTTGGTTTGGATAGCTAGCCTTCACTTGGTCGCATCTAGAGGGGCAACACAAATTCCAATATAAATAGTTCGCATTTGTTCTAATCTCGAAGTTAGCTAAATCGCTCAAAAATTAGCAGTGTTGCGGCTATCGTGTGAAGCTAGTTGCGTACGCTTTGAAGTAATCCCATTCAAAAAAATCAAATTTGGTTAGTATCAATGGGTAGCGGTGCGCCCTCAACGAGCTCGGTTGCCGCATCAGCAATGCAAGCCGCATCATTACGCTTTAGGCCAATCGCTGATTTCGCACGGGTTCTGACTTCATCTATTGCACGATTTTTGATCGAACCAACCGGATCAATCGCATAGCCAACCCAAGCGGGGATCTTCACCAAATTGTCGTTGACTAACTTCATCGCCAAGCCCTGAGGTGAGCGCGCGTAGCCTATGAGTTCTTTAATCGATTTAATTCTATCGTTTAGATTTTCGGCTTGATTTACTAGGGTTTGGGTTGAGCTGTTGCATGAGGCGGCGGGCGCGGCGGGCAATTCTGCGGCCTTAATTTCGATTCGGTCCATCGCCTCCGTGGGCTTACACGCCGGGAAACACTCGCCGTCGTTTTCACTCACGATTACAACTGGGGGTGTGTGCAAATCGGCGTGCGCACCGATGCTGCTAAATGCTGCAACGAGTGCGATGGCGAGTGGGGCGAAAAATTTAGCGGTCGTTGTGTTGGTGCGGTTCATGGTGTTCTCCTCGTTGGGTGGTGCGATTGGGGTTGGCTTCGTTTGCGGATTCAGCTACTTGCTCGGTTGCTTAGTTGCTTAACTTGATTCAGTGATTGCATTGTGCAGTGCAAGCGGGCTCGTCGCAATACGTTTTGTTTGAGGTATCATTTATCAATACGAAGCGATGTATTTCCCAGTACGACCGCCGCGTTTCGCAGGTCATACCGTCGCTAAACCACTGCTAGGGACACCTTGATGGCCAACAAAGCCCGCACCAGCACCCTGATTTCCACCCTCAAAGCGACGCTCAAATCGCGCAACATGACCTATGGCGATTTGGGCACCCGCATTGGACTCTCTGAGGCCAGCGTCAAACGCTTATTTTCAGAGGAGACATTTACGCTGAGACGGGTGGAAGAAATCTGTAATGTTTTGGAGATCGACTTTTTCGAGCTGGCGCGCCTCGCACGCGGGGCCAGCACCGAGATTGACCAGATGACGCTGCGGCAGGAAGAAGCGCTGGCGGCAGATGCCCGATTGCTCGGCATGTTTTATTTGGCCTTTAACGATCAAACCATTGACGCGATTTTAGAAACCTATGATCTAAACCGGGCGGCGTGTTTAACGCTCCTGCTACGCCTTGATAAGCTGGGCTTGATTGAATTGGGCGCGAACGACGCGATCAGGCTCAAGGTGCCGAAAAGTTTGCGGCTGCGTAGCGACGGGCCGATCCGCCGGGTGCATGGCCGTGCGGTGGTGGGCGATTTTTTACAAGCTGACTTTGCCTCTAAAGGCGGCTATTTTTTGTTCGAATTTCGCGAGCTGTCGCGCGCGTCGGTGGTGCATCTTGAGCGCAAGCTCACGCGGATCGCGCAAGAGTTTCACGAACTCGCAGAGCTCGATGGTTATTTGCCCGCCGACCAGCGCCAGACTATTGGCATCGCGCTCGGCATTCGGCCGTGGGTAATATCGCTGGTGACGGGCTTGAACAAGCGTAAAGCAGGAAGTCGCGACAAGGCTGCATCAAGCACGTAAAATAGCGGTATCCCATATCAAAAACCATCCGGAGATCGTTATGTCCCTCGTATCCATGCGCCAACTGCTCGACCATGCCGCTGAAAACGGTTACGGTTTACCCGCTTTCAACGTGAACAACCTCGAGCAAGTGCAGGCAATCATGGAAGCCGCCTACGAGACCAACAGCCCCGTAATCATGCAGGCGAGTGCCGGTGCACGTAAATATGCGGGCGAACATTTCTTGCGGCATTTGATCGAAGCTGCGGTCGAGACCTACCCCGATATTCCGGTCGTAATGCACCAAGATCATGGCCAGAGTCCAACAGTGTGTTTGCAAGCCATGCGCCTGGGATTTTCCAGCGTCATGATGGACGGCTCGTTGATGACCGATGGCAAGAGCGTGGCCAGTTACGAATACAACGTCGATACCACCCGACGCGTCGTCGATATGGCCCATGCCATCGGCGTTACGGTGGAAGGCGAATTGGGCTGTCTGGGCTCGCTGGAGACGATGATGGGCGACAAGGAAGACGGTCATGGCGCAGATGGCGCGATGACCCGCGAGCAGCTATTGACCGACCCTGAACAAGCCGCCGATTTCATCAAGAAAACCGGTGCCGATGCATTGGCGATTGCGATTGGCACCTCGCATGGCGCGTATAAATTCACCCGCAAACCGACCGGCGATATTCTGGCGATTGATCGCATCAAGGCGATTCATGCGCGCATCCCGAATACCCATTTGGTGATGCACGGCTCGTCGAGCGTACCGCAGGATTTACTCGACATTATTCGCGCCAACGGTGGCGAGATGAAGGAAACCTACGGCGTGCCAGTAGAGGAAATTCAAGAGGGCATTAAACACGGCGTGCGTAAAATAAACATCGATACCGATATTCGTCTGGCCATGACCGCAGCCGTGCGCAAGTTTCTGAACGAAAATAGATCGCACTTCGATCCCCGCGACTTTTTAAAGCCCGC
>JBBRFJ010000168.1:0-4150 GCA_038224475.1 Burkholderiales bacterium
GATAGCATCCTCCCGGGTAAACCCGAGTAGTGGCGGCGCTTCTGAGGCATTATTATCCTGTGAAGCCCGCCAGTGCTGGAGTTTGCTATTCAGCTTCTGCTCCGCCGCTTTATTTGCCGCTTGCAAAATATCCCAGCGCCCACCGTAATTTACGGCGACCGTCAGCGTAAGTTTTTTGTTGTCGCGGGTAAGATCTTCAGCACGCGCGACTAATTCGCGAATGCGGGCATCGAACGGCGTCAAATCTCCAATCACTTTAAAGCGCACTTCATTTTTATGCAGCTTTTCCACCTCGCCTTGAAGCGCCCGCAAAAAAAGTTGCATCAGCACCGATACTTCGTCCGCCGGCCGCCGCCAATTTTCGGATGAAAACGCAAATAGTGTTAAATACTCAACGCCCAGCTCGCCACACGTTTTTACCGCTTCACGCACTGCCTCGACACCGCGCTTGTGGCCCGCCACGCGCGGCATAAAACGGCTGCGCGCCCAGCGACCATTACCGTCCATGATGATGCACACATGCTGCGGCACCTTTCCCACGCTCGGGATGGCTTCGGTAGAGCTTGGGTTGCGGGCCGATTCAGACATGGACGCGTGGACAGAAATGAAGTGAGGGGGAAGGATGCGGAGGCGGCCTACACTGCCATCAGCTCACGCTCTTTTTCAGCAATCGACTTATCGATCTCGGCGATGAATTTGTCGGTCAGTTTCTGCATATCGTCCTGCGCGCGTTTTTCTTCATCTTCTGAAATGGTTTTCGCTTTCAGCGCATCCTTGAATGCGTTGTTCGCATCGCGGCGAATATTGCGCATCGCGACTTTGGCTTCTTCGCCCTCGCCTTTGACCACTTTAGCCAATTCTTTGCGACGCTCCTCAGTCAAAGCGGGCATCGGAATACGGATGATTTCACCCACGCTAGACGGATTCAAACCCAAGTTCGCATTGCGAATTGCGGTCTCGATGGCGAGCCCCATTTTCTTCTCAAATGGCTGCACATTGATCGTGCGCGAGTCGGCCAGAATCAGATTTCCCACCTGCGAAATCGGCACCATCGAACCATAATATTCGACCTGCACATGCTCCAACAATCCCGTATGCGCGCGGCCGGTGCGAACCTTGCTCAAGCCGTGTTTTAACGATTCGAGTGACTTTTGCATCTTGGTTTCAGATTGCTTTTTTTGCTCTGGGATATTCATTTTCCATTCACCATCGTTCGGGTTTGATTCATGCTTGATTGGTGCCTGATTCGTGTCTAGACGTAAACCAGTGTGCCTTCGTCTTCGCCCATTACCACGCGTTTAAGTGCGCCGTTTTTGAAGATTGAAAACACTTTAATCGGCAGCTTCTGGTCACGACACAGCGCTAACGCGGTTGCGTCCATCACCTTCAGATTTTTAATGATTGCTTCGTCAAAAGTCAACGTTTGGTAGCGCGTGGCGGTCGGATCGGTTTTAGGATCGGCCGTATAAACGCCATCGACTTTGGTTGCCTTCAACACAATATCCGCTTCCATCTCACGGCCACGCAGCGCAGCCGCGGTGTCTGTGGTGAAAAATGGATTGCCCGTACCAGCTGCGAACACCACCACTTTGCCTTCTTCAAGATAGCGCATGGTCTTGCCGCGAATATAGGGCTCGACGACCGGCTCAATATTGATCGCCGATTGCACCCGAGGTACGAGACCTGCCTTGGCGAGTGCGTCTTGCAGTGCGAGGGAATTAATCACCGTTGCCAGCATGCCCATATAGTCGGCCGTCGCGCGGTCCATGCCCGCTGCACTGGACGAGACACCGCGAAAAATATTGCCGCCGCCAATCACAATGCCGATTGCGACACCCATGCTGGCGACTTCTTTGATTTCGCTCACGATGCGTTCGATGGTCGGCCGGTTGATGCCGAATGCATCATCGCCCATCAGCGCTTCACCCGACAGCTTGAGCAAAATTCGTTGATATTTAGCGGTCATCTGGTCGATCTCCTGGGTGATTTGAACTGGATGAGATGGTCTCCTTTTGGGAGGCATCTTGAGGTCATCACGACGAATTTTATCGCGCTATAGATGCAACAACGGTACAAATACATGGCAGCAATGTGGCGCTAAACCTTGATTACCGTTTCGACAATTAACTTAAACAAAACCCCAGTATCGGCGGGCAACTTGAGGCATTTTTGCTCCAAACTACCCGCCAATCCTAGGGTTTCATCTATCTTAATGCGGCACCAAGTCTCAGCAGCCGCACCAATTTCTGCAATATTTCTACTAGCTTGCTTTCGCTGCTGCAGCGGCTTCAGCCACTTCAGCCGCAAAATCCGTAACCTTCTTCTCAATGCCTTCGCCGACCAGATAGAGCGTAAAGCCATTCACGGTCGCACTCTTGGACTTCATCAATTGTTCAATCGTCTGCTTGTCGTCTTTTACAAACGGCTGGCTGAGCAACGATACTTCCTTGATAAATTTGGCAATCGAGCCATCGACCATCTTGGCCACGATCTCCGCAGGCTTGCCGGATTCAGCCGCTTTCGCGACAGCGACCGCGCGCTCTTTGGCGATGTCGTCAGCGGGTACGCCGGATGCATCGAGTGATTTAGGTTTGGTGGCCGCGATATGCATCGCGACATCCTTAGCCAACGTGACGTCACCGCCCGTTACATCCACCAGCACGCCGACTTTTGCGCCGCCGTGAATATAGGAATTCAACGTTCCTGTCGCGACGGTACGAACAAAGCGGCGAATGGAAACATTTTCACCGATCTTGCCGACCAATGCCTTGCGGGTTTCTTCCACGGTCGACCCGTTATGGGCAAGCGCAGACAATGCCGCCACATCGGCCGGATTTTGCGTTGCAATCAATTCTGCAACCTTGGCGGAAAGCGCCAAGAAATCATCGTTCTTCGCCACGAAATCAGTTTCGCAGTTCACTTCAACCATCGCACCCAACTTGTGGTCAGCCGAAATGTAAATCGCGACCACGCCTTCGGCAGCAACGCGGGATGACGCCTTGCTGGCTTTATTGCCGAGCTTGACGCGCAGAATCTCTTCCGCTTTTTCCATGTCGCCTGCGGCTTCGGTCAATGCCTTTTTACATTCCATCATCGGCGCGTCGGTTTTCTCGCGTAATTCTTTAACCATTGCTGCGGTAATGTCTGCCATTTTCTTTCCTGTCTTTGTCTTTATCTTTGACCAAATTTTGACTTTGCGACGTTTAATTTCGCCAACATAGTGGCTAGCGTCGCTGTCAATTTCGTCAATCGATTGTGCTGGTTAAATTGCGATCCTACGGGGCCTGAAACATAGTCAAAAAAAAGGGGCCGGAGCCCCTGTTTTTGAGCCGCTAACCGTCAGGCTCGCTTTGCTAAAAATTACTTGGCTTCTTCTTCGGTCACTTCGACCAACTCTTCGCCAACCTGCGCCACCATTTCGGTGATGACTGCGTTCTTGCCTTCAAGAATGGCATCGGCCACACCGCGGGCGTACAAACGAATCGCACGGGTCGAATCGTCGTTGCCCGGAATGATGTAATCCACGCCGTCCATCGAGTTGTTGGTATCGACGATACCGATAATGGGCACGCCGAGTTTTTTCGCTTCGGTCACTGCAATTTTGTGGAAGCCGACGTCGATCACAAAAATCGCGTCCGGCACACCGGTCATGTCCTTGATACCGCCGATCGAGCTTTGCAACTTGGCGAGCTCGCGCGAGAACATCAGGCCTTCTTTCTTGCTCAATTTTTCGAGTGAGCCGTCTTCAACCATCTGCTCGAGGTCTTTCAAACGCTTCAACGAAACCTTGACGGTTTTGTAGTTGGTGAGCATGCCGCCCAACCAGCGCGAATCGACGTAAGGCATACCGCAACGCTGCGCCTCTTCCATCACGATTTCACGGGCTTGACGCTTGGTGCCGACAAACAAAATGGTGCCTTTGTTCGTGGCCAACTGGCGTACAAACTTGAGCGCGTCCTGGTACATCGGGAGCGATTTCTCAAGATTGATAATGTGGATTTTGTTACGTGCACCGAAAATATACGGTGCCATTTTTGGGTTCCAGAAGCGGGTTTGATGACCGAAGTGGACACCGGCTTCCAGCATTTGACGCATCGTGACTGACATTGTAAAACTCCGAAGTTAAGGTTAGCCTCCACTCGCTGTAAGC
>JBBRFJ010000169.1:0-4148 GCA_038224475.1 Burkholderiales bacterium
TCGGCAAGATTTCGAGCGCTATCGGCGCTGGCGCGCGTGAAGAAACTGTTCACGCAGTAGATCAGGTTAGTCTCAATATCAAGCGCGGCGAAGTGGTCGGGCTGGTCGGTGAATCGGGTTGCGGAAAATCGACGCTAGGACGGGTAGTGGTGGGCATTCACCCGCAGAGCGGAGGTGAGCGCTGGTGGAACGGACGCAACGTTGCCGCCATGTCGGCGTCTGCTAAGCGTGCGATGCAACTACAGGTACAAATGATCTTTCAGGACCCTTATGCCTCGCTAAATCCCCGCTATCGGGTGGAGGACATTATTGGCGAGGCGCCGTTGGTTCACGGCTTGGTGGCGGGTGAAGAAAAATCAGAGTACGTGGCCAGCGTAATGCAAAAAGTGGGTTTAGATCCGGTGCTAGCAAAACGTTTTCCCCATCAATTTTCCGGCGGGCAGCGGGCGCGGATTGGTATTGCCCGCGCACTTGCGGTCAAGCCTGAGTTTTTGGTGTGCGACGAGGCGGTGGCAGCGCTAGATGTTTCAATTCAGGCGCAGGTGCTGAATCTGTTTATTGAGTTACGCAGAGAATTCAATCTCACTTATCTTTTTATCAGTCATGATCTCGGCGTGGTCAAACACTTGAGTGATCGTGTCGTCATCATGTATTTAGGCCGCGTGGTCGAAGTGGGTGCCACTGAAGCGTTGTTCGCTTCTCCGAACCATCCCTACACGCAGGGGTTGTTAGCCGAAGTGCCACGGTTGGATGCGCGTAATAAAGATTTCGTTGCGATTACCGGCGAGATACCATCGCCGTTGAATCCGCCTAGTGGTTGCCATTTTCACCCACGTTGCCCACATGCAATGCCACGTTGTCGCGAAGCGCAACCGCAACTGCGAGAAATATCGCCACTCCGTTTTTCGGCTTGTCATTTGAATGATCTAAAATGATGAATGTTGTGATTCATATTGAGTAATCAACGCGTCCCCGCAAAGCGATTCATCATGTCCCAAACGTCATTTAGTTCTGTCATTGTTTCGCCCTCTGTCACAGAGCACGATCTTGATGTTCCGGTTGTGTTTGATTCGCCACATAGCGGTGTTTTTTACCCCGCTGATTTTGGCCACGTGGTGGCACTGCCGACATTACGGATGGCGGAGGATACCCATGTTGAGAAGCTTTATTCTGAGGCACCAATGCATGGCGCGATTTTAATCGCGGCTGGCTTCCCGCGTAGCTACATTGATTGCAATCGTTCCTTGCTGGATATTGACCAAGCGGTGCTGGCTGACAAATGGCCCGGGCCGATTAACGTCAGCAAAAAAACCGAAAAAGGGATTGGTCTGGTTTGGCGAAAGCTCGATACGGGCGAAGATATTTATGATCGCCGGCTGAGCGTGGCCGAAGTACAAAACCGCATTTCGACTTGTTACGCGCCTTACCACAAGACCGTTCGCGATGCGATCAATCAAGCGCATAAACATTACGGTGCGGTGTGGCATATCAATTGCCACTCAATGCCCGCAGTGTCCGGTCTTGTGGCCGAAGAGGGCCCAGGTAAGCCACGTGCTGATTTTGTATTGGGAGACCGCGATGGCACCACTTGCGCGGCTGAATTTACGTCATTTGTTGCGCTGACGTTGAGTGGCTTCGGTTATCACGTGAAGGTCAATGATCCTTACAAAGGGGTTGAGCTGGTGCGCGCCTATTCAGATCCTGCTTCAAACAAACATTCGTTGCAGATTGAAGTGAATCGCAAGCTGTATATGGACGAGATTACGCGTGAGCCAAACGCTAATTTCGCGGCTTTGCAAAAAAACATCACCCGCTTGATCGCCGCGATTACGAAATACGCGAAGGCCAATATGCCAAGCCACCAAGACCATCATGATTGTGGCCACGATCATTCTCATGATCACACTCGTCCACACAACGATCACCATGACCACAAACACTAAAGTTGTTCCCAAAGTCGAGTTAGCAGCGCCTGATATCTCCGCCTATCAGCGCGGCAACTCTGGCATCGAATACATCACCACGTTCGATTCCGGTAAACCTGGGCCGCATGTAATGATTAATGCCGTGACGCACGGCAACGAGATTTGCGGTGCAATCACCGTAGATCGTTTGTTCAAAATGAACCTTCGGCCGACCCGAGGCAAACTGTCATTATCGTTTGCGAACGTGGCGGCATATTTACGCTTCGACCCCTCTTCGCCGCATACCTCCCGTTTTGTTGATGAGGACTTCAATCGAGTTTGGAGTCCTGCTACTTTGGACGGCCCGCGAAACTCAGTTGAGCTTGCCCGCGCGCGCGCGATGCGCCCGGCAATTGATAACGTGGATATGCTGTTTGATATTCATTCCATGCACGACCCACACGGCCCGGTCATGATTTCTGGCCCGTTGGATAAAGGGATTGAGCTGTCCGGGCAAGTGGGACTGCCGCTCCACATCGTCTCGGATCGCGGGCATGCCAACGGCACGCGGATGCGCGATTACGGTGGTTTTGGTGATCCTGCTTCGCCTAAAAACGCGCTGTTAGTGGAATGCGGGCAGCATTGGGAGAACGCAGCAGCAGATGTTGCATGGCAAACGACGTGGCGGTTTTTGCGTGTGTGCGATACGGTGGACTCCGATTTAGCGGAATCCCAAATTGACAAAACTGCTTTGCCTAAGCCAAGCGTAGTGCGTATTTCCGACGCGGTGGTCGCCATCCATACGAATTTTGTATTTGTGGACGGGTTGCGCGGTTTGTCGGTTATCCCAAAGCAAGGAGATTTAATCGGGCATGACGGTGGCAAACCTGTGGTCGCGCCGTATGACAACTGTGTACTGATTATGCCGACGATGGTTCACGTAAAGCCGGGTCTGACCGTCGTACGATTGGGTCGGATCGACGCGTAGTTGATTTCGACACCTGACTTGGGCACATCTTCCGTTCGCCGATTAAGCGCAGGCTGCCCAACTGACGTGAAGCAATACTGGCGGGTGCGAAATGAGGGATTAAAAGAGTTCCCCGATGCGTTCACCACCAGCTACGAAGAGGGTGTGGCGACGCCACCGGAAAAATTGGCGCTGCGGTTTGGCGCAGACGACTCGGAAGATTTTGTATTTGGCGCGTTTTCTGGGACGGACGAGCTGTTAGGTTACGCAGGTTTCGAGCGCGAAACCCGAATCAAGCAACGACATAAGGGAACAGTGGTCGGAATGTATGTCATACCAAGCGCTCGCGGTATCGGTTTGGGCAGAGCAATATTCGCAGCGCTTCTTACTGACGCAAAGCAGCTGAATGGCCTGGAGCAAATTATGTTGAGTGTGACCCGTTCCAACAAGGGGGCACGTTCACTCTATCTCAGCTCCGGTTTTGCTAGTTTTGGAATCGAGCGCAACGCAATCAAAGTAGGGCAGCATTATTACGATAAAGAATTCATGGCACTCAACCTGACGCGAAAAACTTAGCTGTCCCCACTTTCATGAGTAAATTGCTTCGTTATTGCGCTTTGGCGGTGGCACTCGTCGTCATGCTGTTTATCGCCTACCAAACGTATGTCGCCATCAAACTATGGTGGTGGATCGATCATGCGCCCGCCAGCACCTCATTCATGAGGGCGCGGCTTGAGGTGATGCAAGGGGCGAATGCTGCAGCCAAACTTCAGTATGCATGGGTGCCTTATGACAAAATTTCCAGCAATTTAAAGCGCGCGATTATTGTTGCAGAGGATGCAAAATTTGCCGACCACGAGGGTTTCGATTGGGAGGGTATCCAAAAGGCGCTGGAAAAAAATCAACGAAAAGGCAAGGTCGTGGCAGGAGGCTCGACAATCTCGCAGCAGCTGGCTAAGAATCTTTTTCTGTCTGGAGAACGCAGCGCCGTGCGCAAAGGCGAAGAGGCGCTTATCACCGTCATGATGGAATCGATTCTCGATAAAGAGCGAATTTTTGAAATTTATCTGAATGTGATCGAGTGGGGAGATGGAATTTTTGGCGCTGAAGCCGCGGCCCGCCACTACTTCGGCGTGCCAGCGTCCCGTCTTACGCGTGAACAGTCTGCAAAATTAGCCGCGATGGTACCGCGCCCGCGGTTTTACGATAAGAATCGCAACGCACCGTGGTTGTTGAGAAAAACCGAAATAATTTTACAGCGCATGCCGCAGGCAGAT
>JBBRFJ010000170.1:0-4136 GCA_038224475.1 Burkholderiales bacterium
AGGTGATTCGCCCATTGGCTTTCGTTTGCCGCTGGCATCGTTGCCAGCCGTCGCGCCTGAAGATGCAGAAACCGTCATTGAAGTAGACCCGTTTGAACATCAGGATGCGCTGGCCGCCACACTCGGTTCGTTGAAACAATCCATGCTCGAAGCCCCGGCCACGCGGATCGTCAAACTGGGTGAATCCGCGAAAGATATTGTTCGCACCGCGCTTTGTGTTGAGGCGCGCGATGGCATGCTTTATATCTTCCTGCCACCACTCGCCTTGCTCGAAGATTATTTGGCGCTGGTGGCCGCCATTGAAACCACGGCCGCAAAATTAAAACTCGCCGTGCGCGTAGAAGGCTACACACCGCCGTCTGATAAACGTATTAATAAATTCGCGATCACGCCAGACCCCGGTGTGATCGAAGTCAATATCCATCCTGCAACATCGTGGGATGAATTGGCTGCGAACACCGAGACGCTCTATGAAGAAGCGCGACAGACGCGGCTCGGCACGGAAAAATTCATGTTGGATGGCCGCCACACGGGTACAGGCGGTGGCAATCACGTCACGGTGGGTGGAATTACGCCAGCCGATTCGCCGTTGCTGCGGCGACCGGATTTGCTGCGCTCACTCATCACCTATTGGCAAAATCATCCCGCGCTGTCATACCTTTTTTCCGGCATGTTCATCGGCCCAACCTCGCAGAGCCCGCGCGTGGACGAGGCGCGTGACGATAATTTATACGAGCTGGAAATCGCCTTCGAACAGATGGAAGTGAAAGCAAAATCCGGCGAAGAATCGTTACAGCCGTGGCTGGTAGACCGCCTGCTGCGTAACTTCATGATTGATCTCACCGGCAATACCCATCGCGCTGAATTTTCCATCGACAAACTTTATTCGCCTGACGGTCCGACCGGCCGCCTGGGCTTGCTGGAATTTCGCGCGTTCGAAATGCCGCCGCATCCGCAGATGTGTTTGGCGCAAATGCTCTTGCTGCGCACTCTGATCGCACGCTTTTGGAAAACCCCTTATCGCGCGCCGCTGATTCGCTGGGGTACCGACCTGCATGATCGTTTTATGCTGCCGTATTTCGTGGCGCAGGATATCAAAAATGTTGTTGATGATCTGAATGCTGCCGGCTATCCATTCGCCTTCGAATGGTTGGCACCGTTTCTTGAATTCCGCTTTCCGCGCTATGGCACGGTCGCCTATCAAGGCGTGGAGCTTGAGCTTCGTCAGGCGATTGAGCCGTGGCATGTATTGGGCGAGGAAATGGCCGGCTCGAGTACGTCCCGCTACGTCGATTCGTCCATCGAGCGAATGCAAATCAAAGTCAGTGGGTTGGTCAACAATCGCCATGTCGTGACTTGCAATGAACGCATTGTGCCCATGACTGCCACGGGCGTGGCCGGCGAATTTGTTGCCGGGGTGCGTTATCGCGCGTGGGCACCACCGTCGGCGTTGCATCCCACTATTGGCGTACAAGCGCCGTTGGTATTCGACGTGGTCGATACCTGGGCGCAACGCTCAGTCGGCGGTTGCACCTACCACGTCACCCATCCGGGGGGCCGCAACTACGACACCTTCCCCGTAAATGCCTTCGAAGCCGAAGCACGACGCGTGGCAAGATTCCAGAAAATCGGTCATACCCCCGGCCCGATGGGCGTCAAGGCAGAAGGCAGAAACCCCGCCTTCCCGTTCACGCTGGACCTGCGCCGCCAGCCGGATTTTGACGGCGGGTATTTGCAGAATGGACGACCGATGGGAGAGCAGTAGAGTGTTAAAACTCTAGCATTGGGGCGCGTTTTGGGGTGAAAATGGTTGAGAACGGCCAGCTGTGGGCGTGTTGACGGTTGCTTCAAATTGCCTGCTGGAATATCGCCAACGCAGGTTCGGGCAATTAGCGCCGCTTCTCCACCCCATCCTAGGTTACAGTCGCACCATGACAAAAAAGCCACTACCCAAGAAATCTCCAAAATCGGCAAAACCACCTGTGCCCAGCTCGCGGCGTTCCAAAACGAGCGCGCAGGTAGGTATAAAGCTGGGCACCAAGCAAAGTACGAAGAAAGTTACAAAGCTTAATGCGAGGTTGGGGGCAAAGCTAGGAGCGAAACCACGCGCGAAACCGCTCTCGAAGTCGCCCGCGGTGCCTCTTGCTACGCCTCCTCGAACGCCAAGTCGTTCTCGCGTCGGCATCCCTGCACGGCTCACCACGAATGCACCTGTGAAGCCGCTGAAAGAGATGCTATTTCAACCGCTTACGCAGTCACCTCAGCCTTCTCAGCCATCACACCCGGCACTGCCGCCGAAAGGTCCCGTGCTAGCCGGACCGACCTTGTTGGCCACTTGCCGCGCCGGGTTTGAGCCGGAAGTCATTGCGGAATGGACGGCGTTGATTGGGGCTTCACCGAGCGCCATGACAGCGGTGGCGAATAGCGGGGTGGTGACGGCGACCTATGCCTTCAGCCACGCGAAAATGGTCGCGAACACATTGCGGCTGCCGCAAATATTTGCGCGCACCGTCATGTCGGCGAATGCAACACCGGTTGTGCTCGGCTTGCAAGACCGTGTGACGCCAATTGTTGATGCTGCCATCGTGTTCATGACGCAGCGCGGCATTAAATCTATCGCCGCGGTTTGGGTGGAATTTCCAGACACCAATGACGGCAAATCACTGACTAAACTCGCGGGCGCTTTGACCTCGCGAATCGAAGAAAAGCTAGAGGCTGCGGGTGTCATGAATGAGACCGCGCCGCGGCGGCTGCATGTGTTTCTGTCTTCCAAACAAGAAGCCCGCATCGGCTTTGTCGATATTGATGCGCCGTCGGCGTCGCAATGGTTGTTGGGGATTCCGCGCTTGCGCATGCACAAGGACGCGCCGAGCCGCTCTGCGGCGAAATTAGCCGAGGCAATTCATTATTTTTTTGGCGACGATGACGAGCGCATGTTGCAGCCCGATATGCGTGCTGTCGATCTGGGCGCGGCACCGGGCGGGTGGACGTGGCAGCTGATCCATCGCGGGCTCAATGTGATTGCGGTCGACAACGGCCCGATGAAAGGCGAGCTGGTCGATAACGCGATGGTGCGTCATTTGCGCGAAGATGGCTTCCGCTATTTGCCGAAGAAGCCGGTTGATTGGATGGTATGCGATATCGTGGAGAGTCCTTCGCGGATTGCGACGCTGGTGGCGAAATGGGTGGGCGAGGGCTGGGCGCGGCATGTGATTTTTAACCTCAAATTGCCGATGAAAAAACGCTTTGCCGAAGTCGAGCGCTGTCGCGCCATTATTGAAGACGCATTGGAAGAAAAGTTGGGCGAAAAAAGTCGTCGCATCGAGCTACGCTTCAAGCACCTCTATCATGACCGAGAGGAAGTTACGGCTTATTGCGGCATGCCGCCGCGACCACGCGAGAAATAGTGGAGCACATTAGTGCGCATTATGAAAAACGGCACCTTAAAGGTGCCGTTTTTGATCCTATTAATTTAGACCTATTGGCGCGCAAACGATACTTCAGTTTCGTAGGTGCGGCCATCGGCACCGGGGTTGAACTTCCATAGAGACAGTGCTGACACCACGGAGCGATCAAAAACGCGCAATGGACGCGCCTGCAGAATGGTCACGTTGGTGACGTCACCCCCGCCGCCGATGGTGATACGTGCACGCACACTGCCAGACTCGACGCCCTGGCGCGCTGCATCACGCGGAAAATCCGGTTGCTTGCGCGACAGTACGGTAATCAGCGACGGTGCCTCAGGCGCTGGCCGCGAGGTAGGTGCTGCGCTGGCAACAACGGCAGGTAACGGCGCGGGAGCAGCGACCGGTTCCGGCGCGCGCGGCGGTGGCGTGACCACCACCACTGGTGGTGCAGCCACGGGCGCGACGGCAACGGGTGCTGCAACTGGTTCCAACGTCACGGCGCTGGCAGCCGCTTTAGACGGCGCGGACTTCGCATCGGCGACAATGGTCTTGGCATCCTTTGCGGTGCCATCTTTCTTGGGTGACTCGACCGGGGCAGCTGTTTCCTTGATCGCTTTAAGATCGGACATGTAATCCACCGTTTTGCGCGGCACATAAAAATCAGGCACGCTTTGCTGGCGCTGTTCGGCAGATTTCAATCGTTCTGCGGTGGTCGGGCCGAGATCAGTT
>JBBRFJ010000171.1:0-4052 GCA_038224475.1 Burkholderiales bacterium
GAGGCCGCGTATGAAATCCAATCGCGTTACAACGATGCCGACGAAGCTGAAGCCGATATCGTCAAGCGCGTGGCTGAAAAACAAGTTGTCATTGGATTTGGACACCCCGTCTATACGCTGTCTGATCCGCGCAATGTGGTAATTAAAGAAGTGGCAAAAGGATTGTCGAAGCAGGCGGGAAACATGAAATTGTTTTCTATTGCCGAGCGGCTTGAAACCGTAATGCAGCGTGAGAAAAAGATGTTCCCCAACTTGGACTGGTTTAGCGCAGTCAGTTATCACATGATGGGCGTACCAACTGCTATGTTCACCCCGCTCTTTATTATTAGCCGCACATCGGGCTGGGCAGCGCACGTGATTGAACAGCGAATAGACGGCAAAATTATCCGCCCGAGTGCTAATTACACGGGGCCAGATAATTTAACGTTTGTGCCGTTAAAGGATCGCAAATAAAATTCAGCAGGCTAAGAGTTTCGTGGAAAGTTTTTAAACGCGTTTTTTAGTGCTGCCATTTCATTTTCTTATTTCCCGCTTCTTTCTATTTTGG
The DNA here is from genome assembly GCA_038224475.1 of Burkholderiales bacterium. Taxonomy (GTDB): domain Bacteria; phylum Pseudomonadota; class Gammaproteobacteria; order Burkholderiales; family Usitatibacteraceae; genus UKL13-2. The sequence goes on from JBBRFJ010000171.1 coordinate 548, forward strand.
TGCAGTTCAGGCGCAGGTTTTGAACAGGCCGGATGCTCACATTTCAGCAACAAAGGTGTAGGATTCGCCTTCTGGCGTCAGACGCTGAAATCATAAACAGACGACTTTACCAAAAGGGCGATTGAGGGAATATGGATCTGCAAGCGGTGTATTCGAAAACAGCAGCAGGTGCGCAAGAAATCACGACGCGAAATCTGCATCTGGACGCGATGACGCGCCGCCTGTTGATTATTGTCGACGGCGAACGCAGCGCAGATGAGCTGATGCAGTTTTTCAAGCAGGGGCAGGATATCTCGGTTTTGTTTGAAACTTTGACGCAGCTGGGTTTGATAGCACGTACCGGTGGACCACTAGAACCACTGCCCCTCGATTCCAGAACATCGTCCGCGTCCGCTGTAGCACCTGCTCTGAAGCCAACACCAGCGCCTACAGGTACGCCAAGCAGAAAAGTATTTAAGGCCAATGGTCCGACCACTTCTACCGTCGTCAGTGAATTACTTGCCGACGAACTTGAACGTGGTCCATTAGCAGATCTGTCCGGCACTGCAATTGCGGCAAGCCCTGATGCCAATGATCTGGAATCAAAATCATCTCACTCGACTCGTTTTATTCAAGCGCAGACATTCATGAATAGCACTGCGCAAAAAGTGCTGGGCCTGAAGGCTACTTTTTTCATCTCAAAAATTGAACGCGCGAAAAGCGAGAATGAACTGGCGGGGCTATTGGCTCAGTTTCAGTCGGAATTATTTGAAGGCACCAGAGACCGTAATACCGCCAAGCAGTATCGCGAGCAGGCGGAGAATATTTTAAGGAGCAGCAATCCGGTTTAAGTCGAAACACCCAAAGAATCTCTGATTAAATCTAGCTTACGCCAGACCAGGCGTGGGACTAAAAATATCGACGCAGCATATGTTTGATATATGTGGAGATATTTTTAGTCCCGCAAAAACGTATGGCAACGAAATCGACTTAATTAGAGCTTCCGTAAATTACTAACACCCGCACAAACCGCCATCCAACGCGCAGCACGCAACCCCGAAAAAACATCCAGCAAATTTCATTTCATTTCACTGCAAAGAGACTATTCACCATGTCAGCCCACATTTCAAACGTCCGCCCGAAACCCGATAAAGTGCTCATCGACATCGTCGATTACGTTACTAAATACACCATTAAATCCAAAGAAGCCTACGAGACGGCGCGCTACTGTTTGATGGACACCTTGGGCTGCGGATTTGAGGCGCTGGAATATCCCGCCTGCACAAAATTACTAGGCCCCGTGGTTCAAGGCACCGTGGTGCCAAACGGCGCGAAGGTTCCCGGTACGCAATTTCAGATGGATCCGATTCAAGCCGCATTTAATATCGGCACCATGATCCGCTGGCTCGATTTCAATGACACCTGGCTGGCCGCGGAATGGGGCCATCCTTCGGATAATTTAGGCGGTATCTTGGCGACCGCGGACTGGCTTTCACGCACTGCGGTGGCAGCGGGCAAAAAGCCGCTTACCGTGCAGGATGTATTGACCGGCATGATTAAAGCACACGAAATTCAGGGTTGTATCGCGCTGGAAAATTCGTTCAATAAAGTTGGATTGGATCACGTCGTTCTCGTGAAAGTGGCGTCCACCGCGGTGGTTGCCGAAATGATGGGTTTAACGCGCGATGAAATTTTGAACGCGGTCTCGCTCGCATGGGTGGACGGACAATCGCTGCGCACTTATCGCCATTCGCCCAACACCGGCTCGCGAAAGTCTTGGGCGGCGGGTGATGCAACCTCACGAGCTGTGCGTTTGGCGCTCATCGCCAAAACCGGGGAAATGGGCTATCCGGGCGTGCTATCGGCGAAAACCTGGGGCTTCTACGATGTACTGTTTAAAGGCAACGCGTTCAAGTTTCAGCGTCCCTACGGCTCGTATGTGATGGAGCAAGTGCTGTTCAAGATTTCGTTTCCGGCAGAATTCCATTCGCAGACAGCGGTGGAGGCGGCGATGACGATCAATGCTGAATTGAAAAAATTAGGCAAGACCGATAAAGACATCAAGAAAATTACCATTCGCACCCACGAGGCCTGCATTCGTATCATCGACAAAAAAGGGCCGCTGAACAACGAAGCGGATCGCGATCACTGCGTGCAATACATGGTGGCGGTGCCGATTATCTTTGGCCGGCTGACCGCCAGCGATTATGAAGATGCGATCGCCAAAGACCCGCGTATTGATGTGCTGCGCGATAAGATCGTGTGCGTTGAAGATGCCACGTTTACGAAGGATTATCACGACCCTAAAAAACGCTCAATCGCCAATGCCTTGACCGTAGAATTTACAGACGGCAAAAAAATGAAGGAAATCGTTGTTGAATATCCGATCGGTCATAAACGCCGTCGCAAAGAAGGCATGCCCGTGTTGGTCGCAAAATTCAAAACCAACTTGGCACGGCAATTCCCGCCGAAGCAAGCCGCGGCAATTCTGGCGCTGTGTTCGGATGCAAAAAAATTATCCGCCACACCGGTCAACGAATTTGTCGATATGATGGTGATCTAAATTTTCCCTAGGAGATCATATGAAAACTGAAACGACCGCCAAAATTGTCGTTGCCGCCATATTGGCCGCCGGTTCCGCCAGCAGTGCGCTAGCCCAAAATTTCCCGAAGATAAAGGCGGGACTTTGGGAGAACAGCGTGCTCAGCGACGGCGCGACAAGTAAAAAAGCTGGTGCCGAGCCGATCACCTCGACCATGTGCATTGACGATACTGTAATGGAACAGATGATGAAAATGGGTCAAGGCATGTCGCAAAAGATGTGCTCTAAAAACACCACGCAGGTATCGGGCAACAAAATGACCGGTTCGGTTGAGTGCAAGATGGGCGGGTCCACCATCACCTCAACATCGACGACGACATTTAACAGTGATACCAGCTACCGCACTGAATCGAAATCGGTATACACCCCGCCTTTGTACGGCATGAAGGAAAACACGACCGTCAGCAATGCGAAGTACGTCGGCCCGTGCAAAGCAGGTATGAAGCCAGGCGATATCAACACAATGGGTATCACCATGAACATATTGGATATGAACAAGGCGATGGGCGCGCAGAAATAGCGGGTTGGATATTCCCTTAACCGAAATACATGCAAACAAAAAACGGCACTTCTAGTGCCGTTTTTATTTTCTAGGGCACATTTCAACACCACTCTGCAGATGACTAAATACGCTAAAATTATGCATACTTTAATAATATGGTTTATTTTCCATGTAATTTTTAGTATATTTAACCATTGAAGTTCATGGGGAACCATTATGGAAGCAACCGTTGCCGAGCGTGGCCAAATCACGCTGCCCAAAGAAGCGCGCGATGCGCTGGGACTTACCAAGGGCACCAAGTTAATTGTGCAGGTCGAGCGTGGGCATATCATCCTTCGCAAAGATATGTCGTCTGCTATCGCCAAGCTACGCGGCATTTATAAGCTGCCAACGGGTACAACAACTGACGACATGATGCGCGA
>JBBRFJ010000172.1:0-3967 GCA_038224475.1 Burkholderiales bacterium
GATGTGAACATGATTCTCAGTGTAGAGAAGCTACGACAGAAGATCGAAGCCAACGTCCACCTTTCAGGTAAAGATATTTTTGCAGAATCCGAAAACGATGACATGTATGCCGCCATCGATTTGTTGGTCGATAAGTTAGATCGACAAATCGTTAAACACAAAGAAAAGATCAAGAATAAACACCCCGGCGAACCGCTCAAGCGCGTCGCCGCCGCGTTGGAAGTCGCTGACGAGTAAAATCGTTCGGCTAATGAGAATGACGCCGGAACTCTGCTTTTTCTGGCCGTCATTCAACTAACCGGCCCTACCCAAGCTCGGAAAAACCACAGAAAATTCTTTTAGTTAAAGCATTAAAAACTCAATGCAGTTAAAAAATAGCTTTATAAAATCTTTCAATCCGTAACATCTTTTATGACTCAACTATCCAAGCATCTTGCCTTGTCACATGTGGTGCTCGACCTCGACATCACCAGCAAAAAACGGCTGTTTGAACAAGTGGGACTATTATTTGAAAACGAAAGTAGGATTGCCCGCGTCACCGTATTTGATGCCCTGTTTGCCCGCGAAAAACTAGGCTCAACCGGACTCGGTTTTGGTGTCGCCATCCCGCATGGCCGCATCAAGGGTCTGCGCGACATGGTCGCCACTTTTATACGTACCAAGGAAGGCGTGCCGTTTGTAGCGCCGGACGGTGAACCCGTGCGGCTGGTGTTTGCCATGCTGGTGCCCGAGCATGCGAATGAGCAACATCTCAACATGCTCTCCGAGCTGGCACAAATGTTCAGCGATCCTAACCTGCGCGAAATGTTGCTGACTGAATCGGACGCAAAGCGTGTTCATACCATGCTGACCGAGTGGACACCTTATACAAATTACGCCAACCATGCCCCAGTTAAACGTTCAGCAGCTCTTTGAAGAGCGGCGCGACAAGCTTCAGCTGACGTGGATTGGCGGGCACAATGGTGCCTCGCGCGTTCTCGCCAACGACGCCTTGGATCGACCCGGAGTAGGCTTGGTAGGGCACATGAATTTGGTGCACCCGATGTTGATTCAGGCCATCAGCGAAAGCGACCTGGCTTACCTCAGCAACCTGTCCGCAGATGCGCGCATCGAGTCGCTAAAGCGCCTTTGCACCGGCGAAACCGTCTCGATCTTTGTCTGCGATGGTATGGATGCACCTGGCTATTTGCTCAAGGCCTGTGATGAATTCAATACGCCGTTATTTTTATCACAGAAAAAAGGCCGGGTATTCGTTAATTTATTGCGGCCCTATTTGCAACGCGAACTATCCGAAGTCACCACCAAGCACGGCGTTTTTTTAGACGTACTTGGCTTCGGCATCATGATTACCGGCAATTCGCAAATCGGCAAGAGCGAATTAGCGCTTGAATTAATCTCGCGCGGTGCGGGTTTGGTAGCCGACGATGCAGTAGAGCTATTTCAGATCGGCCCGGAAACGATTCAAGGGCGCTGCCCGACCATCCTGCGCGATTTTCTGGAAGTGCGAGGTATTGGGGTTTTAAATATCAGGGCAATTTTTGGTGAAACCGCGGTGCGCCCGCGAAAAACCTTGCGGCTGATTGTTCATCTCGAGCGCCCGACCGAAGACTATTTTCGCGGCCTGGATCGGCTGCAAACCAAATCCAGTACCACGACGATTCTTGGCGTCGAAATTCCGACCGTCACGCTGGCGGTGGCGGCGGGACGCAACCTGGCGGTGCTGGTCGAAGCAGCGGTGCGACATTATATTTTGCAAACCCGCGGCTACGATTCCACCAAAGACTTCCTGGACCGGCATGAAGCCGCCATGCGCGTACAAATTGACGCAAACGACCCCGCTGTTTCCAGTATAAAAGCGCCAAGGGATTCGCCAACCATGACTGAATCTGCCAACGTACCACCGGTATTTGATGAGAGCGGTATTTTTCGTGCTTATCAATCGGAGAGCTGATCCTCAGGTACTTGCCGCAACGCTGTCTACAATTTTCTGCTACCAACCCTGTGGGTCACCATGCAACTTATTTTATTAAGCGGGCTTTCTGGCTCGGGCAAAAGTGTGGCGTTAAACGCGCTTGAAGATGCTGGCTATTTCGCCGTTGATAATTTACCCGCCACATTAATTTCTTCATTGGTTGAATCCGTTCAAGGCAGCAGTGAAAAAGTCGCGATTTCCATTGACGCCCGTACCGGTGAAACCATTTCAGCATTGGCCGCGATTGTGGATGAGATGAAAGCCAAAGGCGTCACCTCGCACGTGATTTTTTTAGAAGCCAATGACGAAGCGCTCGCCAAGCGGTTTGCCGAAACACGTCGCCCGCACCCGCTCGCGGAGCGCATCACCACCGGCGTCGCCGATTGCATCGCAGAGGAGCGGCGCCTGTTGGCCGACGTCGCAGCATTGGGGCACCGCATGGATACCTCCGGCGTGAGTCCAAATACGTTGCGCGGCTGGATAAAAGACTGGTTGCACATCGACCGCACCCGGCTCACGTTGGCATTTCAGTCATTCGGGTTCAAGCACCGCACGCCAATGGATGCCGATTTTGTCTTCGACGCACGGTTTTTGCCCAACCCTTTTTATGATCCAAAATTACGCCCGCTCAGTGGCAAAGACGAGCCCGTAAAAAAATTCATGGAAGACAACTTAAATGTTGCACACTTTATCGACGATATCGCGTCGTTCATAATGCGTTGGTTGCCTTCATTCGCGGGTGACAATCGTGCGGCGCTCACCATTGCGATCGGCTGCACGGGTGGGCAGCATCGTTCCGTTTACATCGTCGAAGAGTTAGCACAGCGCTTTGGCAGCAACCAGCAAGTTCTGGTCCGCCACCGCGATTATGCCGAGCGCGTCATTGCGCATTGAGCGCGTTAGTTTTACGCCGCATCGATACCACCCGAACCACCACAGGAATGATCAAGATTGATTAAGAACATTATCGAAACCGTTACCGAAACCATTCGCAACCAAGTTGAGCCAGAAACGTTCGAGCTACCGATTTTTCCACTCGGCTCGGTGTTGTTTCCGGGCGGCACGCTAGCGCTTAAAATTTTTGAACAGCGCTATATGGACATGGCAAAAAACTGTTTGAAACACGCGAAGCCATTCGGTATCGCACTCATCCGCGAAGGTCTGGAGGTCGGCTCACCCGCCGCACCGCATCCAGTTGGCACGCTCGCACGCATTGACGATTGGGAAATGCCTAATCTGGGCGTGCTACAGGTCAAAGTCATCGGCGGCACAAGATTTCGCATCATCTCTAGCACCGTGGCAGCTTCCGGGTTGATCACGGGCACCGTGACTTCAATCGATGCCGATTTAGCCGGCAGTTTGTCCGCTGGGAGTCCAGAGCTCGACGATTGCGGCCAATTCCTAAAGAAGATTCTTGCTCAGATCAACATGATGGCAGGTGTAGCCGAATCGCAGTTTAACGATGCGAGTTGGATCGGCTTCAGGATCACCGAACTCATGCCCTTCGGCAGTGCTGTCAAACAAAAAATGCTTGAGCTGACCGACGCCAATATGCGGCTTGAAATTTTGCACCGTTTTTTGACAGAGCAGCAATTGATTGGTGCGGTTGCGAAGAGGTAAGCTGACGCCGGGTAATGGCACTTCTCGCGCTTGCCTTCTAGCAAAGTCTGGCGTTATTGACCAAGTCGATACGTTGGGCAACATGCAAGCGCCTCCAGACACCCCCCGTCACTCTTCCCAATCGAATTGCCAAATCGCGATCATCGCAAACACCGCACTGAAGGCCATCAGCACGCCAATGGGTGCCAACGCGGCCTCTAACCCCAACCCACGCCAAGTCATCGCCGACAGGCCATCAATTGCCCATCGGGTGGGCACGCCCAGTGACACGGTTTGCAGCCATTCCGGGAATACGAAACTGGGCACCCAGGCGCCGCCCAGCATCACCATCAGCAACGTCGCGAAGATCGCCAAGCCCCGCGTCGCTTCAGGCGT
>JBBRFJ010000173.1:0-3930 GCA_038224475.1 Burkholderiales bacterium
ACTTATCCACCGCGGCGGGCGCGCTCTTCAACCAGCGTGAACGCCGGCCGCGGTGGGTAAGTCGTGTTCGCTCGTCGCGCAATAAGCGAAGAAAAACACTTGCAATTTCTAGCGGGATGTTCAGGCCTTGCCTCTTGCCTACACCGCGCCACCACCAACGCGTGTCATCCACAAATTCAATAGTAAATCTCGGGCTTTCTATAAGTTTCCAGTTTCAAAAGATCAGCCGGCAATGCGACTCCACTCGTGCAACACGAGACTGACGCTCAGCACCAGCAGTGCGACGCCAACCGCCACCGGCCAAAAAAATTTGATCGATATTCCCGGTTCGAGAACACAGTTCTCCGCCCGATTGGGCTCATAAAAGACCTGCACCACTTTGCCCACTGGGTATCGGTCTTTGTAGGTGGCTGCAAACTCTCGCCCGCCGCTCAACCCCTCCATACCGAAGCATATTAACGTGCCCGTAAATTTGGTTTTGGTCACCGTGTATTGGTAATGTACTTCCGGTGCCCACGACGGCTCGCTGGTCCGGCTCCTCGCCGCACTTTTCACACTAACGGTCTTTGAAATCGTGACAACGCCCGCTACACAGGGCCAACTGCGGCTGCGAATTGCTGAAAGCATCGTGACAAGTCCGGAAACGAGAACGAGGGTGCCAGCGATAGTGAGTACGCAAATGAACAGGTAATTTGGATTGATTTGATCCATTGGTTTTCATCCCCAAAATGTCGGCGCCGTTTACATCTCGCCGGCCGACCTGGCTTACTTCGTCGAACGCGTCGTTGGCGTCACTTACCGTTTTATCGTGATCGCGCGTAAGGTGCGTGCGCCTGGCATCAAGTTGAGCGTCTCGTCCTAGTAGAGCATGGTGTTTGGCATTTCTGAAATGGCGAATCCGGTATCGCTGCCGCCTTAACGCTACGCAGTCCAAAAATTCTATAAACGCCGCCCCCAGAGCGGCGTTTGGAGCATTTATGTCTGTACTTGTCCGTCAATAGGCGAGTTTGCATTCCGCAACGTTACTGCCCGCGCCATCACAACCGTCACTGCATATGCCAACCATGACTCACCGTGATCGATTGCCCGGTCAGCGCATTAGTCGGGAACGCCGCTAAGAAAACAGCAAGACCGGCTACATCTTGCACGGTAGTGAATTCACCATCAACGGTTTCTTTGAGCATGACGTTTTTGATCACGTCGGCTTCGGAAATGCCGAGCGACTTGGCTTGTTCGGGAATTTGTTTATCGACCAGCGGCGTGCGCACGAAACCGGGGCAAATGACGTTGGATCGTATTTTGTCTTTAGCGCCTTCTTTGGCGACGACTTTGGCGAGGCCAATTAGGCCGTGCTTGGCGGCGACGTAAGCTGATTTGAGCGGCGATGCTTCATGTGAATGCACCGAACCCATGAATAAAATCGTGCCGCCGTTGCCGGCCTTGACCATCGCGCGCATACAGGCGCGGGTGGTGAGGAACGCACCGTCCATGTGAATGGCCAGCATCCGTTTCCAGTCTTCAAATTTGAAATCGACAATCGGGCTGATGATTTGAATGCCGGCGTTGCTGATCAGAATATCCACGCCGCCGAATTTGGCGACCGTGTCGGCGACACCTTTATCGACCTGCGCTTCGTCAGTGACGTTCATGGCGACGGCCATCGCCGTTCCCCCCGAGGTATTGATTTCGTTGGCAGTCGCGGTGGCGGCATCCAATGCCAAATCGGCGATGCAAACCTTGGCCCCTTCGCGCGCGAATTCGATGGCAATTTCTTTGCCAATACCGCTGGCCGCGCCGGTGATGATGGCGACTTTATCTTTGAGTTGCATGATGATTTCCTTTCAGGGTTTGAGTTAATTATGCGCAGTCGTCATGCGTCACATCGCTCGACATTCGGGTGAGATCGGCATTGAGGTGCATGGCGGAACGCATTTCCAATTCCGGTCTTCCGGCAATTTATTCCTGCTTTAATTCGTGCACCACCATGCCGATATGCGCGGGCGGTGATTTAAGCCAACTCTTATGCTGGAACGCCCGATCAATATCTTTCATACCGGACTGCCATCGAGCCTCAATCGTCGAGGTCGCAAAATCGATATCCTTATTCTGGTCGTCATTGGGCAACGCTTTCATGACCAGTCGGACGATATTGATCGTGCTGCTACAACCTAGCTGTATAAGCGCCTTGGTGGTCGCCGAGTTTCGCTCCTTGGCGGGCAATTTTTCGGCGAGGATTTGCACCGCGCGGCGTAAATTCTGCATCCGCTCGTGGTCTTCAAGATGTTCGGTTGAACGGCTGGCGAATTGAATATCTTTCTGCCGCGTAATCGCTTCTGCAATCGAGGCGGGCACGTTCTCGCTCGGATCCCAGAGATCAACCATAAAGCACAAGGTATTTTGACGTTCCTGATCGTCGAGCACGATGTCGATCGGCGTATTCGAATAAATGCCGCCATCCCAATAGTCTGCGCCGTTGATTTCAACCGGCGGAAAGCCCGGCGGCAGCGCGCCGCTTGCCATAATGTGCTTTGCGGTGATTTTCTCGATGGTGTTATCGAATTTTCTGAGCTCGCCGGTCGCGATATTGACCGCGGATACAGTGAGACGCACGTGGCCGGCATTCAGATATTTGAAATCAACCAGCTCGTTAAGCGTCGCTTCAAGCGGGCTGGTGTCGTAGAAACTTGCCTGAACACTGGGGCCACTTTTATTGATATTCCAGGTGCTATTGGTGCGTGGTGTAAAAAAGCCCGGCACGCCGTTCGATAGAGTGTCCCACAGCTTGGTGGCATTGCTCCACGGGCGCAGCCAATCGAGGGTCGAAAAAAAAGGAAAAATAGCCGGTGTATCGCGGGCGACTCGCGTCCAGAATGCATGCAATTTTTCAACACGGTCTTCGGGCCGATTGCCCGCAATCAGTACGCCATTAATCGCGCCGATCGAGGTGCCCACCACCCAACCGATATTTATCCCGTGCCGTGCCAAGCCCTCGTATGTGCCGCCCTGATATGCGCCCAGCGCGCCACCACCTTGAAGCACCAGCACATTTTGAATGGGTTTCATAAAGCCGCTTTTAGTAATGGGGGGTTTATCGTTTCCATATGGGCCTAATGTAATCAATGCAACCAATGCAACCAATTCTCAAGACTAAGCGGCGCAGTTATTCGCCAAATAATCGAACCGCTAAACGACTGCTTATTTCGTCGAAAACGTAAACACCCCATCCCAATTTTGGCCGGGAGGCTGCGCCCGTAATTCAGCCACGCGGCTTAAGAACACGCGATAGGCTTTGCGCTTGGGCTCGGCGTGGGTGAGGGCGGAGAGTAGCGCCTCGGCCTCGGCCCATTGCTGCGCACGGTAGTGCTCCAGCGCGCGATGGAAGCGGTCAATCTGGTCGATGACTTCGGCACTCAGCTCATCTTTTTTACCGACCGGCTCATAAATGCCGATGGGTTCCAGCTTGCCTTTGACGCGAACCCGGTCCAGCTCGCGATAGACAATCGCGGGCACCGCTTTAACAATATTTTCTGACACCAAAATGCCGACGCCATATTCTTTGGTGAGGCCTTCCAGCCGCGACGCCAGATTTACCGCATCGCCCATCACGGTGTAGGCGCGGCGAAAGCTCGAACCCATGTCGCCGACGTTCATCACGCCGCAATTTAAGCCCACGCCCATCTCAAGTTTTGGCCAGCCGCGTTTTACGTATTCCGGGCCGATTTCCTTGATACGGTTTTGCATGGCCAGTGCGGAATTAAGCGCGTGTTCTGCGTGCTGCTGGTCGAGCAGCGGTGCGCCCCAGAACGCCATGATGGCGTCACCAATATATTTGTCGATGGTGCCGCGATCGCTCTGAATGGTTTGCGTCATTACCGTCAGATAGTTGTTCATCATCGCGGTCAATTCTTTCGCCGACAGTCCCTCGGAAAT
>JBBRFJ010000174.1:0-3892 GCA_038224475.1 Burkholderiales bacterium
GCCCGAGCCGCGCCTCACTCACCATGCCACCGTCGCGAACCACATAAACGTCGACGCGATTTAACAGTGCGTAGTCAATATCAAGAATCCAGTCTTCATGCACACCGGCGGCGAGCGACACGGGGATGCGCAACCACATTATCTTTTGCCGCAAGCCCAGCGTCGCGTATGCGGACTTAAGCGTGGTAAATTTTTCTGGTTGGGCGATTGCCTCGGCAATGCTGAGCTTGCTTTCCGGGTCATGCAGAAAAGTAACTGATGGCCACAGATCGATGGTCGCGGTTTGCGCGTTGAGCGAGATCGGCGCCATGATCGGCGCAGCGGGTAAATTAAGCGGATCAGTTGCAGCGTCCGCGGATATTGACAGGCCGGCGCTGGCCGTCGCCAAGGCAATAGTGATGCCCCACGTTTTTGCCGAGGCCAGCGCGGGTATCGCTGAAACGATGGCGCCTGCATGCTGCATAATGCGCACCACCGGAAAGTTCGCTCCACTCAAACGACCCGAACGAACGAACCGGCGAGGAAACGCGCGGGCGAATATGCAGCCAATGAGATAAAAAATAGGGTGGTTAAAACGCATGCGCGAGCTGAAGTAAAAAGATCAAAGAGAAGCGTCATTAAGGCACGTTGTAGCGCAGCCTCTGGGTATTGAAATACTCAGGGATTCGGACAATGCCACAAGCGGGATGCGAGCACAATAGGACAGATTTACGTTCATGCGCTGTGTGCGGATTGTATTTGGCATTTCGGCCAATTCGTTATTGTGGACCTGCGGCGCGCCAGCGGCCCGCGGTGGTTACGCGATCTTCGACTTTATTTAACCAGCGCGGTGCTTTTTTATCCTCACCCCAGCTTTCCACCACATCGCTGACCCGGTTTATCAGATGCTGTGGCAGCTTTAAAGGTCTGGTTTGATCCATCATCAGCTGGGTAATAAGCCGGTATCCCAAAATCCGCATTAAAAATCGCGTTACTGAAAATTCTGGCCACACCACGCGCGCCACGCTGTCGACTGCTCTGGATGTGGCTAACAGCGCGTAAAACAACAGACGCGATGACCACGGCGAGTTAGTGCACAAGCCCAGGTCTTTTGACGTTTCCTTGCCGACCAAATGGCGCGTCATCAGCAATGGAAACGATTGTAGAAGTCGTATCGGAATCACGCTTTCCATGGCGTTGATCAGCGCATTGCCGAGGTCAGGCCGTGGATCTGGCTGGTTCGTATGCCGACTCTGATCGGCTCGCCCGCGCGCCTGCATTCGTGAAAAAAGCTGCTCGGCCTCATCCATCGTGTCCGCCATCAAATCGTGTTCAATGCCCAGCAACGATCCTGCCACATTCCAAGTGTGCAGGTAGGCCTCTTCGTCTGCCGTTGAGAAGCGCAAACCCAACGTGCGCATGCTGCGCAGGAAAACATAGCTGAAGGTGAGTAGCGTGTAGGCCAATTCCTCCTGATTGCAGGGCAGACCATCCGCATGAGTATTCCAGCCATGCGCAAATAAGACTTGATGCATAGAAGTGCCAGAAAACGCAGTGAGTGGTGCCACGGTAGCGGCTGCGTCGTAGGCGAGCGGTGATTCGCCCATAGGAGCCGATGTGATCGACCCCGCGCAAGGATTTTTGCGCAGCATGAGATTTCGAATCGTTGCGTGAATTAACCGCACCTTAAATATTTGCGCCACACCGCCGCCCGCTGGATCCGTCAGGCCGCCCTGCATCATCACTGGAAAAATCATGGCGCCGGTCGAACGTACCCGGTAATCGGTATGTTTTTCAAGCTGGCCTGATACGTGCAGCACCGCTGAAAGATCTGGAATAACGTAGCACTCAGGCAGGCTTGCGCAGAACAGTAACGTGACCGACAGCGCGCCGTAATCCATAAACAATTCTTCTGCGCGCGCCAATTTAGTGGTGTCAGCCCAATCGGGAAGCGAGCCGCTGGCGGCAACATATTTTCGAAGTGGCGTGCTGATAGTTAGCGGGACCTCTTTGCCGGCCTGCCACGCGCTTATATTCTGGTTGGAAGTCCACTCGCCAAAAATTTTGCTAACGGCTTCAATTTTTTTCCACTGCGGATCAAGAGCGTCGATCCAGGCCTGGGTATTGCGGGCAATGTCGCCCGATTCAAGGCTCACCGCCGGGGGTGCCCAGGCCCCCATGATGTCACCCATGGTGTTGTCGGCGTGCGGATCGGCATGTAGCTGCATTCGGTCCAGCCACGCGTTCTCATCTTCGTGCTCAAGATCTTTCATCGTCATCATCCCTTGGGCGACTGTGTTTCAGGCGACTGGTATTTTTGTTGTTCAGCAGTTTGCAGAAAAATGATCATGTGATCACTTTTCTGCGCCACACATTTATTTTTTAAACCGGTTTTTTGGTGTTGTTGGCGAGATATTTATCGAGAAACTCCAGAATACGTTTGCTCGATTCCATCTGATTCTTCTTCTTTGAAAATCCGTGGCCTTCGTCGGGGAACACCACATATTCCACCGGTACATTATTTTTCTTGACGGCCTCGACAATATCGTCGCTCTCGGGCTTGATCACGCGCGGATCGTTGGCACCTTGAATCACCATCAGCGGGGCACGAATTTCTTTGGCGTGAAATAGTGGCGAAGTGGCGGTCAGAAACTCTTTGTCTTTGACCGGGTCACCGATTTCATCATAGAGCGCCTTGCGCTGCGCTTCCCAGTACGGTGGAATACTCTCGAGTGTCCGAATCCAGTTGCTCACGCCAAAAATGTTTACCCCGACTTTGAACGCTTCCGGCCGGAACGCCAGCGCCGCCAGCGTCATATAGCCGCCATAGCTGCCGCCGATAATGCCGACGCGTTCAGGATCGATGTAACCCAAGCTTGCCAGGTAGGTTTTCGCTTCGACGCAATCCCACAGTGGCTCGCGGCCATGCTTGCGGTCGTCGGCGGTAAAAAATGTTTTGCCATAACCGCTGCTGCCTCGATTGTTAATGCCGAGCACCGCATAGCCATGGTTTACCAAGTATTGGATTTGTGCGCTATAGCCGCGCGTTGTTTGTCCACCCGGGCCGCCGTGAACCCATACCAGCGCAGGAACTTTGTTGTTTGGTGCCGCGCCGCGCGGCTTGTAGTAAATCGATGGGATTACGGTGCCGTCAAACGACTTAAAGCGCACCACTTCGGCCTCAACCAGATCGTTGGCATCGATTTCTTTGTTCAGGCTTCGCGTTAATTGTGTGGTTTTTTTGGTGGCGAAATCATGCACAAATAAATTGTTGGGCGAGCGATCACCGTTGACATAGAACGCCATCCGCTTTCCGCTTTTACCGAACGTGACACCGCGTATTTCGCCGCCCGCGAGCTTTGGCATCGCGACTGGCTTTTCTTTCTCGCCACCCTCGTTGTTTGAGCTGCCGCCCGCCTCAACAATGTTCACGACCGTGCTGCCGTCTTGGTTCACTGACGTAACACGGTATCGTCCATCACGCGAAAAATACGTTGAGACCACGTCCCAATCGGCTTTTTGGTGTTCCTTGATGGTGCCTGTCGCCAAATCGTAGGTCCGCAGCCCCGTAAATTCACCGGTTTCGTTGCTTAGAAAAAACAACTTTTTCGAGGCGGGATCAAACGTTGCGGCGCTAAAACTGACAGCGCCCTTGTGCGGCGTGATCAGCCGGGTTTCTTTGCTGGTGGCGTCATACAAATAGATATCGCTATCCGAGGTGGTGTTGGGTTTGTTCAGCGCAATCCAGCGCTCATCACGGCTGATCGCGGCTGGGTTCGCATTTTGCACCGCAGTACCTTCATTTTTGAAAAGCATCGTGCGCGCATAGGTCTTTGCGTCGTATTTATAGAGGTCAAAAAACTTCGCGTCGCGTTCATTGGTGGCGATGTAAAACGCGGTCCCGTCGGGTCGC
>JBBRFJ010000175.1:0-3831 GCA_038224475.1 Burkholderiales bacterium
GCGCACCCGGTATGGAGGTGATTAGTTCGACGCTGGAATTCAAACCCGGAGATGAGGTTCAGCGGCACACCCATCACGGCGTTGAGAGTGGTTATATTTTGCAAGGTGCCAAGGTACAGTATCCCGGTAAAGAGCCTGTGACGATCGAAACGGGCGCACCGATTTTGAATTTGCGTGACGTGATCCATGGTGGATACAAAGTGGTCGGCGATAAGTCGCTAAAACTGTTTACCGTCCACATTGTCGATAAAGGCAAACCTTTGTACGACTATGTGAAGTAGGCGTGATCGGGTGTCGTTAGGCAATTCGGGCTGAGCACTAATCCTGAAACCAGATACAACTGCATCGGCGCGAAATGAGCGGGCAAAGTGTTGTACCGGTTGGCGGAATAAAGCCAGTATTTCATTGTGTCCTGTAGGCTCCCGCGCGCTCTGCAAAAAAATTTGTGTATGCCACCCGCCATATTTAAGAGTGTCCGGTCATCATCTGGCTTGCGGGCTAAGCGACCCATCGCGTCACTCCAAAGTAGCGGCCCACACGACCGTGGCTCGTCTAAGGTGATTTTGCATTTGTTGACAAAAATGGTGTTTGTTTCCCTAACACTTCCGCGCCCGCGCGGTTATCCTACGTACTTAAGGCCGTGGATGTTCTGTACATCTGTCAGCCGAATGGGTAATTAATTTAACCATCTAAAAAAAGAATTTGCATATGCGGCGCACAAGTTTCGGACCTTCCCAAAAATGAATATGAGCCTGAAATTTCCGAAAGTGGCGGTGCTGTCATCGGATGTTGATTACGCGAATAATCTGTTAAGCCGACTTGAGGTGCTCGGTTATCAGGCACAAGGCGTTGTAACAAATTTCGCGGCCGCACTGACCTTTCTTCACGATTCTGGTGCCGAGTTGCTACTCGTTGATCACCCGACCATTGGTCAGCAAGAACCCGTTGAGGTTGTCATGGGTGGCGTTTCGCGATTCCAAATTCCGGTATTGCACCTGTTTAATTTGGATGCCCTTACAGTGCCGGGAAACACCGCGGCTTCAAAGCCATTTAGCTATCTTTTAAAGCCGTTTTCAGACCTAGATCTGCACGCGACCTTGCAAATCAGTATTGAGCGACAGTCTGCCGCGGCCAAGCTGGAAGCAAGCATGAGGGACGGCGACGAGCGACTGCGCAAGGAGCTGCAATCATTCGTAGCGAAGGTCGTCCATGATTTGCATGCGCCGCTTCGCCATATGGACGGCTTTGCGCAACTCGCGCTCGAACACTCTCGCGAAACTGCCGACGACAACGAAAGGTATTTAACTAGGATTGTCACTGCATCCGCAAAAATGAGCGGCCTGATTGATGCTCTACGTGCTTGGTCACAAGTGGGCCTCGTAGAATTGGCTTCCCGGCCAATTGATCTGAATGCGTTGGTCAATAGCGTGATGCAGGACTGCATGGCAGGTGTTGCAGACCGGCAGGTGGAATGGCGGATCGGCAAATTGCCAACGGTACACGGCGATTCAGGGCTGTTGCGCGAGGCTTTTCTGAATCTCATCAGCAATGCATTGAAATTTACGCGACGTTCAGATGCCGTTGTCATAGAAGTATGTGCGCGATTAACGGATAATGACGAAGTCGAGGTGTGCGTTCGCGACAACGGTGTCGGCTTTGATGCACGCTACGGCGACAAGCTTTTTGGTGTGTTCCAACGCCTCCACCATGAACGCGATTTTGAGGGTGTCGGTATTGGTCTCGCCACCGTGCGCAAAATTATTGAGCGTCATGGGGGCGAAACCTGGGCGACGGGCGAATTAGGCAAAGGCGCAGATTTTTATTTGACCCTCAGGCCCGCAGCACCGGCCGCGTGGCACCTTGCGAGCGCCGCAGCGTAAACCTGGTTGGGGATTTAACGCGCCGTATCCGGACACCTGCCCGCACTGATGGCGTGGTATTTACCGCGAAAACATCACACCACACCGGGAGAAAAGACCAGCGCAATCGGCCAGCGATACGATCCGGGTTGCGCGCCGGGCGCAAAATGCAGACGATAGCTTACCGGAACGATTTTGTCTATGATCAGGCCGGATGCCACCCGCATGCTGCTGGTGCCAGACGATGCGGTTAAGTTTTGGTTTGAAATCTTGATGTCGATACGGGAAAGCAGCTTCGTGTCATAGCTTGCGGTAATGACGTAACCGTTGCGGCTGTTGCTGGTGAGAGTTAGCGACGTGCTCTCGTCAAGATCGATATAGCCGGCAGCAATATGTCGATCCTCAACCGTCACGCTGTCCATTTGGCTCATCACTTTCGCGCGTACGATCGCCGGAATCACGATACGAAAATCAATGCCAGCGCGTGCGCGGGTTGAGCCGTTTTGATTTTCAGCGAGCGCGGTCATTGGCAGCACGAGCAACACGGGCAGCGATAGCAGCACTCCAAGCGTGAGCGCTGTAGTTGCCGGACGATGTTCGAGGTTTCGGCCCACTTGTTTTTCCCTGTCTGGCTAGTTGCTGCTGAGTTTGCATATCCGTGCTTGGCGTACCCCCTGTCATCGGCTCTTCGCACCAGATCTTTAGCGGCAATTTAGAAGTGCGGGCGGGTCTTTCCGCGCGTGGAAATTGCCGCTGGTTCCCTCTCGAAATTGGCGCCTGCACCTGACGGCGTGCGTGGTGGCGGGATTTCCGGGCCACAGTGAATGGTCGCTGAACGTTGCGATTCAGCAATTTCGCATCGGGCTTTAAGCCATTCCCTGATCTGGTAATGAATGATGGCTGCCGAATACCTGTCCACTAAAGCGCGCTGCATCAAGAGCGGATAACTCAATCGTAATTAAAGGTGGATCTCATGAAAAAGCTAAGCAAGCTCGCAGTTGGTCTCTCTCTGGCCCTTACCGGATCAGCTCTCACGTGCGCCGTATCAGCGGGAACGGCGTTTACCACCCTGCCTGTAACGGCCACGGTTGTTGACAGCTGTACTGTGAGTGCAACGTCGTTAGCCTTTGGTAGCTACAGCGGGCTCTCTGGCCTTGTAACTGACGCCGCGGCCACGATCTCACCGACCTGCACAATTGGAACGGTATATTCGATCGCGCTTGATGCGGGGCTGGGCAGTGGTGCGTCATCGACGTCGCGCTTCCTCACGGGGCCATCTGCCACCTTGCTGGCGTACAACATTTATGACGATACGTTGCGTAGTTCAGTTTGGATGGACGGCACTGGCGGCACCACGATGTCTAGTGCGATTGGCAACGGCGCGGCCCAGCCCGTAAGCGTGTACGCGCGAATTCCTGCCAATCAGAACATCCTAGTGGGTAACTACGCCGACACGGTGACAGTGACATTGACCTATTAATTTCAGGCCTAATGATTCTAAGGAACCGCAAAATGTCTCGCCAGACTGCCACAAGTAATGTACGTTCGCAGCGTCACTGGATCTTGTGCGAGTTTTTTCGTCTCTTGTATCGTCTTATTTTTCAACGTTCATGTTGCGCCAAGTGGTGTAGCGTGCCGCGCCATTGCATGATTGTCGCAACGGTGCTCGCCAGCGGCTTAGCAGATGCAGGCTCACTGGCGGTGTCACCTTTGCGGCTCACCTTTTCGCCATCATCGGCGCTGGGTCTTATCACGGTAGAAAACAATGGCCGCGAAGAAGCGTTGGTACAAGCAGAAACATTTGCATGGACTCAGACCAATGGCGAACATCAGCTGACCGCGACCGATGATGTGATCGCGATGCCGCCGGTATTTCGTTTGGCACCCGGCGCGCAGCGTCAGGTGCGGGTGGGCCTGACGCGCGCGTTTGCTGAAAAGAACGAGCAGACTTATCGCCTGACCATCACCGAGG
>JBBRFJ010000176.1:0-3814 GCA_038224475.1 Burkholderiales bacterium
ACTCAGCGTTGAAGCCAGCGAGTCACGCATATACGCAAAACAAACATCCTGCTTGGGATAGATATTTGTCCAGCGCGCCTGGTGTGCCACCTGCGTCGAATCAAAAAGCGTGTCGGCATCGACAAAACATGACGGAGGCAATTTGCTTTGACGCAAAATTTCCGGCGAGCTGTTGGGCAGGCGTACGGCGAAATACTCCTGAAACCACGCGATATGCGCGAGTTCCCACAGCGGCGGGTTTATATTCAGATGGTAAGGCACCTTGGCGGGCACCCACAATGACTCAGGCAATTCGCGGTAAAGTGCATGCGTATATGCGCGTTGCGATATCAGCGCGTCACGTAACTGACTTTTGAGTGCCAGCACATCTGTTATTTTTTCGGTCACCTGCATTGATTCAACCTGTTCAAAACAAACTCATTTGTAAATCTATTTTCCTCAAGTCAAGTGAATTCTGCACCACTGATTCGCATCATTACTCCCGCACTGGCAGATGCCAACAATGGCAACTGGCGTACCGCCCATCGTTGGCAGACGTTGCTTACACAGCGCTCACCGGGATCAGCGGCAGGACCAGAATTCCGGATTATTGTACAAGGCGAGTGGTCGGGTGAAAAGTGCGATTTGCTGATTGCGCTGCATGCGCGCCGCAGTGCGCCCTCAATCGCAAGGTTTCGGGAAGCTTTTCCGGCAAAGCCGTTGATTGTCGTTTTGACCGGCACTGACTTATATCGCGACCTCGCAAACTCAGAAGAAGCGCGCCAGTCCTTGCGTTTGGCAGATTCGCTCATCGTATTACAGGACGACGCCATCCATTTTGTACCGGTCGAGCATCGCAAAAAAACGCATGTTGTCTATCAATCAGCAAAACCGCTCAAGCCGTGTATCAAACCAAAATTTAAGCTGAATTGTGTGGTGGTCGGACATTTACGCGGCGAAAAAGATCCGTCAACAATTTTTCGCGCGGCGTCGCAACTAAGCGATAGCGACCGCATCCACATCTTGCATATCGGCGCACCACTTGATGAATCGCTGGCCGAAATTGCCCGAACACTTTCTGCTCATAACAAAAATTATCACTGGTCAGGCGCGATGAGTCACGGACTGACCCGCGCCGCCATCAAGCGCGCACATCTGCTGATTCATCCGTCCATTATGGAAGGCGGCGCAAATGTCATTGTTGAGGCGCTTACATCAGGCACCTCCGTACTGGCATCGCAGATGTCGGGCAACATTGGCATGTTGGGGCCAAATTACGAAGGATATTTCGCTGTAGGCGATGATATATCCCTGCTCGCACTATTAAAAAGGGTTTTAAGCGACGCCAACTTCAAATCCCGTTTAGGCAATGCCTGTCTAGCGCGAGCCAGATTATTCTTACATGAAACGGAGCGCGCCTCCCTTTGCTTAATAGCAAATGAATTACTTCAGGCCAAAGCGTGACCTCGCAAACTCACATTGCACAACCTAACCTGAAGCACGATCGGATGCGTAAAATATCTGCAAGTCAGTAGCAATTCCAAGACACTGACGGACGGCAGCAAGCCCTTTAGATCAGCGACCTAAATCAACGAGATCAACGAGCACCGCCAATGAGTCCAATTGAAAAGCAGGTCACGCAAAGCCCCTTGCAACAAGCACTGCGGCAGGACATCAGCGATGCGTCCAAACCACTACTAGCACGTTTCATAGCCGTCCGCGCCGCGACAGAACGCTTGACAGCACCGTTGAAAGCCGAAGATTGCAACCTACAGTCGATGCCGGACGCGAGTCCGATTAAATGGCACCTTGCGCATTCGAGCTGGTTTTTTGAGACTTTTATTCTCGAAAAATTTGAGCGCAATTTCGAGCCGTTCCATCCTGCGTTTCGGGTGCTGTTTAATTCCTACTACAACGGTGTTGGCGACAAACATCCGCGCGCGGAACGCGGCCTGATTTCCCGCCCGGATTTGGCGAGCGTGCTCGACTATCGCCACGACGTTACCAAGCGCATCGCCGGCCTGATTGAGGCGCTGGGCGGCATCAATCAGAGCTTTACCGAACTCATGTGGCTGGGCTGCAATCATGAGGAGCAGCATCAGGAATTAATCCTCACCGATCTGAAACATCTGCTCTCCAAAAATCCGCTAAAGCCCGCTTATCAATCACGCTGGCCGCTGACTGCAATCGAAGGACGCAAACCGCGCTGGCATAAATACCATGGCGGCCTGGTTGAAATCGGCGCGAACAAGTCGCAGACAATTCTCGATTCGCAAAACAACTTCCTTTTCGATAACGAAACCCCGCGACATCAGGTTTTCTTAGAGCCCTTTGAGATTGCTTCACACCCGGTTACGCACGGCGATTTTGCGGCATTCATTGCCGATGGCGGCTATCAACGCCCCGAGCTATGGTTGTCAATGGGATGGGATTGGCTGAACGCACAGAAAATTACCGCGCCGCTTTACTGGGAACTGCGCAATGTCGTTGGCGATATTAGTGGCAATAGCGGTGGCAATAGTGGCCTAAACGGCGACGGCAGTAAAACAAAAAAATGGATGACATTTACGCTGCATGGAATAGTCGAAATTGACGTCCACACGCCAATTTGTCATGTCAGTTTTTTCGAGGCGGACGCCTATGCACGCTGGAAAAGTGCGCGCCTGCCCACTGAGGCCGAATGGGAACACGCTGCGGCTGCAGCCGCACAACACGTTGCTATCAGCGGCAATTTTCTCGAGAGTCATGCCCTGCACCCGCTGGCAATGCGCGAACAAACCGCATCCGAATATCCGCAACAATTATTTGGCGACGTATGGGAATGGACCGCCAGCGCATATTTAGGCTATCCCGGCTATCAAGCTCAAACCGGCGCAGTTGGTGAGTACAACGGCAAATTCATGTGCAACCAGTTCGTACTACGCGGCGGTTCCTGCGCAACGCCGTCGCAGCACATCCGCACAAGCTATCGCAACTTTTTCCCGCCCGAGACGCGTTGGCAATTTAGCGGTCTGCGCTTGGCAAGGAATACAATCTAAACGGCAATACCGACGGGCATCTATAAGCCATTCTGCTCGTTGAAGGCCGCCAGTGCTAGTGTTTAATCTGCGTTCTTCACATCGACCTTACATTGATCGCCCATGACAAAAACGCCGGTATCAAAACAGACAACCTCAGCGCCTAAAAAGCCGTTTTCCATGATCCGCGAATTTCACCTTGCCGACTGGTTCACGCTCGGCAATGCAGTGTGTGGCATGGGCGCGCTTTTCTCGACCATGACGTTTCTGGAAGTCGGTCATGTTCGGCATATTTATATTGCATGCGGTTTGGTATTCGCGGCGCTGATATTCGACGTGGTGGATGGGCGCGTGGCACGTTGGCGCCAGAAATCGTCGGCGCT
The DNA here is from genome assembly GCA_038224475.1 of Burkholderiales bacterium. Taxonomy (GTDB): domain Bacteria; phylum Pseudomonadota; class Gammaproteobacteria; order Burkholderiales; family Usitatibacteraceae; genus UKL13-2. Next base: position 3,380 of record JBBRFJ010000176.1, read on the forward strand.
GGGTCGGGAGCTCGATTCGCTGGCCGACGTGATTTCGTTCGGCGTCGCACCCGCCATCATCGCCTACGGCTGCGGCATGCAGGGCTTTTATGACCGCATCGTGTTGGCGTATTTCGTGGCGTGCGGCGTATCGCGGCTGGCGCGCTATAACGTTACCGCCGAGGCGTTGTCCGAGGGTGGAAACAAAGTTAAATATTTTGAGGGCACGCCTATTCCCACGTCCGTGTTGCTGGTGGCGATGCTCATGCTGGCGGGATATCTCGATGCGCTGCAGGGCAATCTGTGGTTCGGCGTTATTTACATCGCAGGGCTTCAACTTCATCCGCTGGTGTTGCTGTTTGCCGCATCCGGCTCACTGATGATTAGCCGGATTCGAATTCCCAAGTTGTAAGCGAGTTAACGGCAGCTCAAACTTTTTAGTCCGTACTAAACGGC
>JBBRFJ010000177.1:0-3797 GCA_038224475.1 Burkholderiales bacterium
CGAATGCTTATCTCGCAGCGCGCCAATTATTTGTCCTCGGTGGTGAAGCAAATCGGTGGCGTGCGCGAAACCCGTTTTTTAGGCGGGCGCGGTGGGGATTCTTTCACCCGCACCACACCAAAAGAGCAACAAGCGGCGATCCGCTATTTGCTTGACGATGCGCTGACCACGCCCATGTGGCTCATCAATCCGGCACTGCTAAACCGTATTCGCGTTTTTGATGTTGCCGCGCCGGTCATCGGCTCGCAAACGCAGCTGTTGACCAATATGATGTCGCCACTTCGTTTTCGCTTATTGGAAGATGCTGAGATGGTCAAACATGGCAGCGGCATGGAAGCCAACCAATACCTTTCCGAAATTCAAAACGGCGTGTTCCGCGAACTGAAATCCAGCCGCCCTGTCGTGGATGTTTACCGCCGCGAATTACAGCGCGCCTATCTTGAACAGCTCAAGGGATTTTCTGGCGAAACGCAACGCATCAACAATATGAGTGCCGCCATCGCATTTATGTCGAGCGAAATTTCGATCGATTTGCGGCCTGCCGCAATTCAATCACTTAAAGATTTGCAGCGCGACTTAAACAATGCACGACCAAAAGTGACCGATCAGCCAACCAAGCTGCACATCGCCCAACTAGATCGCGAAATCACGCAAATTCTGAAAATTCGCGGCGGCTAATCCGCCTGCATACGCCTCGGACAGCTAACGCCCAGGCACAAAGCAAATAGTAAAATCCGACCCTGTTCACCGAAGCGATGCATTCGCCCGTCACAAAAAAAACGGCCCGCAAGCGCGGGCCGCTTCGCATTCATGATGCCTAGACTTAAAAACTAAACACGGCTCCAATCGTATAAACATCCAGCTTCAATTTACCGCCAGTATCGTCATTGCCCAATTTCTCATAGCGCTGGCCCTCGGCGCGAATGGCAATTTGTTTGCCGATGTCGTATTGCAGGCCGATGCCGTAGCTGTATGCAGTGGTATTGGCGGTGGCATTAAGTCGGCTGGTGGGTGAAACGAAGATAGAGCCGGATGAAGTGAAATTAGCCTCGGTCTTGGCGCGCAAAACGCCTAGACGCCCGTAGATTGAGAAGCTTTGGGCGATTGGAGCGCTGACCAGTGCATCGATGCCGTATCCGCTGGATTTATATTTTGCAGATAGCGTACCGGCACCCGCGTTGGGCACCAACAGCGCGCGTGATTCGGACGAGTATTTGCCGAGATCGGTGTAATGCGCTTCGAGTGCAAAAATCGGCGAGAAGCGGTAACCCGCACCAATCCGATAGGCGCTGTCGGTGTTGCTCACCGATGAGGTTGGCGAAACGTAATTTTGCGACCTGAGCAAATTATTCAGATCGCTCTCGGATAGATTGGCGCGGGTACCGCCGGCAGCAACCGAGACGCTGAAGCCGGTATCGCCTTCGGCTAGCGCGGCACCGGAAACTAGCAGCATTGAGACGGCGGCAAACAGTGATTTTTTAGTCATTTTTTCTCCTGAAATTTAGAGGTTTTGAAGGCTTATGGAAATGGTGCAAGCGCCCGATCCTACTTTTAACGCATTGAAACTTAGATTGGACCACTTGAGTATAGCGCGCGAAGGTGATGAGCTTGCGCAATAGTTTGCTAGCAAGTAGTCCGTCTTCAGCACCAATATCAGCGGGCATCTTCAAGCATAAATTGCTTGAAACATCCGTCAGCACCAGGTTCCCGGGGGATTATTGGGAATCAGAGATCGATTCATGGGTAACGCGCCGAGCAATTTTTTTATGTCACTATGACCTGTCTCACCGTGATCTTTGCTGTTCAAATCCTTAACCTCAAAGGCGCCGCGATTGCCTCCTTCATTGCCGCCGTTATCTCCATTATCATCGCCAGAAAATGCCTGAACTCCCCGAAGTTGAAACCACCCTATCCGGCTTGATCCCGCACATGGTGGGCAAAAAAATCACCCGAGTGCTAGTGCGAGATGGCCGTTTGCGATGGCCGGTGCCGGCTGATTTTGCGAGCTTAATCACGGGCTTGACGGTCACCGACATCACGCGCCGAGGCAAATATTTACTTTGGAACTGCCGCGATTTGAAAACTGGTCAGAGCAGCGGGGTGAACAATAAACCCGGTGGCTTCGTATTGAGTCATTTGGGCATGTCGGGCACGCTGCGGGCTCTGGTAGCCAGCGACGCGGCGCAAGAAAATGCGCGGAAACATGATCACATTGATGTCGATCTGGAATCCGGCACCACGATCCGCTTTACCGACCCGCGGCGCTTCGGTGCGATGCTGTGGATTGCGGGCAGCACAGAGGATAGTCCAGGCACCCTGCCCAGCCACCCGCTGCTGGATGTGCTGGGGCCAGAGCCGCTGTCGGATCAATTCAGCGCACAGCATTTGTGTGAACGCTCGCGCGGTCGCTCGGTCAGCATAAAAGAATTCATCATGAACGGCCACATCGTGGTGGGCGTGGGCAATATTTACGCTTCGGAATCGTTATTTCGCGCGGGCATTCATCCGGCACGGGCAGCAGGCAAAGTGTCATTCAAACGCTATCAACTACTGGTTGGTGCGATTAGGGAAACGTTATCGAGAGCGATCGCCGCAGGCGGATCTTCTCTGCGCGACTATGTGAAGACTAACGGCGAGATGGGCTACTTCCAGATAGACGCATTTGTGTATGGCAGAGCAGGCAAAGCCTGCCGCGCGTGCGGTGAGCCGATTCGACAGATTGTGCAGGGACAGCGCAGCACGTATTATTGTCGGCGATGTCAGCGATAATTATGCGAAGAGCATGGCGAGTTATGCCCAAGTGCGCTGTATAGATACTTGCAAACCGCGCGCCCTTTTGTTCTAACTATTTTTATAATCAACTTATTTTTGCCAACTGCGTTTGCCTGTGAAAAACCTAACAATCCATCCCTGATGAACAGCAAAAACGCTTTCAGCAAACGTTTGAATCAATTGCAATCCTGGCGCAAAGCGGTCACGGCAGAGATTCAATACGTGTCGGAAACGCTGCGGGAAAATCAGTTTATTCGCGCCGACGACGTTCGACGTTTTGCCAAATTAAAACAGGCGATCGCCGCCGAATGCGTAACGTTGGTATTCGTGGCAGAAATTGCGCGCGGCAAATCAGAGCTCATCAATGCCATGATATTTTCGGATTTAGGGCGCCGCCTCTTGCCCTCGGGACTCGGCCGCACCACCCGTTGCGTGACCGAACTGCGATTCGACCGTGAGATCGAAACCTCCGTCCGCTGCCTGCCCATTGAAACCCGCGAAAGCTCACGCACGTTTTCCGAACTATCGGCCGACCCGTCGGCGTGGCACTTGATTCCTTTTGACGCAGACAAGCCAAAATCTGTCGCCGCCGCAATGGCTAAACTTTCCGAGACGCGGCTGGTGTCGATGGCCGACGCAGTTGCATGGGGCCTACATGGGTCTCAAGGACTTCATGGTACCCACGGCAGCGGCGGACAAGACACGAGCATCAACAAGCCAGTGCAAAACAATCCCGGCGATACGACATTAGTGGAGGTCTCGCGCTGGCGGCATGCGGTGGTGAATTTTCCGCATCCACTGCTCGACTTGGGTCTGGTCATTCTCGATACACCCGGCTTGGCAGCGTTTTTGGTTGAGCCTGAATTGGCGCGTCATCGTTTACCCAAAGCCGACGCCACACTGCTGGTGCTAGACGTTGGCGAGAGTATGACCAAGCGTGATCTGGCGATCTGGCGGGATTACATGGGCGATGGGAGAATCTTGCGCGGTTCGCTATTCACCGGCGACGAAAACACCGCGACCGA
>JBBRFJ010000178.1:0-3776 GCA_038224475.1 Burkholderiales bacterium
TGGATACGAATCAACACTTCGCCACAAATTTTCAATGGCGTTTGCGGCATCAGATCAAGCGAGCGCCCCACAGCGCCTTCCGTCGAATTCTCCACCGGCACCACCCCGAAATCAGCCGCACCAGATTCGACCGACCGATACACTTCATCAATGCTGGCCGCAGGCTGTGCATCCGCGCCTTCGCCAAAATGTTTAATCACAGCGCGTTCGCTGAACGTGCCGCGAGGCCCCAAATATGCAACAGTGATGGGTCGTTCTAGCGCCAAGCATGCCGACATAATTTCACGAAATAGCCGCGCCGCAACTTCATCCGGAAGCGGACCCTCGTTAATCGATTTGATCCGCCGCAACACCTCGGCTTCACGCTCAGGGCGGTAGGCTTGACCAATTTTCAGCGAGCCCACTTTGCGAGCCAGGGCTGCGCGGGCGTTCAGAAGCTTCAAAATTTCACCGTCGAGGGCATCAATTTCGGTGCGGAGTTGGGAGAGATCGTTATTCATCGAATGTGGGGGATGGATCGTTTTTGCCGGCAAAATTTCCAAACTTCATTTTAGCCGTTGCGCTGCTGAAACTCACGCATGAATTCCGTTAACGCTTGAACCGCTTCGAGCGAGATCGCGTTATAAATCGATGCGCGCATGCCGCCAATAGCTTTGTGCCCCTTCAGCCCGGCTAGATTTGCGGCCAAAGAAGCTTCCAGAAATTTCGCGTTCAAGGATTCATCGCGCAAGAAAAATGGCACATTCATACGCGAGCGATTTTCTACTGCGACATGATTTCGATAAAACCCGTCAGAGCCATCGATGCAAGCGTAAAGTCGCTTCGCTTTGGCGATATTTTTGGTTTCCATCGCGCTCAAACCGCCCTGCGCTTTCAGCCATTTGAATGTCAGCCCCGCCAGATAAACAGCGAAGGTCGGCGGCGTATTCAGCATCCAATCATTCGCCGCCTGCTGCGTGTAATCGAACACAGATGGCGTCATTGGATGCGCATGGCCCAGCAAATCCTCGCGCACGATCACGATAGTCAGACCAGACGGGCCAATATTTTTCTGCGCGCCCGCGTAGATACAACCATACTTGGAAACCTCCATCGGCCGCGACAAGATATGCGATGACATATCGGCGACTAAGGGAACATCATCATCGATTTCCGGCGTCCAAAAATATTCGACGCCATGCACCGTTTCATTCGTGCAAATATGTCGAAACGCCGCGTCCTTATTGGGTTTCCAGGCATCTTGCGCGGGCACATAGGTGAATTTTTTATCCTCAGACGAGGCAATCGTGGCCGGCACACAATATTTGCCGGCTTCCTTGATCGCGCCCGTCGACCAAAGTCCGGTGTTCACATAATCCGCATGCGTTTTGCCGCGCAGCAAGTTCAGCGGAACAAGGGAGAATTCGCTTTTCCCGCCACCTTGCAGAAATAAAACTTTGTAATTTTCCGGGACTTCTAATAACTCCCGAAAATCACGCTCAACCTCGCGCGCGACGTCCATAAACACGCCGCCGCGATGACTCATTTCCATCACTGACATGCCGGTACCTTTGAAGTCGAGCAATTCAGCTTGCGCTTGAAGCAGGACGTCGGTGGGAAGTGCGGCAGGGCCGGCGGAGAAGTTGAAGGCGCGCATTATTTTCTGACCAACGGATTGCGGGTTTTTAATTTTGGGAAACGCGAAAAATCACGATCAGCCGTCCAAAGCTCTGAGACGCCATGATGAATACAAATTGCCGCTATTTTTGCGTCGTGAATCATCCCACCGGAAGCTTTCGATTTCTCAAGCAGCGCGTCTAAGATATCCAAATAGCCTTCGCCTTCGCCGACAAACCTGAAAGCAGGAAATTTTGCACAGTTCCAGAGAAATTGCATGGCCTGATTGTGGGGTGTGGTCGGACGATGGATTCTTGCGTTGGTCACTACGCCGAGAAACTCGTGCGCGCACGGCCACGGGATTGCCCAGCGCGCACCTGACGCGGCCAGCTCCGTCAATGCGCGATGTGCCTCTTTGTGGAAAGGATACTCCGCTCTAGTAGCGTACACGAGGAGATTCGTGTCGATTGCGATCACGGCGGCTTGCGTCCTTTTGCACTTATCTTGGTCGGCGGTTCAGGCGCACTCGAAAACGGATATGGATAAATCTCGTCACGAATTTTGTCCCACGTCGCGTTAATGAAATCAGGATGAATTTCGCCCGACACGACTGGAATATCAAGCTGATAAGGTGCGGACGCCTGTTCGCGGGCTTCCAAGCGGGTGACGAGCGCTTCTTCGACAACAGTTTTAAAGGTCTTGCCTTCTTTCTCGGCAAGCTTTTTGGCGCGACGAAAAAGGTTGTCGGATATCTCAAGCGTTGTTTTCATATGGGCGACCATATCACAGCGTATGGTTTGCCGTCAATTTACGGGCTCGCCATAAAAAACAGCATCAACCCATTCGGGCTGATGCTGGGGTTATTTCGGTAAAATTTAGGTTCGATTCGGGCTCAACTAGAGCTTAATCTAAGATGAAAAATGAAACAGCGCACCACGCCAAGCATACAAAAAACCGGGCTACTTCTTTGCCGGCGCTGCGCTGGTTTTGCCTTGTTCTTTGGCCTGCTCCGCAATCTCCTTAGCCATTTTGCCCATGACTTCTTTCATGCGCGGCGTAATCAGTGCCATGATTTCCGGCATGCTTTGCTGCATGATTTGTGGTTGCGTTGCCAACATTTTCTTCCCAGCCGGGCTTGAATAAAACATCGTAATCGCTTTAATTTCATCAACAGCAAAGTTGCTGCCATAAGCGCGTGCCATGATGTCTTCCATACCCTGAATAATTAGCGGATCGTTGTAAATACCAACCATGGATTTCATCAGCGTATCGCTCGATTTGGCTGCCAAGTTTCGTGCTTCTGCCTTTTGCTCAATCGTCATCGATGTGTCGCTGGCTATGACCATTTGATCCATTATCTGCGGCAAGTTTTGCGCCATCGCTCCCGCCATTTGCGACATCATTTTTTTGAAATCCATCGCGTCGAGCAGCTCCTTCACCGCCGCTTTTTGCTCAAGCGTTGCGGCTGTGGGAGTCGTTGTTGGTGTCTGCGCAAACGCAGCCGCGCCTGCACCCAACATCGCCGTCACTAAAACATATTTAATTGCTTTCATGTGCTTTCTTCTTCATCCGATTCGACCACTTTCTGCAACCCGGACAACTTGGAACCTTCATCCAAATTAATCAGCGTCACGCCTTGAGTCGAGCGGCCCATTTCGCGGATTTGCTTTACTTTGGTGCGGATCAGAACGCCGCCCGTGGTAATCATCATGATTTCATCTTCAGGGCGCACCAAGACGGCGGCAACCACTTTGCCGTTACGCGCGGAAGTCTGAATCGCAATCATGCCCTGTGTGCCGCGACCGTGGCGGGTGTATTCCGAAATCGCAGTACGTTTGCCATAGCCTTTTTCGGTGGCGGTCAACACGGAATCCTCCTCATTTTCGGCGACCAGCATCGAAATTACTTTGCCGCCTTTGCTCAAATTCATACCGCGAACACCGCGTGTGTCGCGACCCATTGAGCGCACATCGGATTCTTCGAAGCGCACCGCTTTGCCTTCGTTCGAAAACAGCATTACGTCATACTTACCGTCAGTGAGTGCAACACCGATCAGGTTATCGCCTTCGTCCAAGGCAATCGCGATAATGCCGGCCTTGCGCGGATTGCTGAAATCAGACAATGCCGTTTTCTTGACCACGCCTTCCGAGGTTGCGAAGAACACAAATTTGTCTTCAACA
>JBBRFJ010000179.1:0-3756 GCA_038224475.1 Burkholderiales bacterium
CAAACCCTCCTGCACGATCTTTCCAGCTTCCAGCGTGACCAATTTACCAAGTGCAGCTTTATGCTCACGCAATTCCTCGCCCAGCAATCGCACCAGCTCGCCGCGTTGTGGCGCGGGTACATTGCGCCACGCAAGAAAGGCCGAGTGCGATTTTGCAATGACGGATTCCACGTCCATTGCCGTGTGCGCGCGCAGTGTGGCGATGGTGGCACCGTCGATCGGTGAGCGCGCAGCAATATCGTTTCCCGCGTGCGCGGCAAGATCAACGCCGAATTGTTTTAGGAGTGCGGAGGTTTCGTTCATGGCGTTTACTCAGAATAGGATAAGGGGCGGTACACGTTTGGCAGCGCCGTGCTTTGCATTACAGATGGCTCGACGGGTTGCTCAATATGCCGCTTTTAGGAACCAGATTATAGATTCACGAAAAGGAATCTCGGTTTTTACCAGAATGTCGGATCAGTGTGATTGTTTTTCTCCTTCCCATGGCTACAGGGGAAGGTCGGGATGGGGTCGATACTGGCGAGTGCCAGCTTAATCCCCCTGCGGATTTACCCTCAATGCCTTCGACGCCATCTTGTTCAGCGCATTCAGATACGCCTTCGCCGAGGCAATCACGATATCTGTGTCCGAGCCCACGCCGTTCACGATACGGCCCTGTTTCGACAATCGCACAGTCACTTCGCCTTGCGAATCAGTGCCTTCGGTGACGTTGTTGACTGAGTACAGAAGTAACTCCGATTGCGAGTGAACGATGGATTCGAGGGCCTTGAATGTAGCATCCACCGGTCCGGCACCTTTGGCCTCGCACTTAACTTCAGCACCATGATCGGCAATCACTAGTTTTGCGTACGGCTCTTCGCCGGTCTCGACGTGCGCCGTCATGGACACCAGCCGATATTGCTCGGCTTCTGGCGTCACCGCTTCATCGGACACCAGCGCATGCAAATCTTCGTCGAAAATATCGTGCTTTTTATCGGCCAATTCCTTGAATTTTTTAAACGCGATATTGAGCGACGATTCGCTTTCCAACACGATGCCCAATTCGCCCAGACGTGATTTGAATGCGCTGCGACCGGAGAGTTTGCCGAGTGTCAAACGGTTCGCGTTCCAGCCCACGTCTTGCGCCCGCATGATTTCGTACGTTTCGCGATGTTTCAAGACGCCATCTTGATGAATGCCTGATTCGTGCGCGAATGCATTCGCGCCGACAATCGCTTTATTCGGCTGCACCGGATAGCCGGTGATGGTGGAGACCATCCGTGATGCCGCGAGAATTTGCGTCGCATCGATATTGGTTTCCACATTAAAAATATCTTTGCGGGTGCGCACCGCCATTACGATTTCTTCCAAGCTCGCATTGCCGGCGCGCTCGCCGAGGCCATTGATCGTGCATTCCACCTGCCGCGCACCCGCCTGCACGGCCGCGAGTGAATTTGCCACCGCCATGCCCAGATCGTCGTGACAATGTGCCGACCAGACCGCCTTGTCGGCGTTTGGCACGCGCGAGATGAGTTGCCGGAACATTTCACCCACGCGATCCGGTGTGGAATAGCCCACCGTATCCGGCACGTTAACGGTACGCGCGCCGGCGTTAATCACGGCTTCAAATACGCGGCACAAAAAATCAATGTCTGAGCGCACCGCATCTTCAGCCGAGAATTCCACATCATCGGTGAGTGTGCGCGCAAACTTAACCGAGTCAATTGCGGTCGCCAACACCTGCTCTGGGGTCATCCGCAATTTGTGCTGCATATGAATGGATGAGGTCGCAATAAACGTGTGAATGCGGCCGCGCGCGGCAGGTTTGATCGCATCGCCCGCCTTTTGAATATCACCCGCCTGAGCGCGCGCCAGTGAGCACACTGTTGAATCACGCACCGCGCTGGCAACCGCATGAATCGCCTCAAAATCGCCTTGGCTCGCCGCGGCAAAACCTGCCTCGATCACATCCACGCGCATTTTTTCCAAGTGTTTGCCGATGCGAACTTTCTCTTCTTTGGTCATGGATGCGCCGGGGCTTTGCTCGCCGTCACGCATTGTGGTGTCAAATATGATTAATTTATCCAAGGGAATCTCCGAACGAATTTGTACCAATAGAATTTTCGCTCAATCATTTTAGATGAGCGACGATGAATGCGAATACGAGAGCTGGGGGGAGTTATGTGCGCGCCGGGCGCAGCAGCAAAACTGGCAGCAGTATAAGACCCGGAGTGGGGGCCGCTGAAATGAGGCTATTCGAGGTTTGGAATTGCAACGTCATTTGTTGATGGTAACGCGATGTGAGGTTGGGTGCAACCGGAATGCGTGCGTGACAATGAAGGGTACTCAAGCGCAGTAGCGAGTCAGCTCAAAGAGTCACTCGGGTCATCGCCACGAGTCATAAGGTCAACAACGCTCTCGTACGATATCTGACCTTGTGCGTTGGCAACAGTAAACATAACCTCAAGCATCTTCTGATCTTGCGCCCCCTTAATAAACGGGCGCATTTGATTCAGAAAAACCTTTGCATGCTCCCATGTAATCTCGATTGCAGTGCCGATCTGTCGTTCAACAATAACAGGCGGAAGGTAACGTTCACGCTGCCAATCGCCCGAAGGAAGAATCTTGACTTCGACCGTAAACAACAGCCAGTAGTTAGCGCCATTGGAACCGTCAAAAATAGCCGCCAAAGAACCACCATCGCGAATAATCTCAATCGACTCAACAAAAGAAATCGGCGGAAGCATGGCCCTAACTCACACAAGGCGTCACGTTGTAACGTCCGTGGGCGGCAAACTCGGCGGCGGCTTCTTCCCACCCTGCATCAAATCCATCGCCGCCATCACATAGCCCGACAATGCATAACAAACAAATAATCCCCACAGCACGGTCGGTGGGTCAATTGTGACCACCAGATACGCCACAAAGATAACTGGCACGACCCAAAACGGCACGCTGCGGCGCAGGTTGAATTCTTTGCCGCTGTAGTATTTGATATCGGACACCATCGTCACACCGGCAAATACCGTGATGGCCCAGGCGTACCATTCCACGTCGCCACCGCGTACCTTTAAATCGTTGAGCACCCAGATCATGCCGGTGACTAACGCTGCAGCGGCGGGGCTGGGGATGCCTTGAAAATATTTTTTATCGACGACGCTGATATTGGTGTTGAATCTCGCCAATCGCAGCGCCGCGCAGGCCACGTAAATGAACGCGGCGACCCAGCCCCATTTACCCATCGGTTTGAGTGCCCACACATACATGACCAGCGCGGGCGCGGCACCGAACGAGACCATATCTGATAGCGAATCAAACTGCGCGCCGAAATCGCTTTGAGTGCGCGTGAGGCGCGCGACGCGGCCATCCAACCCGTCCAGCACCATGGCAATAAAAATGAAGATGCAGGCGGTTTCAAATTTGCCATTCATGCCCTGGACGATGGCGTAAAAGCCGGCGAATAACGCTGCTGCCGTGAATAAATTGGGCAGAATGTAGATACCTTTTCGCCGACGTTCGGGATCGAGAAGGCCTTTTCTTTTGGGGGGCGTAGACAATGTTTCACCTGAGGTTATGGGTGGTTTTTATACCTCAGCATTGTAGCGGAACGACTGTGTATGAGCGCTAGCGGGCGCGGATGGGCGCAAATCGCCGCGGATGCATCGCGTCGATCAAGAAAACGAAAGTGCCCGTCTATCTTGCCGTTAGGGGCAATTGTGCCGCGAACGCCCCGCCAGTTGTAGCGTTTCCTGATCGAAAGAAAAATTCATCGGAAGG
>JBBRFJ010000180.1:0-3755 GCA_038224475.1 Burkholderiales bacterium
CACCATAGCAAGTGCTCGCCTGAATGGTTTCAAGGCGATATTCGAGCTCGACATTTTTGCCCTTGAGAGACGGCTTTTGGGTGCAAAACTCCATTTTTCCCAGCTCAATCAGCTCACCATTTTTATCGTTGCGCAAAATCAGGAAACAACCGTTATCGGCCTTGTCTAAATCGGTGACGCGACCCAAGGTTTCTTTCATTTCCTCGCCAATCTTGACGACACCCGCCCGATATGTTTTTGCAGGAGCCGGTGTTGCAAGAGGCGTGCCTGCGGACGCTGCGGTCGGCGGCGTGTTTGTCTGTGGGTTAGGCGATTGCGCCGGTGGTACCTGTGCTCTTGAGGCGATTGCGCAAAACACGAGAGGAATCGCAAACATCAGACGGGCATGGGGCATGTAATTGCATAAGGGCAAAGTCCGCAGCTTCATGTGGCTCTCCTAATATAGTGTTGTAGTTGAAAGATTACTCGATTGCGCTCGTCAGAACAAAACCCCAAGCAAGACCATAAGGCAAACCCCGGGCCAGATTCAATCCACCGGCGACGGTTGCCTTTACAACCTTTGCCGCGAATCGCGTGATAGCATCGCCACAACTCAGATAGTTTCAATACGCCCTACTCCATTCCACTCAGCGCTATGTCGATCACTGCATACATTACGCATCCTTCATTCACCAAGCATGAGATGGGTGAGGACCACCCCGAGTGCCCGGCGCGGCTGGACGTGATTAACGATTATTTATTGTCACACGGTTTACTTGACCTGATGCCGACCTATCAAGCGCCTGCCGCGACGCAAGAACAGTTATTGCGCGCACACACCGCCCATCATCTTGCTGAGATTGAAGCCCTGGCTCCCATGGAGGGCTACGTGCAGGTGGATCCCGACACGAGAATGAACCCTTACACACTGACCGCCGCGCGACACGCCGCGGGTGCGGCCGTATTGGCGACGGATTTGGTCCTGTCGAAAGATTCGGAGCACAGCATTAAACGTGCGTTCTGCGCGGTACGACCACCCGGCCATCATGCCGAGCGTAATGCAGCCATGGGCTTTTGCATCTTTAATAACGTGGCGGTTGGTATTCGCCATGCGCAGCGGCATCACGGTATCAAGCGAATCGCTCTGATCGATTTTGATGTACATCATGGAAACGGCAGTGAGGACATTTTTGCTGGTGACGACGAGGTGTTGATGGTGTCGACTTTTCAGCATCCGCTCTATCCCTATCTTGGCGAAATTCCAAAGGGAAGCAATATGCTGAACGTACCGCTTGCGCCGCGCACTTATGGCGATGCCATGCGTAAAGTTGTGACGGAAAGATGGCTACCCGCGCTCGAGACATTTCGTCCGGAACTCATCTACATATCAGCTGGTTTTGATGCGCACCGCGATGACGATATGGCCAATCTCGGTTGGGTCGAGGGCGACTATGCGTGGATTACCGCACGTTTGCTGGAGGTTGCGGATCGTCACGCACATGGTCGGGTTGTATCGACCCTCGAAGGCGGCTATGCGCTGCCCGCGCTGGCTCGGAGCGTGGCCGCGCATGTAGGCGTGCTCATCGGTGCGGTTGACGCATAGCGCGCGCATGAGACTCTGATAGCAACCGATGAAACTCCACTATCTCGCGCCGCTGTTTGAACCGAACTCAATACTGGTTTATGCGCGCGATGATGATGCATCCGCCGCCGCGGTTCTCGATACCGCGCTAAGGGAGGCCGAATTCAACGGCACGATAACGCGCGTCGCTCCCACCTCGCGAAGCTTTGCCGCGTTGGCAAAGGTGGACGGGACACCTCGCCCCGATCTCGCGTTGATTGCCGTGGGAGACGCCTATGCGGTGAAGGCGCTTACGCACGCCGCTAAAGCGCGGGTGCGGGCAGCCATTATTTATGACGTCGCAGCTAACGATGTCGGAAAACTAAAAGATATTGCGGCGCGCAATGGCATACATTTATTGGGACCAGGCTCCTCGGGTCTCCAGCGCCCTCATCTAAAACTCAATGCCTGTATTGACGGCTCATTGCAGGGCGCGGGCAATTTGGCACTGATATCGCAATCGGGCGCACTCACCGCAGCAATGCTGGATTGGGCCGAATCGAATGCAGTAAGTTTTTCAGCGGTAGTCGCGACCGGGCGCTCAGCCGCACTTGATATCGCCGCTGTATTGGACTTTTTGGCACAAGATGGCCATACCCACAGCATCGTGGTTTATATGGAAGGAATTCGCAGCGGTCGTCATTTCATGAGCGCATTGCGGGCTGCTGCGCGTGCGAAGCCGACGATTGTGCTTAAGGCAGGACGCCGTGAGCGAGGACGCCAAGCCGCATTGACCCATTCAGGCGCAATGATCGGTGGTGACGATGTGTTCGACGCCGCGCTTGAGCGCGCAGGCGCTGTGCGCGTGGATAGCTTTGTGCAATTGTTTTCCGCCGCAAAGTGTCTGGCATCGCGCTACAAACCCGTCGGCAACCGCTTGGGCGTGATTGGCAACGGTGGCGGGCCGGGGGTGTTGGCGGCAGACTATGCCTATCTCCGTGGCATTGAAGTACCCGCGCTATCTGCGGCCACGCTGGCCAAACTAAAAGCAAAACTGCCCAACGCGGCCTCCGTTGAAAACCCGATCGATATTGGCGAACACGCTGGCGCCGATGATTTTGTGGCCGCCGCTGAAATCCTCGCAGGCTCGGCGGACGTGGATGGTGTCCTGGTAGTGGTCACACCAAAACCCGGCATTGATACCGATGCCATCGCGCACGCCGCGACCGCCAGCCTGCCGGGCATGTACAAACCTATTATTGGCTGCTGGATGGGCGAGACGCGGGTACGCGAGACACGGCGAATGGTGAACGCGGCGGGCCTGCCGGTGTTCCGCCTACCTGAGGCAGCAGTCGATGCGTTTGCAAATATTGCCGCGTTTTACCGCAATCAGCAAATGCTGATGCAAACACCGCCGCCATTGAACCTTGATGTGCTGCACGAGGCTCCTGATGTGGCGCGTGCCCGTGTGCTGATCGCAGGCGTTATCAAGGCAGGCCGCAAAGTACTGACTGAAACCGAATCAAAAGAGCTGCTCGCCGCATTTTGTATCCCGGTAGTGCCAACAGAAGTCGCTCGTTCGGCTGATGATGCCGTCGTCATCGCGCAGCGTATCGGCTTTCCAGTGGCCGTAAAAATCAACTCGCCTGACATCGCGCATAAATCAGACGTCGGCGGGGTGATGCTGAACGTGCGCACCGCCCAGCAGCTGCGCGCTGTATTTGCCGATATGTTGGAAGAGGTCACGCGCCAAGCGCCGGGCGCTAATCTTGACGGTGCGGCAATCCAGCGGATGATTTCAAAACGAAACGGCAGAGAATTTTACGTCGGCATGACCACCGACCAGCTATTCGGCCCGGTCATTACATTCGGCGCGGGTGGCGCCATGATTGAGGTCATTGATGACCGTTCCGTTGCGCTGCCACCACTCAATCAGTTTCTGGCGCGGCGGATGATTTCGAAAGCACGTTCGGCTACGGTGCTGGGCGCTTGGCGCGGTATGCCGCCTGCCAATGTCGAGGCACTGGAACATCTGATCTTGCGCGTCTCAGAAATGATTTGCGAATTGCCGGAGCTGCAAGAGCTCGATATTAATCCGGTCATCATCGATGAGTTTGGCGCGGCGGTCGTGGATGCACGCGCGGTCGTGGGTAAAGCGGCAGGTAGCGCAGTCGGCGCGGGATTAAATGCCGGCGAGGCCCCCTATGCGCACATG
>JBBRFJ010000181.1:0-3733 GCA_038224475.1 Burkholderiales bacterium
AACCACGCCCGCCACTTCGTTGGTGAGCCAGTCGACAATCTTGCCCTTGCCTTCATCGCCCCACTGCGTACCGATTACAACAACGTTTTTTGCCATGATTTTCCTGACCGCTTTCCTAAAAATTTTGTAGCGAAACAACGACATATCGGCCGTTTACTAAAACCAGTTCCCGGTCGCAACCGAGTTCATGCCTATGCTCATCGTGGCCGGGCAAACGTGCGATCACAATTTCGCCTGCAGCACGCAGTTTCGCCATTTCAACGCGTGCATCAGCATCTTCTGTGACCGGTGCAAGGATTGGACACCGGGTGCTCGCAGCAGAAACGAGCGGCAACAATGATTTCAGATCAAGACTGAATCCAGTTGCTGCGCGCGCGCGCCCAAATGCCTTGCCGACTTCGTCATAACGACCGCCGCGCGCCACTGCGTCGGAAGCGCCAGCTGCGAATGCAGCAAAGACGACACCGCTTTCGTAGTTAAAACCGCCCAGTTCGCCCAAATCAATGCTGACGACGATGCCCTGCTCGCTGAACTTCGTATAAATCGCCTTGAGTTGAGCAAGCGCGTCCGTAATGCGGTTATCGACTGGCAACGCGCTCAAGGCACGCGCGAATACTTCTTCACCTCCATATAAAGTTGGCAGCGCAAGCAATGCATTTGTTATCTTGTCGGCGTGTTGTGAATGTTGGATTGATCGGCTTAGATTAATGAGCGCGGGAATATCTTTGGCCTCAGTCGCCGCGAACATCGCTTCTGCTGAATCGAGACTCACACCGGCCAGATCAACAAGCGCACGAAAAATGGCCGGATGACCAATATCGAGTTGTACCGCATTTACGCCAATCGTCCTTAACGCATCGAGCATCAGCTGCTGAATCTCAATATCCGCCTCCAACCCCGAGTGGCCGTAAAGCTCGGCACCCGCCTGAAATGGCTGGCGACTTTTTCCCAGTCCGGACGGCAATGTATGTAGCACGCTTCCGGCATAGCAAAGACGTGAAATGCCCTGACGATTCAACACATGTGCATCAATGCGCGCGACTTGCGGTGTCGTGTCTGCACGGATACCCATGGTGCGGCCCGAGAGCTGATCGACTAACTTAAAGGTCGCCAGATCCATGTCATGGCCACTGCCGGAAAGCAATGAATCCACATATTCCAGTAACGGCGGCACCACGAGCTCATAGCCGTGGCTCGCAAACAAATCGAGCGCAATGCGCCGCGCCCGCTCCAGCTTCTGCGCGTCGTGCGGCAGCACGTCTTCAATATGTTCGGGTAATGCCCAAGTTCTCATAATTTTGTAGTGCGTTCGATGACCGGGAAAAGTGCCGGGGCGCTGGAAGAAGACATGATTATTTTTATCCAAATGAATCGTTGCGCGTGACTAAACACCGCAACAAAACCCGCACGCAAAAACGGCGCGTCCATTTTGGTACGCGCCGTTATGGAATTATACGCGAACGAATCGCTAAAGGCGGGCTGTGTGTCTTTAATGCTTGTTACTTTGCAATCAATTTAAGCTGGCGCTTGCAGCCCAGATTCTAAACCCGCTTATTTTCCCGTCTTCCCCGGACTTTTCAAATATTTAAAGAAGTCAGAACTCGGGTCGAGCACCATGACATCACTGCGGTTTTTAAAGCTTTTTTGATAGGCTTCCATGCTTCGATAAAACGCATAGAACTCTGGATTCTTTGTAAATGCCTGGGCATAAATTTTTGATGCCTCCGCATCGCCCTCGCCCTTAAGTTTTTGCGCATCGCGATTCGCCTTTGCCAGCAAGATGCCGCGCTCACGCTCGGCCTCGGCGCGAATTTTTTCAGCTTCACCTGCGCCGGTTGAGCGTAATTCATTCGCCACGCGCTTACGCTCAGAATCCATCCGCTGATAAACGGCCGCGCTAATTTCAGGCACCAAATCGACCCGCTTTAAGCGCACATCAACGACTTCAATACCAATACTACGCGCATCTTTGTCTGTTTTGACCCGCAAGTTACCCATAAACTTGTCACGTTCCCCCGAAATTACTTCCGCTAGCGAACGCTGGCCAAATTCCGCTCTGAGGTCATCGTTCACACTTTGCGAAAGCCGTAGCTCTGCTCGCGTCAGATCCCCACCGGTCGAAACATAAAATTGTTGAAAATCAACTATGCGGTACTTGACATATGAATCCACCAAAACATTATTTTTCTCTTTGGTCTGGATTCGTTCAGGGTCTTTGGTGTCGAGGGTTTGAATGCGCGTGTCATAAACACGGATGTTTTCAATCATCGGCAATTTGAAATACAGGCCGGGTTCTTTTTGGATGGCGCGAACTTCACCCAATCGGAATTTGATAGCGGCTTGCCGCTGATCAACGGTGTAGGCCGACATGACCAGAATGACTAGGATAAGAAGGACGACGATACCAATAAAGGGAAGATTTTTTTGCATAGTATTTTCCGAAATCTTTGTGACGTATCTGTTTGGCGGTTTAGCCGGAATATCAAATTAGTAATACGGGTCAGCACTGCCTGACTTAACGGTTTTCACGCGCGCGCGGATCGCGTGCGCGCGTCGCGTCCACCACACCCGGCACCGTCGGCGGCGTCTGGCCGGCAATGGCCGCTGCGCGTTGTGCCGCTGTGTCAGAGGAGATCGCTTCGGGCAGTGTGGACTGGGTTTGCATTTGCATAATCTTGTCCAGCGGGATGTAGAGCATGTTCTGACCGCCTTTCTGATCGACTAAGACCTTGCTGGTGTTTTGCATGATCTGCTGCATCACGTCAAGATAAATACGCTCACGTGTAACACCCGGCGCTTTTTCATACTCGGTTAAAATTTGCGAGAATCGCGATGCATCACCTTGAGCATTCGCTGTTACGCTTTGCTTGTACCCTTCCGCCTCTTCAAGCAGACGGGCTGCCGAACCGCGCGCTTTGGGCAAAATATCATTTGCGTAGGCTTCGCCTTCGTTTTTCAACTGCTCACGAATTTGTTTGGCACGAACCGCGTCGTCAAAGCTTGCCTGAACCGGCTGAGGAGGTTGAGCGTTTTGCATCGTTACCGTGGATATCTGAATGCCCGTTTTGTAACGATCCAGCAACGACTGCATCAATGTTTTAGCCCGCGCGCCAATGTCGGCACGGCCTTCGTAAAGCACAAAATCCATTTTGCTTTTTCCGACGATTTCTCGCATCGCGGTTTCTGCAACCTGCTTTACCGCTTCTTTTGGATCTTTGTTGTTGAAAAGATAATCTTCGGGACTTCTGAGCGTGTACTGAACCGCAAATTGGACATCAACAATATTCTGATCTTCGGTCAGCATTTGCGCTTCTTCGGGGACTTTTGATTTTTGATTGTTGCGGTGCCCGATCTCAATCACTTCGACGTTATCGATGTTTACGATTTCGTGGCTCTCGATCGGATACGGAAGCCGCCAGTTCAAGCCTGCGCCTGTCGTCTGCTTGTACTTTCCCAGCCGCAGCTCCACCCCTTTGCGTCCGGTTTCAACAATATAAAAGCCGCTCGCAAGCCATACCGCCAATGCCAAAATAATCGCGAACAAAAAACCACCGCCCATGACGGCTTTGCTCGGGCCGCCAAACTGGCCGCTACCCTTATCGCCACCGCCGGTTGAGGGATTTTTGTTACCGAACAATCCGCTCAATTTTTGATTGAATTTACGAACGATCTCGTCGAAGTCCGGTGGACCGCCTTCATTTTTATTGCCGCGCTTGCCCCATTGCGGATCGTT
>JBBRFJ010000182.1:0-3562 GCA_038224475.1 Burkholderiales bacterium
TTCAACCAAACCGAACGCATCGTTTTATCCAGCATTTTTGGCCTGTCCGCGCGGCGGCAGCCAAAATTCACCCAGCACTCCAGTGTGTCGTTTTCACCTGATTTATTTTTAGTTGATTCAAGTGACGCCCAGGCAGTCGCATTGTTCAATGAGCGCAATGCCACGCGTCGCGTCCCGGCAATCATGATTGGTGCCAGCGATCACGGCACCGGCTATCCGCTGCTAGAACGGCCACTTCAATGGACCCGTTTATTCAAAGCATTTGACCTCGCTATTGCGGCTGACGCAGCTGCGCAAAGTGACTTCGAGAAAACCCTGCCCAACGTAATTCCGGCTTCAAGTCTGGCGAGTGCCGGCATACCACCAACAGAAGCGCTTACAACACCTGCGCCCGTTTCACGCGAAGTCATCGCTAAAACCACACCGATCCAGCCAATCCAGACGACACAATCTCGAGTTTCCCCATCTTGGTTTGCCCCGCCCGCGGCACCGCTTGCCACATCGCCTGAAACACCGCCCGCTGTGCCGCCCGGCGCTGCGATCGCAATGCCGGCATCTTCTGCAGCCGATTGGGTATTGGTGGTAGACGATAATTTGACCGTACGTGAATTCATGCGTAACAAACTGTCACCCTTTAACTTCAATGTCGACTACGCCGAATCTGGCGAACAAGCCGTTGGTCTTACCGGACAACGGCGCTACACCTGCGTTTTTCTCGACGTTGTAATGCCGGGTATCGATGGTTATCAGGTCTGCAAACTCATCAAAAGCAAAAAAACCCAGGTCAAAACCCATGTCGTAATGCTTACCAGCAAAGGCTCTCCTTTCGACAAGATTCGCGGCGCAATGGCAGGCTGCGATGCGTATTTAACGAAGCCGGTTGATGAGGAAAAGCTACTTGAAACCATTGTCCGTTTTTTACCGAATCGCGCGTAACCTCACTGATTGACGGCAGAAAATCTACCGCCTCTAAAACGTTTTTAGAAATTTCGAATTGTCCTGAAGGAAATATATGACTGTCTCCAAAGTGCTATGTGTTGATGATGCAGCGGCTGACCTCACCATGATTCAAAAAATTGTATCCGGTGCGAACGTGAATGTTATCTCGGCGACAGGTGGTATCGAGGCGGTCGCGCGGGCCAAAAGCGAAAAGCCGGACCTGATTTTTTTAGACATCGTGATGCCGGACATGGATGGATTTGCAGTGATGCGTGAGTTGCAAAAGGACCCGCTCACCAAAGATATTCCGGTCGTTTTTGTATCCAGTAAATCGCAGAAGGCGGATCAGCTCTGGGCCAAAATGCAGGGCGGCAAAGGGTTCGTTCCCAAACCGATCAGCGAAGCGGCAGTGATCACAGAAGTGAATAAGTTTTGAGCGGAAATATGTTGACGTTTATCCTTTGGAGCGACTGAATGGCGGTGCAAAAAGTGTTGTGCGTAGATGACCTAAACGCAGATTTAATCAACATAGAAAAAATTGTGGCGGCAGATGGCCATTTTGTATCTACGGCAGTGAACGGCAAACAGGCAGTAAGCAAGGCGAAATCAGAAAAACCAAATATCATTTTCCTCGATATCAACATGCCGGAAATGGACGGTTTCGCGACGATGCGTGAGCTCAAAAAGGATCCCAATACAAAGTCAATCCCCGTTGTGCTGGTAACAAGCAAAAATCAAAAGGCCGACAAATTGTGGGCGCAAATGCAAGGCGCAACTGGTTTTGTGAGCAAGCCCTATACGCCGGAGCAAATCCTAGAGCATTTACGCTCGCTTTAATTCGATTTCAACGCAAAATCAGCCATGTCACCTTCAACTTCGCCGACGAATTCGGACACTCATTTAAGCAGCGCGGCGGCCCAGGCAGTTGAAGACGCTCAGGCGGATTCATTTGCTCGCGATGCCAGGATCTCAGATATGGTGGCCGCGCAAACGCGATTATTTGCGGAAATTAGCGCACGCGAAAATGCCACAAATAGCACGGACGACCGGATTGAACGACAAGGCTATCGTGTCGGTGAGTTATACATTCTCGCCAAATTTGATGCCACTAGCGAACTCGTCACGATGCCACCCGTCTACCGTCTGCCGGGAGCCCCCGACGGCGTAAAAGGCTTGGCCAACCTCCACGGCAATGTCGTCCCGGTATTCGAGATTGCTCGGTGGTTTAACGTCAAGCATGACCCACACGCAACGCCAATGCTGCTAGTGCTAGGCTATGGCGATGCCGCGATAGGCGTGGTGATTGACGGCCTACCGGTGCGTAAAAGCTTTTTGCCCGCCGACAAGGTATCTATTGATATTGGTCATCCGAGAATGGCCCGTTTCGCACATAGCGCATATCGCGATGGCGACGGCATCTGGATGGAATTTGACGATCGACGATTCTTTGAGACCTTCACGCGCCGATTTGCGACGAGATAAATAAATGTTATCTGCCGCTGAGATCGATAAATTAAACAGTTCGCATCATTGGCCAGCTACATTTCTGCGGCAACTTTGTTGTGTTGATAACAACAATCAATCGACACACTTTTTGATACTTTAGCCTCATCTTGCAACGATATAAAACATAGATTCAATGGGAGTTTCAAATGAAGTTTTCAGTCTTAGATAACCTTAAACTAGGCCCAAAGCTCGGCATTTTGGGGGCAATCGCGCTCGTGACGACCGCCTTCCCGTTCTATCAGTTCTACACCACACAGCAGGGCAAAATTGACTTTGCAAAGAAGGAGATATCAGGCATTGAGCCAGTGCGGGCAGCGATCAAAGTAATGCAAGAAGTAAGCGCGCATCGCGGTCTTTCCACAGCCGCTATTTTAGGCAGCGCCGATAGCGGTGCCGCCTTGAAGCCGAAGGAAGCGGAGATTGGCCAATTGCTCAAAAAGGTTGATGACAGACTCGTTGAATTTAGCGAGCCGACCGTCACCGCCGAATGGGACAAAATCAAAAGCGAATGGACCAAGCTTTCCGCTAGGTCAAATGAAAAATCCACTCCATACACCATAAACTTCGATGACCATAGCGTGTTAATCAAACGACTACTCGGCTTCATCGAATTGCTGTCCGACACTTCACTAATGTCGTTTGACCCAGATGCCCAGACCTATTTCATGATTCAGGGCGGGGTGACCGAATTGCCAAAGGATTATGACTTTCTGGGGCAGGCACAAGGGTTCGGTACGGCGACATTACTGGGCATGTCAGCAAAGCGAGGCGACACCCTGACAACCAAGCCGGATGCGAATAAATCTGGCGAGGGCTTAAATGACGATCGGACACGTTTAAAAGTCATTCTCGATCTGCAGAGCTATTTTGCCGGCACGTCAACCAATTTTTTTAACAAGGCGATCAAGGAAATAGCGCGGATCGGCACACGTCTGCAAGCCGACTTAAGTGCAAGCAGTGAAATTCAAAAAGATCCGCCGGTGCTAACGCGAAAGCAGCTTTTGTCGGAAGCGATACCCGCCATTTCAGCCAGCGATTATTTTGGTCAGTACACAAAATCAATGAACTCGGTCGCCAAGCTAAACGATTTGGCGCTCAACATCCTGCGGGATGAATT
>JBBRFJ010000183.1:0-3520 GCA_038224475.1 Burkholderiales bacterium
CATAGATGAAATCATGGACCAGAACGCTCTCAAACTAGCCGCCGCAAAGCTCGCACTCGATTACGTTGAAGACAACACCATCATCGGGGTGGGCACCGGCTCGACGGTGAACTTTTTCATCGCAGAGTTAATTCGCACCAAAGCGCCCATCAAGGCCGCGGTCTCCAGTTCCGCGGCCAGCAGTAAATTATTGCGCGACGGTGGGTTTGAGGTCATGGAATTGAACGATGCCGGTACGTTGTCCATATATGTTGACGGCGCGGATGAAATAACCCGCGATCTTGCCATGATCAAAGGTGGTGGCGCGGCATTGACCCGCGAAAAAATTGTAGCCGCCGCCAGCGAGAAGTTTGTTTGCATTGCCGACGTATCAAAACAGGTCGCTGTTCTGGGCAAATTTCCGCTGCCGGTTGAGGTTATCCCGATGGCGCGCAGTTATGTGGCGCGCGAATTGGTGAGGCTGGGCGGGCACCCTGAATGGCGGCTGCTGGACGGCAAGCCGGTGGTGACCGACAACGGAAATTGGATACTGGATGTGCGCGGCATGACGATTGCGCAGCCGGCAGAACTTGAAACTGTGCTCAATCAGATTGCAGGTGTGGTCGCGAATGGCTTATTCGCAAGGCGGGGCGCGGATGTGTTGCTGCTGGCCGGGAGCGAAGGGGTTGAGACCATTGTGCGTAAATTGTAGCAGCGGCTGAAATTCGCAGCGGTTGTCCGTTTTGAGGAATTTGCCAGGACCCACGCAACAAGCGCGTCACATTTTTGTCATACTGACAGCCTAGACTCGATGAATTCTTCAATTAACAATTTCTCTTATTGAAAAGTAAAATGGCCAACGAACACATCTCGAAAAAATTTGATGCCGAACTTGAGGGCGTACGCTCTCGCGTCCTGCAAATGGGCGGCTTGGTCGAGCAGCAAATTGTGCGCGCGATGGAATGTTTGGCGCTGGGCGATATGGCGATGGCTGACAAGGTGATTGCGGATGACCATCTGGTGAATGCGCTGGAAGTCGGCATTGACGAAGATTGTGTTCACATCATCGCAAAGCGCCAGCCCGCGGCAGGCGATTTGCGCATGATCATGGCGGTGGTCAAAACCATTACAGACTTGGAGCGCATTGGTGATGAGGCGCAAAAAATTGCGCGCATGGCAAAACTTATTCACGCACAGGATCGCCGACTGTCGACACGCTTTGCCGAACTGCGTTATGCAAGCGACGTAGCGCTTGAGATGCTCAACACTGCGCTTGATGCGTTCGCACGCCTGGATATTTCGGCGGCGGGCAAGGTCGTGAAACAAGATCAAATTGTTGATGAACAATTCCGCGCGATTTTGCGGCAGCTGGTCACCTTCATGATGGAAGACCCGCGCACTATTTCAGCGGCGATTGATGTTTTGTTTATTGCCAAAGCGATCGAACGGATCGGCGATCACGCCAAGAACATGTCCGAATACGTGGTCTATCTGGTCAAAGGCAAGGATGTTCGACATATCACGGCTGAAGAGTTTGAGCGTGAGACTTCGTCGCCGGATTAGTGCGCACCTGTAATCGACGCCATACAATTAGCGAAAAAACGCCGCCCGTTTAAAAAGAGCGGCGTTTTTAATGGTGTTTCAAAACGCTTTATGAGCGGCCATATAAGCGGTTTTATGAAGGATGTACGATTCGCCCGTTCACCAGCGTGTGTGTGACCTTGCCCTGCAATTCACGTCCCAAATAGGGCGTGTTTTTGCCTTGGCTGACCAAGGTTTGCGCGGTGACCACCCAAAATGCCTGCGGATTAAAAATGCAGATGTCTGCCGGGGCGCCCACTTCAAATCGGCCCGCCGGGAGACCCAATAATTTGGCTGGGTCGGAGGTGATCTTTTTAAGTGCTTTCGGCAGCGGCACATTGGCCTGCTCCGCCCATTTAAGCGTGAGCGACAGCAGCGTTTCAAGCGCTGTTGCACCGGGCGCTGCCTCTGCAAACGGCACATGTTTGGCATCATCATCCACGGGCGTGTGGTCAGAGCAAATCGCGTCAATGGTGCCGTCAATGGCGCCGCGCGATAAGGCGTCACGATCACTCAGACCACGCAGCGGCGGCGTGAAACGATATTGAGAATCAAAGTAACCAATATCGTGATCGGTCAGCAGCAAATGATGAATGCCCACGTCGCAGGAGAGCGGTAAATTTTCCATTTTCGCGCGCCGCACCAGCTCGACACCCGCCGCGCTTGACACTCTCGCCAAGTGGACTCTGGCGCCCGTCTCACGCATGAGCAGGGTAATGGTTGCGATGGCGACGGTTTCGGCGCTGGTCGGTATGCTCGCCAGCCCTAGGCGCGACGCGACTTCGCCGTCGTGCGCAATGCCATCGCGTGCGAGGTAGGCATCTTGCGGGCGCAACCAGACGGTATAGCCATGGGTCGCTGCGTATTGCATGGCACGATATAAAACCTGAGTATCGACAATCGGCTGATCGGCCTGGAAAAATCCGATGCAACCTGCCTCGGTCAGTTCCATCATTTCGGTCAGCTGCTTGCCTTTGAGACCCAGCGTGAGCGCGCCTAATGGGTACACTCGAGCCTGGTTAGCCATCTTCGCACGACGCGTCAGCATCTCCACCAGGCCGGGTTCATCCAGCACGGGATCGGTATCCGGCGGGCAGACCAGTGAAGTGATGCCGCCCGCTACGGCAGCACGCATTTCGCTTTCAAGGGTGGCGCGATATTCAAAGCCGGGCTCGCGCAAACGGACGCTTAGATCTATTAAGCCGGGGCAGATAATTTTGCCCGATGCATCAATAACCTTATCAGCTACAAAATCCTGCCCCCATGGTGGCGTGGCACCGGCACCGGCAATCAGGCCATTGTCAATATACAACGTCGCATTTTCATTACGGTTGGTGGCAGGATCTATCAGGCGTGCATTTTTGATTTCGATTTTCATGCTAATTTCCCGTCACCATCGCCATCACCGCCATTCGCACTGCAATACCAAAAGTGACTTGCGGCAAAATAACGCTTTGCGTGCCATCCGCAATCCCCGATTCAATCTCAACCCCGCGATTCATCGGCCCCGGATGCATCACAATCGCGTCCGGTTTGGCGCGCGATAACTTTTCAGCGGTCAACCCATAACTCTTGAAATATTCATGCGCGCTCGGTAGCAAGCTACCTGACATTCGCTCGTTTTGCAGGCGCAACATAATCACCACATCGCAGCCTTCCAACCCGCGCTGCATATCGTGATGTACGGTCACGCCCATGCGCTCGACCGCAGTCGGGATCAATGTTTTGGGGCCAATCACACGCACATCCGGGCAGCCCAGCGTGGTCAGCGCATGAATGCCCGAGCGTGCCACCCGCGAGTGCAAAATATCGCCGACACTCGCCACCGATAGATTGTGAAACGATTTTTTGTAATGCCGAATCGTGTACATATCCAGCAAGCCCTGCGTCGGATGAGCGTGGCGGCCATCACCGGCGTTAATCACCGCAATACCTGGTTTAACGTGTTGCGCGATCAAAT
>JBBRFJ010000184.1:0-3509 GCA_038224475.1 Burkholderiales bacterium
CGCGGAATTACGATCAAGGCCCAGACGGCCGCGCTTACGTACAAAGCGCGCGATGGCCAGACTTATGAATTGAATTTGATTGACACACCCGGCCACGTTGATTTTTCGTATGAGGTTTCGCGATCACTTTCTGCGTGCGAGGGCGCGCTATTGGTTGTCGATGCCTCACAGGGCGTAGAAGCGCAAACGGTTGCAAATTGCTACAACTCGGTGTAACTGGGCGTTGAAGTCGCGCCGGTCTTAAATAAGATTGATTTACCTTCTGCGGATGTAGAGCGCGTTAAGGCTGAGATTGAAGACATTATCGGGATTGACGCCTCCGACGCGGTGCAATGCAGCGCTAAGACAGGGTTGGGCATTGATGATGTGATTGAGACCGTCATCGCTAAAATTCCTCCACCGGTGGGCGATGCAAGCGCGCCTGTAAAAGCATTGATTATTGATTCCTGGTTTGATAATTACGTCGGCGTAGTGATGCTGGTCCGCGTCGTTGACGGCGTCATTAAACCAAAGGACAAAATTCTGTTGATGGCAACGGGTGCGCAGCATCTGGTCGAGCATGTAGGCGTGTTCACCCCAAAATCAGTGGGTAAAGATCAGCTGTCTGCGGGAGGCGTAGGCTTTGTTATTGCGGGTATCAAGGAACTTGCGTCAGCGAAAGTAGGCGACACGGTCACGCTGGTAGACCGCCCTGCAAGTGCCGCGCTGCCTGGATTTAAAGAGATCAAGCCGCAGGTTTTTGCCGGCCTATACCCGGTAGAATCCAACCAATATGACGCACTGCGTGATGCGCTGACCAAGCTACAGTTAAACGATTCTTCGTTACGTTTTGAGCCTGAAACCTCGCAGGCGTTGGGCTTTGGATTTCGCGGTGGTTTCTTAGGTCTGCTGCACATGGAGATTGTGCAAGAGCGGCTTGAGCGCGAATATGACATGGAGCTTATTACCACCGCGCCGACTGTGATTTACCAGATCGTCAATAATGATGGCTCCGTTATCGAAATTGAGAATCCGTCGAAACTGCCCGAGCTTTCAAAAATTCAGGAAATTCGTGAGCCGATCATTACGGCCACGATGTTGATGCCCCAAGAATATGTCGGCGCGGTGATTACCCTGTGCAACCAAAAGCGCGGTGCGCAGATTGATATGCAGTACGCCGGGCGGCAAGTAATATTGAAATACGATATGCCCATGAATGAAGTGGTGATGGACTTCTTTGACAAATTGAAATCGGTATCGCGTGGTTATGCGTCACTGGATTACGATTTTAAGGAATACCGCGCGGCGGATCTGGTTAAGCTCGACATCATGATTAACGGCGATAAAGTGGACGCATTATCGTTGATCGTTCATCGCGCAAACAGTCAATTCCGAGGACGCGAATTAGCCGCAAAAATGCGCGAACTGATTCCTCGCCAAATGTTTGATGTGGCGGTGCAGGCGGCGATTGGCGCTAATATTATTGCGCGCGAGAATGTAAAAGCACTGCGCAAAAATGTCTTGGCAAAATGTTATGGTGGCGATATTTCGCGGAAGCGCAAGCTTTTAGAAAAGCAAAAAGCCGGTAAAAAGCGAATGAAGCAAGTGGGTAGCGTAGAAATTCCGCAAGAGGCATTTCTGGCGATTTTGCAAATTTAGTCGCCAAAAACCACGTCCTAAAAAGCGTTGGTTTGAGAGGGGATTTTTTCGACTATCGATGGTTGTGATCGTTAATGTTGCATTAACGGGTATTCGTCGGATGACTCTAGCGCGCTACGAATCAACAAAATAAGCTGGGTCGTTGGACTTTAGCGGGCCAACATTCACCAGGCTTAAGGAAAATAAATGACTTGGGAAATAATCGGTTGGGCTGCATTAGCCATTCGTGGGCTTGTTATCGTTATAGGGTTTTTTCGGAAGCCCGTCGTTGTCGCTTCGATAGCGGGTAACGAAGATTCGCTTCATCCGAATGTATGGCTTGAGATCGCATGGCCGATCTTTGCGATCGTGGCGATGGCGATGTTGACCTTTAAAGAGGTGCTCGGCTTCGCAACCGTGCTTTTGCTGGCGACGGTTATTACCGGTGTGATCTGGGCGATTGACGCGCTGATATTAAGCAAAAAGCGGGCAAAAGATTCTGGCGACCCGGTCGTGGTCGAAATGGCCAAGAGTTTTTTCCCTGTGATTTTGGTGGTGTTCCTGCTTCGGTCATTTTTGTATGAGCCGTTCAAGATACCGTCTGGTTCGATGGTGCCAACGTTGCTGGTAGGTGATTTTATTTTGGTGAATAAATATACCTTTGGTATTCGTCTACCCGTCATCAATAAAAAAATCGTCAATATTAATTTGCCGAAGCGCGGTGACGTGATGGTGTTTCGCTATCCTGAAAACCCCAGCAAAGATTTCATCAAGCGTGTGGTTGGGACACCGGGGGACACCGTCGAATATCGCAACAAGCGGCTGACGATTAACGGTCAGTTGATAACGACAGAAAAATCAGGAATTTTCACTGAAGTTGATGAGCGAATGGGAATGCGTCAGTTTGATCAATTTACCGAAAAGCTGGGCGAAAAGCCACATAGTATGATGGTCGACCCGCGTGATCCGGTCATAAGGTTATCGGGCGTTCGGCAGTTTCCGTACAACAAGAATTGTGTTTACAATGAAGATGGTGTGGTATGCAAAGTACCTGACGGCCATTACTTCATGATGGGTGACAGTCGCGATAATAGTGATGACAGCCGCTATTGGGGATTCGTGCCAGAAGAGAATATTGTTGGTAAAGCGGTGCTGGTCTGGATGAATTTTGGCGCACTCAAACGCGTGGGTCAATCCATAGAATAAGTAGTAATTTGTCTGTCCAAATTAATTAGCGAGCGAGGTTATTGATGAGACTCTCCCCATATATGAACACTAATGTCGCCATGGCCAAGCGGCAACGCGGCATCAGCTTCATCAGCCTTATTTTCATTTTTGCGGTATGCGGCTTGGTGTTTTTGCTGGCGCTTAAAATTATCCCGGCCTATCTGGAATATTTCACTGTCAAGAAAATCATTGCGACGATGAAGACCTCAGACGAAGTCAAAACTGGTACCGTAGCCGAGATTCGCAAAAGTTTTGACAAGCGCGTGTCTGCTGACTATTCAGAAGTGGTGAAATCTGAAGATCTGGAGATCACCAAAGACGGTAACGAAACGGTGGTCACTGCTGCTTGGACGCACCGCATTGTATTGATCCCAAGGCATACTTTGCTGATTGAGTTTAGTACCAGCACAGCAGATAAATAGGCCCGATGGCTTCGTCCGGGATCGACACGAAAAACTTAACCATATTATCGAGATGTTGACCGCGCCCGATGAGTTGGAGCGCAAACTTGGTTATCATTTTGCCCTGCCAGGGTTGCTCTCGCAGGCACTAACGCACCGCAGTTTTGGCACGCCTCACAATGAACGTCTGGAATTTCTAGGCGACAGTGTGCTCAATTGCGCCATTGCAAAGTTCATTTTTGGTCGTTTTGTGGGCATGCCAGA
>JBBRFJ010000185.1:0-3502 GCA_038224475.1 Burkholderiales bacterium
GAAATTCAAGGAAGCGAAAGAAGCCTACGAGATGCTTTCGGAGCCGGAAAAACGTCGCGCCTACGACGCCTACGGTCACGCCGGCGTTAGCCAGAACGCTGGCGGTGGCGGTCCGGGTGGAGAAGGCTTTGGCGGTTTCTCAGAAGCGTTCGGCGACATTTTCGGCGACATTTTTGGCGGCGGACGCGGCGGACGCGGCGGCGGCTCGCAGGTTTATCGCGGCGCGGATTTGCGTTACAACCTCGAGATTACGCTGGAGCAAGCGGCTCGCGGTACCGAAACCAAAATTCGTATTCCCACGCTTGAAGAGTGCGATACCTGCAGCGGCACGGGTGCAAAAAAAGGCACCAGCGCAAAAACTTGCCACACCTGCGGCGGCGTCGGCCAGGTGCGGATGCAACAAGGCTTCTTTTCAGTGCAACAAACCTGCCCGACTTGTAAAGGCACAGGAAAATATATTCCGGAACCGTGTACCGTTTGCAGCGGCACGGGCCGCATCAAAAAACACAAAACGCTGTCGGTCAAAATCCCCGCTGGGGTGGATGATGGTGATCGCATTCGCCTCGCGAGCGAAGGCGAGACAGGTGTCAATGGCGGCCCGTCGGGCGATTTGTATGTTGTCGTGCAGTTAAAGGAACACGGCGTTTTTCAGCGCAACGGTGCAGATCTGCATTGCGAAATGCCGATCAGCTTTAGTGTAGCTGCCCTAGGCGGCGAAATTAGTATCCCCACGCTGGACGGCGAAGCGAAGATCAAGATCCCCGCTGAAACCCAAAGCGGCCAAACATTCCGGCTGCGCGGCAAAGGCATCAAGCCGATCCGGCAAACCTCCGCAGGCGATCTGATGTGCCATGTCGTAGTCGAGACCCCAGTGCGCCTGACCGATCGGCAAAAAGAGTTATTGCGCGAGTTGGAAGAGATCAACAAAAACGACGGTGACAAACACAATCCGCGTGCAAAAGGCTTCATGGATAAAGTGAAAGAGTTTTTTGCGGGATGACCGCGAGGTAATCTCGGCTTCATCTGAAAAGCGTTATTTTTAGCAACAGTTGTTGCAGCGCACCAATTTTCATGTAATGTTCGTGCATGGTCGCTCGCCTCATAAAACCTGTTCTTGCTCCCGTATTGCGCCTTCAGGCCAAACGGCTGAGAAAGGTCGCGCTGGAAATGCCCGAGCCGGAAGGTTTGCGTTCAGGCGTGATTGCCTACCCCACGTCAACGTCCGCACCACTCTCTATTTTGATTGTGGGCGACTCTTGCGCAGCCGGGGTTGGCGCGCCGACCCAGCAAGAGGCGCTGGCCTCGAGGATTGCGCGGATATTGTCCACGCGGCTTGAACGGCCGGTGCAGTGGCATTTGATTGCGCAGACCGGCCTGACCTCACAAGGGCTGCTTGATTTGGTACGCGAAAGCCCACTGCCGCAAACGGATGTGGCGATCGTCATCATCGGTGTTAACGATATTAGTAACGATTGTCCATTGCCGTTGGCGCTGCGCCGACGCCAGGAGATCGTGCGTCTGCTGGTTGCGCGGTCGCAGGTTCGCAAAGTGGTGTTTCCAGCCTTGCCCGAGGTTGAACGATTCCCGTTGCTACCACAACCGCTTGCCTGGTATGGCGGCTTTACGGCGCGCCAAAATAACGCCTTGCAACTACGCTGGGCCACGCATCCAAGGCGATCCAATCTGATCTCACATCTGCCGATGCACGGACTGATGCATCCGTCGCTAATGGCCGCGGATGGTTTCCACCCATCGCCGCCGCTCTATGAAAAAACCGCGCAGCGGATTGCAGAGCACATAACGACGCTGGTCTTGCCCTTGCAGGTCCCAGTGGCGTAGCAGGTGCAGCATCCCTGCTAAAAACCCGCAGCCATTGAGGCCGCTTTTCGCGCCGAGCTAGGAGCGAGCACGTGGCGGGCTCTGTCCAACACCGGGGTAGCCCTATCACGCGGCTCCCGAGCGCGCCTACCGTCGCTCTGCCGGTTGCCATATCATTTCTGCAAGGTTGGCATTGCGTTTACTTTTTGATGCGTTGACCTAAGCAGCGATGAAGGGCCAGAATAGCGGTGTTAATACATCACTCTCGGCAACAACCAAAAACCAAAGATGAATATGAAGATAAAACTGTTCAGCTATGCTGTCCCATTCGCCCAGATCGCAACAAATATCGCCGCAAATATTGGCCTCGTAGGCGCAATTTCCATGTTCAGCATCGGCGCAAGCGCGCAGGGCGTCACCAATGACACGATTCTGATCGGGCAATCGGCGGCGCTCTCTGGTCCCGCCGAGGCTTTGGGCCGGGAAATGAAGCTGGGTGCCGAAGCCTATTTCAAAGTCGTCAATGACGCGGGTGGGATCAATGGTCGCAAGATAAAACTAATATCACTAGACGATGGTTACGAGCCGGATCGCGCCAAAACCAACACGCAAAAATTGATCAACGACGAAAAAGTACTGGCGTTATTCGGCTATGTCGGCACGCCGACATCGAACGCAGCCCTGCCACTTTTCACCGAGGCCAAGGTTCCCTTCATCGGCGCGTTTACAGGCGCGCAAAGCCTGCGAGAGCCGTTTAATCGCTATATTTTTAATGTCCGCGCCAGCTATTTTGATGAGACCGAGCGCATTGTTGAAAATCTGGCATCGCAGGGCGTCAAAAATATTGCTGTGTTCTACCAGAACGATGCGTACGGTAAAGCCGGGCTGGCAGGGATGGAACGCGCCATGAAAAAACGCAACCTGCCCATCACCGCACTGGCAACAGTCGAACGCAATACAGTCGACGTCGGCGATGCCGTTAAAACGATGGTGAAGGCCGATCCCACCGCAATCGTAATGATCAGTGCTTATAAAAGCTGTGCCGCATTTATTCGAGAGACGCAACGAGCAGGCAAGTTTCCACTGTTCTGGAATGTGAGCTTTGTGGGCTCAAAGGCGTTAGCCGATGAACTCGGACCATTATCGCGCGGCGCACAAATCTCTCAAGTTGTACCGTTTCCGTGGTCAACAGACGCAAAAGTAGTCAGCGAATATCAGAAACTGATGGGTAGCGAGGCAAAATATTCATTCACCTCACTCGAAGGTTATATCGCCGCGAAAATCTTGGTCGTGGGATTAAGAAAAGCGGGCACCAATTTGTCCCGCGAAGCACTCGTCGATGCACTCGCAAATTCTGAAGTGATCGACTTGGGTGGATTCAAGGTCGATTTTTCACCCACCAATCACAACGGCTCCAGCTTCGTTGACCTCACGATTATTTCGAAAGATAAGCAATTCAGGCGTTAGACCAAGCCCTTTGGAGGTGCAAAGGCATTCTGCACAGTCAAAAACGTAAACCCTAGCTTTGGCGGGGCGTTCGGACCATAAAAGAATCCGGGCGTTCGACTTGTCGCACCTCAGGTTGAATCGGAAGGGGTGAGAAGTATCTATTGCGGTACCCTTGAGTTGCTAAGACAAAAGGAGAAACCGCATTGAAACCCCTCACCCCAACACAACGTTACCA
>JBBRFJ010000186.1:0-3435 GCA_038224475.1 Burkholderiales bacterium
GATGTCCAGAACCGTGCCAGATAGTTTTACCAGCCTGTCGTCAGCGTCGAGAACCCGCTCTCCCCGCTCATGCACCCAGCGCACCTCGCCACTGCCCGTGATAATTCGATGCTCAATATCAAGCACGCCTTCAGCCGCCAGCAGGTTTTTTGTGGCCGCCTCGACCCGGTCAGAATCTGCTGGAAAGACATGATTGGAAAAGCCTTCGTATTTCGCATCGAACAAATCGCGGCGCAGGCCAAAAATCTCATAGACCTGATCGGACCACCAGAGATGATTCGCACCAATATCAAGCTCCCAATTGCCAATTTTCCCAATCCGTTGTGCGGCGAGCAGGCGTTCTTGTGACTTTCTCAATAAATTCTCGCTACTATTGCGCTCTGCCTCGCGCGCTTTCAGAATCTCGGCCGCCCGGCCGAAGGTGTGCGACAGCTCGCTCATCTCATCATGGCTATGTATTGGCGCGTCCCTGCGAACGCTCACGTCTCCTACCAGCTCATGCATTTGCGTCAGTAGCCGCCGGGCGGGGGCAACAATCATGCGGCTGCCAAGCCATTGCGCCGCCAGTAAACCGAGCCCCGTCAACAGCGTTAGTACGGAAAGTGACACCGTTAAACTACGCTTCAACGGCGCAATGATGTTGCCGCGCGGGACACTAGCAATGACGAACAACCCCGGCCGTGAGAAATCGCCAACAGGCGCGACCGAGTAAAACTTTTCTATCCCGGTTGGACCCTTTGCCTCGAAAACGCCAGAGGGAACCGCCTTCATGGCACCAAAAAGCGCCTCGTCGCGATACTTTTGCCCAATTTGCTCAAGTCGCGGCGGCGAGGTCGCCAAGATGATTCCATTTCGATCGGTCAGCGCCAGGTCGACATCTGGCGGCAGGACAATGTCGCTGCCAAACGAAAGTTTGGCAAGACTCAGGGCCGCAAAAGCAACACCGCTGGGATTGCCTGAGTTATCCAGCACCGGCATTGCAGCATGTATCGACGGCACACCGGTGGCGCGCCCGACCTGATACTCGCCGATCGCAAATGCTTTTGTCGCGAGAGCGTCCTTGAAATAGGTGCGATCAGCGCCGCCTTTTGCAGAACTTGCGTTGACCGAATTACAAACCAGATTGCCGTCAAGATCGAGCAAACCCAAGGTAGCGTATATCGGATAACTTTCGCCAATGTTCCGCAAAAACGCCACACACAGCGCGTTCAGTTCACGATTTTTCAGGGATGGGCCGCTGGTGATAGCCGTGAGTAGTTGGCGTGCTCCCTCGACAGATCGTTCTTGACTCAAATCCGCCATTCGCGTGAGGGCAAGCAAACTTTCGCTGGCACGTTCCAGACTCTCCTGCTGATTTATATGCGCGTTATAAATTACCAGCAGGAAGGTTGGCAGTAGCGCAACAAATACCAATAACACCAGACGGGTGCGCAGGCTTATCATACGGTCGGCTCACTTTTTTTAGCGTCTTTTTCATTTCGCCTGACGGTGGGAAACAAAATAAATACGATAACACCACCTCATCCGAATACGGGGAAAACACTTAAGATAATAGTGAAATCATTGTCAATATAGACAAAATTGTCAAGCTCGACTCACTAGGTTCGTCAACGCACATAGGACTAATGAGACTCGGCTCACCCGCTTTGCGGGAGGCGGCTCGTCCAGCCTTTGGGAGGCACGAATCGCCCCCCCAAACTGCAATTACACGTCAACTAATCGGCAATAATTTGCCGCTGCCGTATAACAGCTTGGTGCAAAACGTCCACCACGCTAGGTTTATCAATCAAGTCGCGAGCGCCCGTCGTATAGCCGGATGCAAGTACAGGGGCGGATCAGGGCGTACCTTTCATACTGATCTTCCAAAATCCCGCACGTACATTTCGGGCATCTTGTCATCAGTCACTGCCAGATCGTACTGTTGGTACGAAACGAGATGTTGGACATAAACGCCGACGAAGTTGTGACGGCGGTCAATCAAACAATCCGCACACTCAGTTTCGGCAATTTATCAATACTGCATTCGATCACATCGCCTTTAACCACCGGCCCAACATTTTCAGGCGTTCCGGAAAAAATGATGTCGCCTGCTTTAAGCTCAAAAGCTTCGGATAACTTCGAAATCTGCTCGGCCACGCTCCAGATCATTTGATTCAGGTTGGCGCTTTGCTTGACGTCGCCATTCACCTTTAAGCTGATCGCGCCATCTTTGAAATGACCCACACTCGCGACCGGATGAATCGGCCCGATGGGTGCTGACATATCGAAACTCTTGCCGATTTCCCACGGCTTTTTCTGGTCGCCCATGCCGCGTTGCAAATCGCGGCGGGTCATGTCCAAACCCAGTGCATATCCGTACACCAGATCGAGGGACTTGTTGATCGGAATGTCACGCCCACCTGAACGGAGTACCGCAACTAGCTCAACCTCGTAATGATAATTTTTAGTCAGCGAGGGATACGGGTGATCCATGACTGTTCCCGCTGGAATATATTGAATCGCATCCGTTGGCTTTTGAAAAAAGAACGGCGGCTCACGGGTAGGGTCCGAGCCCATTTCGCGCGCGTGAGCTGCGTAATTGCGGCCAATGCAATAAATGCGACGAATTGGAAAAACATCGCCCGACCCTACAATCGGTACCGTCACGGCGGCGACATCAAAGACCGGTTTGCCGGAGCTTGTCGCTGCCGCTCCCGATGATGTGGCGCAACCGCTCAGTGCGGCCAAGGAAGCGAACGAAACCACGCTGCCCGCCATCAGCGCATGCCTTCTTTGCAAATTTTGAAGGTTGTCAAGCTGGATATCGTTATTTTTCATTTCATTCTCCTCAGAATGTTTTACAAGACCATTTTTTGATTTATTTTGCACCTCGGAAGCACTGATTGCTCTGGAAAGTGCTTCTTACTCTTCACATTCTTTCGCAGAGTCTTCTCGACGCCAATTGCGCATTTCTTTGTTCAGAATAACAACACACCACGGCGACGCCATTGATCAACATCACCCATTACCATTACCCATCCGCAAAAATAAACGGGCGCGACAGATGAATATCCGATCGCGCCCGCACAGAAAAAATTTCAGTTTCAGTTAACGAGATTCAGACAAGCCCAGCGTTTCCATCTCACCGAGTTCGAGCATGCGAAGCTTCGACAGGTAGTGGCGGTCTACACGCCAATCTTTAATCATCCCCAATGCCAGCTGAAATTCTTCCTGGCTTAGATCAAACAATGGCGCGAGAGCGTAAGGCTCGTTGGTTTCGATGGCTCTCGCCAGATTAGTGAGCACGCGCGCACCAGGTGCTTCCGAATTCTTGTAAATATATTTGGCAGCTTTTTTTATCGCGTTCACAGCACATCTCCCAGAGTATTCCGAACAACACGGCGGCTTGCATAATCTCAGTTGAGCATCGTTTCCGCAATTGTCATATTTACGTCA
>JBBRFJ010000187.1:0-3419 GCA_038224475.1 Burkholderiales bacterium
CCGGGCTCGTATTCAGGTTTTTACGCGGCGTTTACGCCCAATCTAAACAGCGCGAATCAATTCAGCGAATACCCCATTCGCCGGCGTTTACATGATCACTATGTGACCAGTCGCTTTCCAGCATTTTCAGATCCACGCCACGATTTGCGTGATAGCGACAAGGTAATTAGATACGCACGAGAATTGTTTGATGACGAGCAGCCGCGACGTGCGATCGAGTTAATTCGCATTGCTATCGAGGAAGATCAGTCGCAGCGCGCGTTATGGCTGGCGTTGATTGAACTTTGTTTTTTGCATCGCGATGCGGCCCGCTTCACTGAACTCATTTTGGCCTTCGTGGCCGAGTTTACCCGCGATCCGGTGTTACCGATACTCAGCGCCATGCGTCGTGAACTGGTGCCCAACGATCCGGCGATGGTCAATGCACCTGAGCTGCAAGGGTTGCCTAACTGGAGTGTGCCCGCAGACAGCGCTAAAAACGATGTGTTGCAAAGACAATTTCACGCACACCTCCACCACGCCACTATGTCGCACCTGAACCGATAACCCGCAGAAATATGGGATCGAACCCAGCAGACAGCGTCAGTACAACCCCTGCAAGTCAACAGGGGCACAGGATCCGCGAACAGTTGATGGCGAAGCAGCTAAGTCTGGAAAGCATGCTGAATCGTTTTGCGCTGGTGGCCGCGGCAGATCAGATCGAGCAAGCTGTCATCGAATTTGAAGCGCGCACGCGAGAAGAGCGAGAGCGTCTGCTGTTATCGAGCGCGGCGCATACAACGGATGAAATTGGCCTGTGTGAATGGTATGCCGCCCGTTACGATTTGTTGGCAAGAATGGCGCGTCTGGTGACCGAACGTGTAATGCCTTCAGCGCCTGCAGCGCTTCGCCATGAATCGATCAAACATGCGGGGAGCGCATGGGCATATAGCATTTTGTTGCGCGGCCATGCGAGTAAGTGGCGGCAAATTGCCGGCCAGCGAACAATCGCGCCACGCGGCATTCTTCATCAGGTTTTTAAAAGCGCATTGGAATATAAAATATCCGACCACATTCTTGAAGTGAGCGTGGAAGGACAGCGAACTGAGACGACCGTGGAGGCCCTTTACGCAAGAACACTATTACTGGAGCGTTTTGGGAGCGGCAATCTTTCCCCGCCGCGCCACGAAATATTGGATAACTGGCTCATTACCTGGATGAGCGCATTGTGGTTATCAACGAATCCGTCTACCACTGACGCCACGCTATTGTTGTCAATTGATACCAACAGTGAGACACACGGACTGACGCGTTACGAGGTCGGCCAACCCGCGGACTTTTACTTGTCGTTGATGCCCTTGCAGTACCAGCTGGAGCGCGCCATCCAGAGCTTCCACCGCGGAGTACTTTTCCCCGGCTGGGGTATCGGCATGGCGTTTCGTGTTGATGAGCATGTGGGGGTGATCGATTTTCTTGAGCGCGAATTAATGATGCTGGAGCAAAACATCCTCGTCAAAAGTAAGCGCTTTTCACCGCAAACTGATGTTGTGGCGGATGTTTATTTGGGGCTTGACGATATCACCGCGGCTGGGCTGAGCGACCAGCCCGCCAATTTAGCGTTAAATAAAACTGGCGAGGCGGGTAGTAAAAATCAGAATAATGTCGATGCGACAAATTCCGCCTCGGGTGCAGCGCTTAATGTCCTCAATCTGAGCGTACTCGATGTTAGTGAAACCGGCGTTGGTTTTGCCGTACCTGCCGCCGCCGCGGTGGATGTCAGCGTGAATGATCTCGTTGCCGTGCGCTTCGGTGCGGGCTATCCGCTTTCTCTCGGTGTGATCGTCCGAAAGACGATTGCAAAAGCCGGAGCTGAGCGCAATTCAACGATTATCGGGGTTAACTTTTTGTCCCGGTGCCCGCTGCTTGCGCGCCTTGATCTTCAATATACATCTGCTAAAAATGAAGATATTGCGCAACAAAATATCAACATAAATGCAATTTTATTATCCGGTAACTCGGCATACGGAAGTGCCGACTCTCTGGTGCTAAGCGACGCTGTCCAAAAGTCGTCGCCGTTATTGACGATGCGTTTTGGTGGCGAAACGCGGGCTGATATTTTTCAAATCCGCCTCGGCCGAGTGCGGCGTCAGGGACGAGGCTGGAGGATGGTGGCGTTCGACGTCATGCAAAAAACCGCTGTTGGCTAACCGTTTTTTTCGATCAACATGGCATCTCCGTAGCTGAAAAACCGGTAGCGATTTTCCACCGCGTGGCGGTAGGCATCGGCCATATTGTCGAGCCCCGCAAAAGCAGCGACCAGCATCATCAGTGTTGATTTTGGCAAATGAAAATTAGTGATAAGCCGATCAACCGTTTTGAATTGGTAGCCGGGCTTGATAAATATTTGCGTCTCAGCTTCGTGTGCATACAACACGCCACCGCTTGATGCGGCTTCCAGCGTGCGCATACTGGTCGTGCCCACCGCAATGACGCGCCCGCCGGCCGCCTTCGCATTGCTAATCGCGTCCACTGTTTCCTGCGGCACGTGGTAGCGTTCGCTGTGCATGATATGTTTTGAGATATCGTCATCGCGCACCGGCTGAAAAGTCCCGGCGCCGACATGCAAGGTCACGTAGGCCAAGGTCACGCCAGCCGCTTGAATTTGATTCAACAACGGTTCATCAAAATGTAGTCCCGCGGTCGGCGCTGCGACTGAACCCATATGTTTTGCATAGACGGTTTGGTAACGTGATTCATCGGCTTCGTTTGGCAAATGGGTAATGTAGGGAGGAAGCGGGACTTCGCCGTGATGATTTAGCACGTCATAGACGCTTCGATCATCGTCAAAATGTAGCTCAAACAAATCGTCAACGCGTTTTACCATCGTGGC
This sequence comes from Burkholderiales bacterium, assembly GCA_038224475.1. GTDB lineage: Bacteria > Pseudomonadota > Gammaproteobacteria > Burkholderiales > Usitatibacteraceae > UKL13-2. Next base: position 2,870 of record JBBRFJ010000187.1, read on the forward strand.
CTTTATGTTGCCCGTGAAAACGATCTTTGACCCTGGCTTGGGCGACTTACTAGCGCGGATATGCGCCAGCGCTTTATTTGTTTTTATCGAATTGTTTTCCAATATCCGTTCAACCAAAACCTCTGCCGATCCGCCGGTTTCCTTGCGCCCGTGCAGGCGCGCCTTAATGACCTTTGTGTTGTTAAATACGATGACATCGCCCGATCGAAACAAGCGGCCAATATCGCTAAATTGGCCATCCCGAATGTTGCCCGTCATGCCGTCAAGATGCAGCAAACGACTCGCGGTGCGTGTGGCAGGGGGGTGCTGCGCAATCAATTCTTCGGGGAGGTAATAGTCAAAATCGCTCAGTTTCATTGCTCAGAACTTGCCTTAGATAAGATTGACCCAAAAAATCGGGCTCGGAAAAGCAGCAAGACTACGCTATAATTCTGTTCGCTTAAAGTTCTACCAAAGCAGTAAACCGTGCCGGGATGGCGGAACTGGTAGACGCACGGGACTCAAAATCCCGCGGTGGCAACATCGTGCCGGTTCGATTCCGGCTTCCGGC
>JBBRFJ010000188.1:0-3336 GCA_038224475.1 Burkholderiales bacterium
CGCTGCGCAGCGCAAGGCAGGCGTGATCGCGGCTAGCGCGGGTAACCATGCGCAGGGCGTATCGCACCACGCCACGCGGATGGGCATACCAAGCGTGATTGTGATGCCGCGGTTTACGCCGAACGTGAAAGTCGATATGACCCGCCGCCACGGCGCGGAAGTGGTGTTGTTTGGTGATGATTTTGACGAGGCTAAGGCGCATGCGTTTCAATTGGCGGATCAGCGTGACCTAACTTTCGTGCATCCCTACGACGACGAAAAAGTGATCGCCGGGCAGGGCACGATTGCGCTCGAAATGTTGGAAGCGCAGCCGCAACTCGATATGCTGTGCATTGCCGTCGGCGGCGGCGGCTTGATTAGCGGTATGGCAATTGCGGCAAAAGCGCTCAAGCCGGATATCGAAATATTAGGCGTGGAAACATCGCGCTTTCCCTCGATGCTGGCGGCGATGAAAGGTGAAACTGCCGCCTTCGGAACATCGACCATTGCCGAGGGAATAGCGGTACGCGAACCTGGAAAAATAACCCTCGATATTGTGAAAAAGCTGGTCGGCGATATTGTGCTGGTCGATGAAGGCGATATCGAGGAGGCGATCGTCATGCTGCTCGAAATCGAGAAAACAGTGGTCGAAGGTGCCGGTGCGGCATCACTCGCCGCGATGATGCAATATCGTGAACGGTTTGTCGGTAAACACGTCGGCTTGGTGTTGTGCGGCGGCAATATTGATCCGCTAATGCTCGCCGAAATTATTCAGCGCGGCATGGTGCGCTCGGGTCGGCTGGCGCGGATCAAGGTCGAGCTCCGCGACCTTCCCGGAGCACTCGCCAAAATCACCACCGTCATCGCCGATGCAAATGCCAACATCGAAGAAGTTCACCATCAGCGCACCTTCACCAATCTATCGGTGCAGAGCGCCGAAGTCGAGTTGGTGCTGAAAACCCGTAACGCCGCGCATGTCGACGAGATTGTGGCGAAGCTGGGTGCGGTGGGATTCACGGCGAGGGCGCATCGCAATGGAGGGTAAGTTTCGCTAGAGCTGGGTCAAAACAATCCTGCCAGCGTTTGATACCGTTGTGACAGTTCTACCGGTAAACGATGCGCAAGTTTTTTCAGCAATTCATCGTGCAGCGTTAATTCCTGCTTCCACTCGGTGGGATTCACGGTCGTAATGGCCTCAAAGCTTTCTTGGGGAAATGAGGAGTCAGTCCAGTCGAGATCGGCGTATTTTGGAATAAATCCGAGCGGGGTTTTCTCGGCATTTGCCTTGCCCTCAACCCGCTCGATAATCCATTTCAGCACGCGCATATTGTCGCCAAAACCGGGCCAGATAAATTTGCCGCTTTCATCTTTGCGGAACCAGTTGCCGCAGAAAATTTTCGGTGCGTTTGCGCCCAGGTTATTGCCCATCTGCACCCAATGGCCAAAATAATCTGCCATGTTGTACCCGCAAAAAGCGATCATCGCGAATGGGTCGCGACGCACCACGCCGACTTGGCCGGTGATCGCGGCAGTGGTCTCGGAGCCCAGCGTGGCCGCCATGTAAACGCCTTCATTCCAGTTTGCCGCTTCGGTGATCAGTGGCACCGTACTGGAACGTCGTCCGCCAAAAATCATCGCGGCAATCGGCACACCTTCAGGGTTATCCCAGTCTGCATCGAGCGATGGACATTGCTTGGCGGCGACGGTAAACCGCGCATTAGCGTGCGCTGCCAGTCGACCACAATCTGGTGTCCAATCGCGCCCTTGCCAATCGATCAATTTTGCGGGCAGCTGCTTGGTCATGCCTTCCCACCACACATCGCCGTCCGGCGTCAGCGCGACGTTGGTAAAAATCGTGTTCGATTTCATTGAATCCATACAATTTGGATTGGTCTCATAAGAGGTTCCCGGTGCAACGCCAAAAAATCCAGCTTCGGGATTGATGGCATAAAGACGCCCGTCTGCGCCGGGTTTAATCCACGCAATATCGTCGCCCACGGTCGTTACTTCCCAGCCCGCTTGTTTGAATGAAGAGGGCGGGATCAGCATGGCGAAATTGGTTTTTCCGCAGGCCGATGGAAAGGCGGCAGTGATGTAGTGCTTTTTTCCCTGCGGTGTTTTTACGCCGAGGATCAGCATATGCTCGGCCAACCAGCCCTGCTGCTTGCCCATCACGCTCGCGATGCGCAACGCGAAACACTTCTTACCCAACAAAGCATTGCCGCCATAGCCTGAGCCATAAGACCAGATTTCGTGCGTCTCTGGAAAATGCACGATGTATTTGCGATCCTTATTGCAAGGCCATGGGACATCTTTTTGGCCTGCATTGCTGCCAGCCGCCAGAGGCGCGCCGACGGAATGCAGCGCCGGGACAAACGCGCCGTCATCGCCCAATACATCGAGCACCTCGCGGCCCATGCGCGTCATCAACTTCATGTTGACCGCAACATAGGCCGAATCGGAAATCTCCACGCCAATATGCGCGATGGGCGAGCCGAGTGGGCCCATGCTGAATGGCACGATATACATGGTGCGGCCGCGCATCGAGCCAGCAAACAGGCCGCTCAATGTTTCGCGCATCTCGGCCGGCGCCATCCAATTGTTGGTCGGGCCTGCGTCTTCTTGGCGCTCAGAGCAGATAAACGTGCGATCCTCCACCCGCGCCACATCGCTCGGGTCCGAGCACGCTAGATACGAATTCGGGCGTAACGCTTCGTTCAATTTTTTTAAGGTTCCGGACGCCACCAGCTCGCCGCAAAGACGCTTGTATTCTGCGTCGCTGCCATCGCACCAGTAAATACAATCAGGCTGCGTCAAAGCGGCAACTTCAGCGACCCAAGCGAGCAATTTGCGATGTTGGCTAGGCGGTGTGCTGGTGTTTGTGCCGCTGGCAGCGACGTCATGGTCTATGTTCGCGCGTGCGTTCATGATATCTCTCCTCGTGAGTGGCCGGACGACTTTGTCCAGCTTTGCGGCGACATCTGTGCTGTGTCGCTTGCGTCGTCATCTACCTCTTGATTATCCCCCTGTCACCAAAGGCCGTCTGAAAATTGCTTATGCCTTTTGGGCATGAACGTTTGTATGCTTTGGGAACAGTTATGTTTGCCAGCTAGCAACTCTAGTGCAAGAGGGTTTTTTCTAGGAGAAATGCGCCAAGCGGAAATGCTGGTAGGCGGTCGTTGATCTAAGGCCTAATACCAAAGCGCGTCGCCAGCCAAAAACCTAGATTCAAGTTCGAAAGGCGAGAAGCGGAGGGCAGTTGAATGCTACCTCGTACGGGGTAAGGAAGCCAAGGCATTTGCGTGGGGTATGGTTATGTTTGTACTGGATTTTGTTAAGCTTGGCTTGGGTCAAGCC
>JBBRFJ010000189.1:0-3292 GCA_038224475.1 Burkholderiales bacterium
ATCGAAGCCGTTGGTGGGCACCGAACAGCAAGAACTCAATCTTTGCGATGTTGACGATAGCAGCACACATTGTCGCGCCATTGGTCATGGGCTTAAACTGTCATGCTGAAATTGAAATTCACATGAAGAAGGAGAACCGAATGATTCATTTCGTCGTGCATGACGAAGGCGATTCCGCAGGAGTCGTGGTGGTAGAGGGCGTTAAGTCAGGCGACACATTGATCGGTTGGGTGATGGATCAGGACAAGACGCTCGAATTCGCCGCGCGTCAGGATATTCCGATCGGCCATAAGCTCGCCATCAAGCCGCTGAGTGCGGGCGACACCGTGATCAAATACGGCGTAGATATTGGCAAAACGATTGCGCCGATTGGTGTGGGCGAGCATTTACACGTGCATAACGTGAAGACAAAACGCTGGTGAATCGTTTTTAAAACCCTAATAAAGACGGTGTGCTTGGGGCGTTTATGTCTCAACAAGCCCGTGAATGCTGGGGTTTGTTGATTTAAAGCGGGTTACGACGTTCACACTGTCAACCCGAATTTAGCGACCACAAGTCTTAAATTTAGTAATCCTATTTTCAGCGAGACTCTCATGATTTCTTCGAACACCACTTTCCTCGGTTATCGCCGCGAAAACGGCCGCGTCGGCGTGCGCAATCACATCATTATTTTGCCCGTGGATGATTTATCGAACGCGGCTTGCGAGGCGGTCGCCAACAACATCAAGGGCACGATGGCGATTCCGCATCCGTATGGCCGGCTGCAATTCGGCGCAGATTTGGATTTACATTTTCGAACCCTCATCGGCACCGGCTCAAACCCGAACGTGGCCGCGGTCATCGTGATCGGTATTGAGCCGGGCTGGACCGGCAAAATTGTCGAGGGCATTCGCAAAACCGGCAAGCCCTGCGAGGGCTTTGCGATTGAGCGCAATGGCGATCTAAAAACGATCATGAATGCGTCACACCGCGCGAAAGAGTTTGTGCAGGCGGCGTCTGAAAAACAGCGTGAGATCTGCAATATCGGCGAGCTTTGGGTTTCGACCAAATGCGGCGAATCGGACACCACATCCGGCTGCGGCGCAAACCCGACGGTCGGCGATGCGTTCGACAAGCTTTATCCGCTCGGCACCACGCTGGTGTTCGGCGAGACCACCGAACTTACCGGCGGCGAGCATCTGGTGGCCGCGCGCTGCCGCAATGATGAGGTACGCAAAAAATTCCAGTTTGTATTTGATCGATACCAAAAAGTGATTGACGATCACAAGACAAGTGACCTTTCAGAATCACAACCGACCAAGGGCAACATCGAAGGTGGATTGACCACGATTGAAGAAAAAGCGCTGGGCAACATTCAAAAAATCGGCAAGAAATGTATTGTTGATGGCGTGCTGGATAAAGCGGAAGCGCCCACTCATGCCGGGCTTTGGTTTATGGACTCGTCGAGCGCGGCCGCAGAGATGGTGACGCTGTGCGCAGCCGCCGGTTATGTCGTGCATTTCTTCCCCACCGGTCAGGGCAACGTGATCGGTAATCCGATTTTGCCGGTGATAAAAATCTGCGCCAATCCCCGCACCGTGAAAGAAATGCCGGAGCATATCGATGTGGATACCTCTGGCCTATTGCGCCGTGAAATCAATATGAGCCAAGCGGGCGACAAGCTTTTAGACAGCATGTTGAAAACCGCGAATGGGCGGCTCACCTCGGCCGAAGCATTGGGTCATCGCGAGTTTGTATTGACCCGGCTTTATGAAAGCGCCTAACCGTTGGCGTGCCCGCCAGACTGCACATCAGGCCGTTCCCCACTGAAACAATAGAAAATGCCCCTATTGAAATCTGACGATTTGCAGGAGCTTGTCGTTCGCGCACTCACCCACGCGGGTGCATCAAAAGCGGCTGCCGCGTCTGCCGCGCGAGCGTTGGTCGCCGCTGATGAGCAGGGCATTGCTACGCATGGCGTTTCACGCACGCCGCATTACGTGGCGCATCTGCTTAACGGCCGCGTGGTCGGCGATGCGGCACCTAAGGTGGCGCATGAACGCGGCGGCGCGTGCCTAATCGATGCGGGCAATGGCTTGGCATATCCCGCCTGCGAAATGGCCGTCGCCGAGCTTATCAAACGCGCGCGACAATTCGGTGTGGCTTATGTGGGCATCACCAATTCAAATCACAACGGCATGACCAGCTTTCATTTGGAACCGCTCGCCGAGGCGGGATTGGTGTCAGTTGCATTTGGTAATTCACCGGCCGCGATGAACGCTTGGGGTGGCAAGCGGCCGATCTTTGGCACCAACCCAATTGCCGCCGCGTTTCCGCGCCACGGACAATGGCCCGTCTTGGTGGATCTGGCATTGACCGAGGTCGCGAAAGGCAAGCTGATGCTGGCCGCGCGCGATAAGCAGGCGATACCACTCGGCTGGGCACTGGATCGTCATGGCAATCCCACGACGGATGCGAACGAGGGCATTCACGGCAGCTTGATGCCGGCGGGCGGCGTTAAAGGTGCGATGTTGGCGCTGATGATTGAGCTGCTGGCAGTCGCATTGACTGGCGCTGCGTTTGGCTATGAGATAGATTCATTTTTCAACGCGACCGGCAATAACGCGCGGCTCGGCCAAGGGTTTTTGGCGATTGACCCCGGTGCGCTCGCGGGCAGTGAAATTTACAACCATCGCATCGAGGCGTTGGTGGGCGCAATGCTGGCCGATGACGGTGTACGTTTGCCGGGCTATCGTCGTTTTGAGAATCGCGAAACCGCGCGTCGGGACGGGATCGAGCTGCCGGATGCGATCATCGCGGAATTGCAAGCGTTGGCGGCATGAGACCCGTTGACGAATATAGTGCGCGTATCAAAGCGCCGTTCGCCACACTCGGCGTGATCTGCAACGATACGCATTTACTGGCCATTCACTTTTTGCCCACTAACGTCAGCGCAAAATCGCCGGTGCTCAATACGATTGCACATCTAGTCACGGTGCAGCTGATGATTTATCTGGACAAGCCGAGCTATAAATTTGATCTGCCGGTCAAGCTGAGCGGCAGTAAACACCAGCTCGATGTGTGGCACGCGATGCAAAAAATTCCTGCCGGCAAGACCAGAACGTACGGCGATTTGGCGGCTGACATTGACTCGTCGCCGCGCGCGGTCGGTACCGCTTGTGGCAAAAATCCTGTGCCGATCGTAGTGCCTTGTCATCGCATTACGGCGGCGAATGGTTTGGGCGGATTCATGGGCGGCAAAGACGACGATCCGCTAGCGATCAAACGATGGCTGCTGGCGCATGAGGCGGGC
>JBBRFJ010000190.1:0-3263 GCA_038224475.1 Burkholderiales bacterium
GGATCAAGCAAATATTGCTCGTAAAGCTCTTCAACATAAGGCGCGTTCGCACCAAAAAACAGGGAGGATTGCTGGAAATCACGCATCATGATGGAACCTCGTTTGCTGCGGCATCAGGAATCAGCCGTCCGCTAAAAATAGCTTAAACTTTAAAAGTCATTTACGGGCGGGGCTTATGAGCCAGAATTCGCTCAACCCCCGCCCCAACGCTGGGGTTTATAATTTGCTTTTGTCAATATCGCGACGTGGTGCACCAACGTAAAGCTGGCGTGGACGACCAATTTTTTGCTCAGGATCGGCAATCATTTCATTGAGCTGCGCAATCCAGCCCACGGTGCGCGCCAAGGCGAAAATAGCGGTAAACAACGGCACCGGAATGCCGAGCGCTTTCTGCACAATGCCCGAGTAAAAATCTACGTTCGGGTATAGCTTGCGGCTAACAAAATATTCATCTTCCAGCGCAATTTTTTCCAGCGCCATCGCGAGTTTGAATAGTGGGTCTTCCTGTAGCCCCAATTCATTGAGTACTTCGTAGCAGGTTTCGCGCATCAGCTTGGCACGCGGATCGTAGTTTTTATAAACGCGATGTCCGAAACCCATCAAGCGAACGTTTGAGTCTTTATCTTTAACCTTGGCAATAAATTCACCAATTTTTGGCAAGCCGCCGTCGCGCTGAATATCGTAAAGCATGCTCAACGCGGCTTCATTTGCACCGCCATGCGCCGGGCCCCACAGACACGCCACGCCGGCCGCAATTGCCGCAAATGGGTTGGTGCCGCTGGAGGCGCACAAACGTACGGTCGACGTAGAAGCGTTTTGTTCGTGATCTGCATGCAGAATGAAGATGCGATCCAGCGCGCGGGTCAGCACGTCATTGACTTTGTATTCTTCGGCGGGCACCGCGAACATCATGCGCATAAAATTCGATGTGTACGATAGATTGTTGCTCGGGTAGACCAACGGCTGACCGACCGTATATTTGTAGGCCATCGCGGTCAAAGTGGGCAGCTTCGCAATTAAGCGAATTGCTGAAATATCGCGCTGATGCGCGTCATGCAGATTCATCGAATCCGGGTAAAACGCAGACATCCCGCCGACCAATCCAGTCATAACCGCCATTGGATGCGCATCACGGCGGAATCCACGCAAGAAAAACTGCATCTGTTCATGGACCATGGTGTGATTGGTCACGCGGCTGACAAAATCGAGACGTTGCGCCGGATTAGGCAAATCACCGTACAACAGCAAATGGCAAACCTGCATGAAGTCGCATTGCGTTGCCAGCTGTTCAATTGGGTAGCCGCGATACAGCAACTCACCTTTGTCGCCGTCAATGAATGTGATATTCGAATTGCACGATGCCGTGGACATGAAGCCAGGGTCGTAAGTGAACATACCCGTCTGGCCATAAAGCTTGCGAATGTCCAGCACATCGGGACCTTGAGAGCCGCCGTAGACCGGCAGATCAATAGATCTGCCATCCGCCAACGTCAGAACTGCTTTGCCTTTTGCGTCCATGCTTTTATTCTCCGAAAAAGTTCATCCGCCCAAACTGCAAAATTTATTGTATCTATGCTGTTACGCGCTTTGAATGCGCACCACTAACGCCGCTGTTACCACGTTGGAACTTGGCTTGCGGCCCATCAATACGTCGAGCAAATCGTTGTCACCCAACTGCAGCAGCTGATCCAGCGCGCTCAAGTCGACCTCGCTCAAGCTGGTTAATTCCGCATTCAAAAACTTGGTCAACAACAAGTCGTTTTCCAATAAACCCCTGCGCGCTTTCCAGCGCAGGCGATCTAGGCGGCGATCATCAATTACCGTCGTATTCATAAAAATTTCCTAAACACCGCGCTTCACCATCATCTCTTTAATCTTGCCGATCGCCAGTGATGGATTCAATCCTTTCGGGCAGACATCGACGCAATTCATGATCGTATGGCAGCGGAATAAACGATACGGATCTTCGAGGTTGTCGAGGCGTTCGTTCGTCGCCTGATCGCGGGTATCGGCAATGAAACGATAGGCCGCCAATAGTCCTGCGGGGCCGACAAACTTGTCCGGATTCCACCAGAATGATGGGCAGGCCGTGGAACAACAGGCGCACAAAATACATTCATACAAACCGTCCAATTCCAAGCGGTCGGTCGGGCTTTGCAGGCGCTCGGTTTCCGGCGGCGTATCGTGATTGATAACGAACGGCTTGATCGAATGATATTGCTTGAAAAACTGCGTCATATCGACGATCAAATCGCGAATGATGGGCAGGCCGGGCAACGGCTTCAATACCACCGGCTCCTTCAGATCAGAAATTTTGGTGACACATGCCAACCCGTTTTTACCGTTGATATTCATGGCATCCGAACCACACACACCTTCGCGGCATGAGCGACGCAGCGCCAAGGTATCGTCAATCGATTTAATGCGAATCAGCGCATCGAGGAGCATGCGGTCGGAGGGCTCGAGTGCCAGGTCATATTCTTTGAAATACGGCTTCTGGTCTTGATCAGGATCGTAGCGAAGAATTTTGAATTTCATTTCGTGATGCCTATCTAATTTTTGGTCGATTGGGTTATCGAAAATTAATATGGGGCGGGCCTAAGCGTTCTTGGTCGCGTCCTAGAAGTTGCGAGCTAGTAGGTGCGAGCTTTCGGCGCAAATGACTCGACCGTCAAGGGGTTCAAATTCACGGGCTTGTACTCGATTTTGTCGGTGCCCTTGTACCAAAGCGAGTGCTTGAGCCAATTCGCGTCATCGCGGCCATTAACGAACCCAGGGCGGTCATGGAAATCGGCGCGATCATGGGCCCCGCGCGTTTCTTTGCGATTCTCAGCTGACACCATCGTCGCCACCGCCACCTCAATCAGATTTTGCAGTTCCAACGCTTCGATCCGCGCGGTGTTGAACACTTTGCTCTTGTCCTTGATTTCTAAACGCTCTGCACGCAACGCGACCTCCTTGATTTTCTCAACGCCTTTGGTGAGCATATCTGGGAAGCGGAATACGCCACAATGCGCCTGCATGGTTTGGCGCATGGCGTCCCCCACCACATGCACATTTTCACCATTGCTTTGATTCTCAAGCTTGGCCAACCGATCAAGCGAAGCTTGTCCCGCATTCGCAGGCAGCTCTTTATGATTCGGGTTTTGTTTGATGAATTCGATCATCGAATCACCCGCTGATTTGCCCATCACCAACAAGTCAGTCAAGGAATTTGTGCCGAGACGGTTCGCACCATGAATCGACGCACAGCCAACTTCTCC
>JBBRFJ010000191.1:0-3244 GCA_038224475.1 Burkholderiales bacterium
CCAACAATCCCGTCAACGATTAGGCATAATCAGTTCAGTCGATTAAGAATTCATTGAGGAGCGCACCATGGTGCTTGCTGTTATTGCCGTACTGATTTTAATTATGAAAATTGCTGATTTCGGCCCGGTGGCAACGTGGTCATGGCTGTGGGTTTTAGCGCCCTTCGGCCTGCTGTTTGTATGGTGGGAGGTCATTTGCCCGGCGATCGGCTGGGATAAAAGAAGCGCCGAGCGCAAGATGGCGGAAGACATGAAGGCTGCCGAAGAGCACAAACGAAAGCAGCGTGGATTTTAGTTGGTACGCTTCAACTTCACAGTCGCGACCCGCGCAAACAGTTTTCAGCAGCCAGCGCAATCCGATGAAGGCGCGTGTCGTACCCGGTCTCGCCGACAATCATCAGCCCCACCGGCGCATCTCCTGCGCGATGAACCGGGACTGACCAACAGGGCCGGTTCAACACATTAAATGGGCCGCAATTTTGCAGCAGCAGCGTATTCACGCGGATAAATGTTTCATCGCTATCTCTCATTTCAGCAATCGTCGGCGCGATGATCGGCGCGGTAGGCGTCAGCAAGGCATCAAAACGCGCGGTGGCTACATTGGCTGACGTGATCAACTGTTGCCGTAACTGCACCAGATCGTAATAATCTGCCGCGTTCATGTTTGCGCCAAGCATCAACCGTTTGTAAACGCGTGGGTCAAATTTCTCGGGGTAAAGCTTCAAGCGTTCTCGATGCAACGCGTAAGCTTCAACCCCTGAAAAATTGGCCTTGGTGCTACCACTTGCCTCTCGTTCGAGCTCCGGAAATGGAAACTCTTCGATTGATGCACCATGCTGAGACAACGTTGAAATCGCCCGCGCGAATGCCTCGGCCACCGGCGCCTGTAAATTGTCTAGGAGGCGTGTTGTCGGCACGCCCAAGCGCATGCCATGAAGCGAAGTGGGACCCGCTTTGTCACCGATACCTGCCGCTGGATTGGCCGATATTGTGGAAATGTTTTCGCCCGCCATGATCGCATCGAGCCACACGCAGCATTCAACGGAGTTTCCCAATGGCCCAATCGAATCCCGCGTTGTTGAGAGCGGAAACGCGCCCGTCAACGGGACCCGCGCTTGGGTGGGTTTAAATCCGGTGATACCGCATAGTGCGGACGGAATGCGCACCGAACCGCCCGTATCGGAGCCAATCGTAGCCGCCGCCATACGATCAGTCACGCTTACCGCGCCACCCGAGCTGGAGCCGCCCGGAATGCGTTGGGTGGCACGGTCATAGGGATTCCGCGGCGTGCCGTAATGCGCGTTCATGCCGTGCGCGCCATACGCAAATTCGGTCATATTCGTGCGGCCCAAGATCACCGCGCCCGCTGCACGCAATCGCGCGATGGCCGGCGCATCGCAGCGGGCGGGCGGCGCGTCGGCCAAGATAATCGAGCCAGCGCGGGTGATGTCGCCCGCGACATCAAACAAATCCTTGATCGAGATGGGAATCCCCGCCAGTGGCGACGCCACCACACCGTGAGCCCGCTGCAAGTCGGATGCTTGGGCACAGGCAAGTGCGGAATCGGCATAGACCTTGATGAAGGCTCGCGGACCTTCGCCAGACGGTTCGGCAATTTGATCGAGATATTCGCGTGTTAATTTCTCAGAGGTGGTGTTACCGGCCGCCAAATCGGCTGCGAGCTCACTTAGTGTTTTCATTGCCGTCTTCATCGCTTAAATCGCTGCCTCAATAATTTCACCTTCAATGGTGGTGGGAAAATTCACAGAATTCGCGATAAAACAGTTGGCATGCGCCTTCGTATGGATGGCGCGCGCGTCATCTAAATTGGTGCCCGGTGCCACGGTGATGCGCGGATGCAGTGTCACTTGCTGCATTGAGGTTTTGCCCGCCACACCGAATTCCCCAACACCCAAACGACCCGTGGCCGTATCTTCGTAGCGCACGATAGTCATTTGCTTCTTCGCTGCAATCGCCAAGTACGTCAGCATGTGGCATTCAGCAAGCGACATCAGCAGTAATTCCTCAGGGTTGTAGCGCGAGTCATCGCCGCCAAAGGCGGCCGGCGATGATGCCGCAACCTCGTGCTTGGCGGCGCTGCGCATGATGTTGTTGCGGGAGAAATTGACGGCAGGCGGCATCGGCTGCGCGGCGTCTGCGGGATAAGCCAGGGTAATTTCAAACAAATGGGCATCCGACATAATTACGCCTTTTAATTTAATCCGTGATTATATTGGCGGATTGGGTTGCGAGGTCAACGCGAACTTGTTTCTACTTCCGAACTTCCTGTCACCGGCTGCGCGCCCCCCGCTGTCCCACCCTAAAGCAGCGCGCGTACCTGACTGGAAATAACGGTCACACCGCGCACGAATTTTTCATGGTTACCCTCGATGCGGCGCGGCTCATAGACATAATTAACCATCATGCCTAATGATTGGTGGAGACCCTTGTCTGACTCGTCGGCATGCCAGTTGAGACGGTCAAGCTTGGCGCCATTGTTGAGATGAAAACGCGCGACGGGATCGCTGGATACGCCGGATGGCTCGCCGATCCCGGTCAGATAGGCGGCAGCCAGACAAATGAGCGGCTGCGCCAATCCGTCAATCACGGGCTGCAAACCGCGCTGCTCGGCAGCACTTGCGTTGATTAACGCGGGCAGCGCGGAATTCAAGATGGCACGCATTGCTTTTGCGAGTTTCTTACTGGGGTGCGCGCTGGGTTGCGAGATAGGATGCGGAATAAGGCCTGCAAATTTTGTCGTGATTTGGTGTTTCAGCCAATCGCGAAAACCGGGGATCGGTGACAGCGTGCAGAAGACGTTAACGCGCGGAAACTCTTGGGAGAGCTGATCCACGACCTCCTTGATTAAAAAATTGCCCAGCGACACGCCGCGCAGGCCAGGCTGACAATTGCTGATGGAATAAAAGACGGCGGTTTTAAAACGCTCCGCATCGCCGGTAGCGGCTTCGGCGTCAAGTAGCGGGCCAATCCGCGCCGCCATCGCATCTACTAACGCGACCTCAACAAAAATAAGCGGCTCGCGCGGCATGACGGGATGAAAGAACGCGAAGCACCGGCGATCAGATTGCAGGCGACGTCGCAGATCATTCCAGCCGCGAACCTCATGTACGGCCTCGTATTTGATCACCTGTTCCAAGAGTGTGGCCGATGAGTTCCAGTCGACGCGTACCATCTGTAAAAACCCCGGATTGAACCACGACGACAGCAGATGGCGAAAGTCAGC
>JBBRFJ010000192.1:0-3205 GCA_038224475.1 Burkholderiales bacterium
TCGCTTTAAGATCGGACATGTAATCCACCGTTTTGCGCGGCACATAAAAATCAGGCACGCTTTGCTGGCGCTGTTCGGCAGATTTCAATCGTTCTGCGGTGGTCGGGCCGAGATCAGTTTTTTGGCAGCCCGCAATAAAAAAAACTGCTGCCGATAGGCACGTCATCGAAAAAAGTCGTGACTCTAAGTCAGATCGAAATGAGTTCTTCATACTGCTCCCAAGGGTAAATGCACCACACAAAACAGCTCCCCACTTTTAGTGCAGAGATGCTGCGATGCTTACGTAAAAAAATCTTGAAGGATTATTACATCAAGAATAAACGGCCGCACATTAACAAAGCACGATGAAACAACATTTGACGAATATTTAAATCGGCCAACTGCGGCGTGCCGCAACGAGGTCATTCCATCGGTTTTGTTAAGCAGATTTTATACCGGGAATTTCCCTAGGGGCTCATCTCATCCGACGGTCGGTATTGCTTTGCAGCATTTCGCTGATCAATCTCCGCTGACTAAATCCAACGAACGCGAGATGCGTGCATCATCTCCCTCTAAGTGCCGGCAATTTAATGCCTCACGTGCTCGAGCACGGTGTACATGGCAAACAGATTCGTATCGAGATTGTCGATCGTTTCGCCTTTGTCGTTTTTGTCCCATTTGAGCGCGTGGCCGATTTTTCGAATGGTGGCGTTGTCCTCAGACTCGAAGGCTAGGACTTTGAGCCCGGCTTTTTTATACTGCTCGCGGGTGAACGGCGAACGACCATCGGCATACGGCTTGTAAACTTCTTTCGGTCCGGACGGCGTCGGGTACACGTTATAAATCACAATTTTGCCGCCCGCGTTCAGTGCGCCGGCCAGTGTCTTTAGAAACATTTCGTCACTGACCCCCAAATCAATGAGCTGGCGCTTATCGGCCTTGCGTTCAGGTTTGAGATAGCCGCGCTTCAAGGTATTTTTTGAAACAATAAGGTCGTAGCCTTGGCCGACGCGCGCGACCATCTGTGCGTCTTTGGGGTAGTAGCCATGCGCCAGCGTGATGCTGCCCCGGCTGGCAAATAGACCGCGATTACTGCCCGCAGCGCTGGGTACCGAGCCGCGATCGCTTGACTCGCTGTCGAGCGCATCCAAGTAGCTGTCGGGATCAGCACCCGTGACATGGGCACCCAAGCTGGCCATTAATCGGAGATGGCCGATTGAGCCGTAGCCGAAATCTAAAATACGTTTGCCCGCAATATCGGTCACGCCGGCCGAAGTGGCGATATCCAGCGCGCGAAAAAATGCCAGAGGCGAGCCGTATTTGGTGTAGTAATAACGAAATTCATCCAGCTCTGTTTTGTTCAACCGCACGCGGGTGGCCTCCGGCAGTGCGGCAAATTCAGCGGGCGAAAAATACTCGCGCGTCATTTCATTCACATACACCGTGCGTGGCGCGATCGCGGGCAGGCTGTCGGTCGCGGCCAAAAATCGTTTGGCCAGGTCAGATTGCGCCAATGGCATCAACGCATTCGCTTCATCGAACAACCTACTCTGCGTGAGCGAAAGTGCCCTGGCTGGTGCCGTATCCAGCGGTGCCCGTGCGGTAATGCGGCTATCCGGTGCACGTGTGACCGGCGCGCTGGCGCAACCGGCAAGCAACGCGACCGCGACGCCGATCACCCAACGCGGATAAGCCGAGGCCATTGCAGCGTGGAACTTGGGTACTACAATGCCTGAATTCATGTGGGGGAAATGCTCAAGGTGAACGAGTGGGGTGACCATGACGTGATCATCATAAGACAATACAGGCGCAATATTTCAATTGAGAAATATCGTCGCGATGTTCGCGACGCGCTTATTGTTTTTTTGCAATGGCGCAGGATGCAATTCGTTGGCCGACCGCGCGTCTTGCGTTTACTCAATTTAAAAATCGCCGACTAGCAGGCATTGCCAAGCATTTTTGCTCGTAACACGGCGCTGAATGCGAGTTTTGATGTTGGCTATCCATCTCCAACTCTAAAGAGATCTCGAAGGTGAGGTCCATGGCGATGTCGAAGGTAATACGCCATCTTCCCACCATAGAAAACCTTACCGATAAGAAACACGTGTGTGTTTTGGGTGAAAATCAGTCTCCATTAAAAAGAAACCAGAACATGCAAACGTCTGATCAACCCATATTAAGAGACATCGTGCTGATTGGCGGCGGGCATAGCCACGTCGGTGTCCTCAAAAGTTTTGGCATGAAGCCGATTACGGGCGTGCGTCTCACGCTCATCTGCACGGATATGCATACGCCTTATTCCGGGATGCTGCCCGGCTATGTGGCCGGCCATTATGACTACGACGACGTGCACATCGATTTGAGCCGCCTCGCCGTGTTTGCAGGCGCGCGGCTGTATCGCGATGAAGTCATCGGTCTTGATCGGGCCAATCACAAAGTCCTATGCCGCCACCGCCCGCCGGTGCCCTACGATCAGCTGTCGATAAACATCGGCTCCACACCGCAGCTCACACAGGTGCCGGGTGCTGCTCAATATACGGTGGCGGTCAAGCCGATCCAACGCTTCAATGACCGCTGGCTGGCGTTGCTTAATCGCGTCCAGCATCAGCCGGGGAAATTGACCATTGCGGTAGTCGGTGCCGGCGCAGGCGGCGTGGAATTACTATTGGCGATGCAATTCCGCTTGCGCAACGAATTACAAAAGCGGGGGCGTGATCCAGATGATTTGGTATTTCATCTGTTCACCAGTGGTACGGATATTTTGCCGACGCACAATCTTGGCGTACGCCGTCGGTTCGAGAAAGTCCTGACCGAGCGCGGTGTGGTGCTGCATCGCGATGCCGGGGTTACCCAAGTATTTGCAGGCCGATTGCAAACCGCGAATGGCGAAATTTTTTCCGCGGATGAAATTGTCTGGGTCACCAGTGCGGGCGGCGCGCCGTGGCTGCGGGAGACCGGTCTGGCGCTGGATCAGGGTGGGTTTATCAATGTGACCGATACGTTGCAAACCGTGACTGATGCGGATATTTTTGCGGCGGGCGACATCGCCAATATGATTAATTTCAAACTGGAAAAAGCCGGTGTGTTCGCCGTCCGGCAAGGACCGCCGTTGACGGAGAATCTGCGTCGCGCGGTGGAGGGCACGCCACTTCGCCCCTATCATCCGCAACACACTTGGCTGGCCCTGATTAGTACCGGCGACAAATACGCGGTCGCATCGCGCGGC
>JBBRFJ010000193.1:0-3200 GCA_038224475.1 Burkholderiales bacterium
CGGATGATGCATGGCATGTAGTGCTTTCATGCGCTCGCGAGCCACATGCGTATAAATTTGTGTGGTCGTAATATCGGCATGGCCAAGCAGCAATTGCACCACGCGCAGATCCGCACCGTGATTAATCAAATGCGTCGCGAAAGCGTGGCGCAGCGTATGCGGCGAGATCGGCACGTGGATGCCGGCGCGAAACGCCTGCGCTTTAATCGTGTGCCAAAACATTTGCCGGGTCATGGCCGCACCGCGCTGCGTGACGAATAAATCCGGTGTTTTCTGTTCGCCCAAAATCTCGCCGCGCGCCTGCGCTTGATAACGCAGTATCCATTCCGCCGCCACCTCGCCCATCGGTACGAGGCGTTCCTTATTGCCTTTGCCAATCACCCGCACCACGTTCATATCGAGGCTTACCTGGGCAACTTTGAGCGTCACCAATTCGGTCACCCGCAGGCCCGTCGCATAGAGCGTTTCCAGCATGGCGCGGTCGCGTAGGCCGAGCGGCGTATCCACATCCGGCGCATTCAACAGCGATTCGACATCACGCTCGGACAGCGACTTCGGCAAACCGCGCGTTAGCTTCGGCGACTCGAGTGCGGCGCTGGGGTCGTGTGTGATGACGCGTTCTTGAATAAGGTATTGAAAAAAGCGCTTCAGCGCCGAGGTCAACCGTGCAGTGGAGCGCGGGCTTGATTTAGCCACGTCCACGCGATGCCCTAAAAAATCTTTCAAATCAATACTCGTGACTTGCGATACCGCCGCGCGCTTATGGGTCGTCAGCCAATCATGTAGCTGCGTCACGTCGCGCCGATAGCTTTCGATCGTGTTGCGCGCCAAGCCATCCGACAACCACAAGGCGTCTGCAAATTGATCAACGATCGGATCGGTTTTCACGACAGTAGCAAGCCTTGGCGCGGGACTTGGGCTTTAACTTTTTCTTGAATTTTAGCGTCCGACTCATGCGCCAGCAGCCAACGTTTGATCGCCAGCGGATCGTCGTCCTTGCCGCCCATGAATCCACCCAAACCATTCGCCGCGGTGATGCGATGACACGGCACCACGATCGGCACGGGATTTTTTCCGCATGCGGTGCCGACCGCGCGCGGCGACGAATCAATTTCAGCAGCCAATTCGCCGTACGTTCTGGTCTTGCCGGCGGGAATTTTTTGCATCGCGTGCCACACATCCAGCTGGTGTTTGCTGCCGCTCAGCTTGATCGGCAGGTCAAATTTATAGCTTGGCTTATCCAAATAAATCATCAGCTGCACCGTGGTCAGATGTGCAATGGTATTAAGCACCGGCGATTTTGCGCTGACGTCAGTGGGCAAAAAGTGAATGGCCAGCAAATGTGTGTCGTTGCAGATCACGCCGAGTGTCGCGAACGGCGCTTTGATACGCGCACTATATTCGTCAACGTGTCTCATGCTCCCGATCATGCCGCCAATGCGTGCAGTTCCGCGATGATCGCTTCCGGCAACTCGATCCCGTCCCGACGCGCGGCCTCGCGATTCTCAAACCGACGATAACCCGGCAAACGCACACCATCATCGGCCAGCATTGCGCCCACCAGCGCCTCGATTCGTTGGTTGTAAATTTCATTACCCGCCAACGCGCCCGGATCAATCGCCAAAAACCCTTGGCCAAGGCGCGCGCTATTGCCGGTCGCGTTGAAAAATGAATCGATCTCATAACCAAAAGCAGCACCGGTCAGCGCGACCGCCAGCAGCTCAACCATCAGCGCCAGCATCGCCCCTTTAGCGCCGCCCGCCGGCATCAGGCTGCCGTGAATACCCTCGTTCGCATCTGTCGTAGGCTTGCCATGACGATCCAGTGCCCAGCCAAGTGGGATCGGCTGCTTATCGCGTGCGGCCAGCATCAGTTTGCCTTTTGCGACCTCGGTCAGCGCCAAATCCACCACTACCGGCCAGTCACCTTGGCGCGGGAATGCCGCGGCAATCGGGTTGGTACCGAAGATGGGGCGCGTGCCACCCCACGCGTTCATCGCGGCCGGCGAATTGCCCAGTGCGACTGAAACCAATCCCGCTTCGGCGAGGGATTCCAAGTGAAAGCTGGTCATACCGTTGTGATTCGAATTAGTGATGCCGACATAGGCGACACCGAATTGTTTGCTACGTCTGATAAGCTCTGCGACGGCCATTTCGCACGCCGGATACGCGAAGCCATTACCCGCATCGATCAGGCACGCGCCACCTCGTTCATGCGCTACGCGAGGCACCGCAGCGCCGATGACGCGACCATTGTGCAGATGCCCGACATAGTGCGGCGTGCGCGTAACGCCATGTGTGGATATGCCCTGCTCATCGGCGGCAACCAAGGCCCGTGCGGTGGACGCCGCAGCTGTTCGCGTTGCGCCGGCGCGTGTCAGTGCGCGCACCACGAGCGCCTGCAAATCGACAGATTTCAAAAGGCGCATGTTTTATTTTTTTCGCACAATGTTCTGGATAGAGCCTACTGATCAAGCGCTTTCATACAGCCGGGTTAATACAAACTCGCGATGGCCCAACGCTTCGGCCGAGGTGAGCCGCCCGTTCGCAGTTTTCAACATGCTCTCCAATAGTTTGTCGCCCGCTTGGCTCATATTGATTTCACGGCGCAAAAGTCCGGAGGTATCGACATCAATATGCTCGGGCATTTCTTTCACGGTACGTGGATTGGCGCAAATTTTTATGACCGGCAAAATCGGATTGCCAATCACATTGCCCTGGCCGGTGGGAAAGAAATGTACGACATAACCGGCGGCGGCGCACAACGTCACCATCTCAGCTGCTGCGCTCGATGAGTCCATAAACCAGAGTCCCGAGTGGGTGGGTGCTTCCGCTTTGTCCAGCACCCCATCGACGATACATTTCTTGCCGATTTTTTGAATATTGCCCAACGCTTTTTCTTCGATTGTGGTCAGCCCGCCCTCAATGTTGCCCTTGGTCGGTTGCGATTCGGAGAGGTCACTGGTTTTGTGGTCGTCAATTACTTTTTGGTAGCGATCAAATACAAACTGAAATTTTGTGCGCACCTCATCATTGCGGCAGCGCGCAGCGACCAGATGCTCGCCACCTGTAAGCTCGGTGGTCTCGCCGAACACCAGGGTGGAACCGAGTGGATAAAGTTTGTCGAATGCGTCGCCGACCGTCGGGTTCGCGCCGCAGCCGGATGTGGTGTCCGATTCGCCGCATTTGGTCGAGACCCAA
>JBBRFJ010000194.1:0-3175 GCA_038224475.1 Burkholderiales bacterium
GGCGACCGGCGAAATTCTGGCGCTGGTATCAAAGCCGGGGTTCGACCCAAATTTATTTGTCGACGGCATTGATCCGCAGAATTGGGATCTGCTGAATACATCAATCGATAAACCATTACTCAATCGCGCACTGCGCGGCGCGTATCCGCCCGGCTCGACAATTAAACCCTTCCTTGCGTTGGGGGCACTCGAGTCCGGCAAACGCACGCCACAACAAGCCATTTCAGACCCCGGCGTGTTCCGTCTGGCCGGCGTTGCGCATTACTGGAACGACGACAAGGTGGGCGGACACGGTTTCGTCGATATGCGCAAGTCAATCGTGGTCTCGTGCGACACCTATTATTATCAGCTGGCGTCGGAAACCGAGATTGACGAGACCTCAAAGTTTCTGCGCTCGCTTGGTTTTGGTACCAAAACCGGAATCGATATTGATGGTGAACTCGAAGGCACGCTGCCCTCCCGGCAGTGGAAGAGCAACCGTTTCGCCAAGAGCACCTCGGAAGCGCGCAAATGGTATGTAGGTGACAGCATTTCGGCGGGAATCGGTCAAGGCTACAACTCCTTCACGCCGATGCAGCTGGCGCACGCCACCGCGACCATTGCCAATGATGGCGTTGCGATGCGCCCGCGTCTGGTTCGATCCATAACCGATGTCGCCACCGGCAATATTAAATCGACCGCCGATCTGGACGTCAACAAACCAACACGGCTGGCGCTTAAACCTGAGAATATTGCCTTCATCAAAGCAGCGATGGCCGCGGTGCCGATCGAAGGCACCAGCGCACGTACTTTTGCCAATTCAGGTTACGTCAGCGCGGGTAAAACTGGAACCGCTCAGGTCTACGGCGTAAAGCGTGGCGAGAAATACGTGGCGGGGCGAGTGGCCGAACGGCTCCGTGATCACGCTTGGTATATCGCCTACGCGCCCGCCGATAAGCCGACCATTGCGTTGGCGGTGATGGTGGAAAACGGCGGGATGGGCGCGGCCGCGGCCGCACCAATCGCAAAAGCGGTCATGGACTATTACCTGCTCGGCAAAAAGCCTGATATCGCCAAACTCAAGACGCCGGATAATGAACCTCAGAGCGACGACTAATCGCATTTTTGACATCCTCACGCGCCGCCTTGACGGCCCGTTGATGGTGACGCTCATGGTGCTTGCGGCGATCTCGGTGACGGTTGTTTTTTCCGCCTCCGGCGGCGATACGTTTGATCGCGCGCTGGGGCAAATCCGTAATTTTTGCGTAGCACTGGTGGTCATGTGGATTGTCGCCAACATGTCACCGCTGTTGTTGATGCGTCTGGCGATTCCGATATTTTTGGCGGGGCTGATGCTTCTGATCGGGGTGGCGCTGTTTGGTGAAACCCGTAATAACGCGCGGCGTTGGCTGCACATCGGTTTTGTGATTATTCAACCCTCTGAAATTATGAAAATCGCGATGCCGCTGCTGCTGGCATGGTATTTCCATAAGCGTGAAGAGGACCTGCGGTTGGCCGACTACGCGATTGCCTGTTTACTGTTGATTGTGCCGACCGCGCTGGTGATCCGACAGCCAGATTTGGGAACTGCAATCCTGATTTTTTCGGCCGGTTTTTTCGTGATTTTTTTGGCCGGACTGTCATGGAAATTATTGATCGCAGCCGCGGTTTCGGTAGCCGTGGCGATTCCATTTGCTTGGCCGTTTTTGCACGATTACCAGAAGCAACGTGTTTATACCTTGCTCGACCCCACCACCGACCCTCTGGGCGCGGGCTATCACATCATCCAATCCACGATTGCCATCGGCTCCGGCGGTTTACTAGGCAAGGGTTGGCTGACGGGCAGTCAGGCGCAATTGGATTTCATTCCTGAACGCTCGACCGATTTTATTTTCGCGGTTTATGGCGAAGAGTTTGGGCTGGTCGGCGGGCTGTTATTGCTTGCGCTCTATCTGGTCATTATTGGGCGCGGCCTGATAATCGCCATGAATGCATCCACCACGTTTTCGCGGCTACTCGCAGGCGCGATCACGCTTTCGTTTTTCACTTATGCATTTGTCAATATGGGCATGGTGACCGGCATTTTGCCGGTGGTTGGCGTGCCGCTGCCGCTGATGAGCTATGGCGGCACGGCGATCTTGTCGCTGTTCATCGGCATCGGCATTTTGATGAGCGTATCCACGCATAAGCAACTGGTGGCGACGTGAACGCGGTCAGTGTCATGTCGGAAACAACCGAGTCTATATCCAATAACATAGAACGCCATTCAGCGGGCATCAGCAGACAAAAATGGCTTAAAGCGCCCGCCAATGCTGGTGTTTATGTTTTCATATTTTTATTAAGCGCGTTTTTAGCCGGATGTGGCTCCTCACCCAAACGAAGCGAATTGCCGTCGAAGCCAGCGACAACGAGCGCCAAACCCAACGGCTATTATCTCGACGATGGGCCGGGTGACAATCCGCCCCCTAACCTCGAGCAGATTCCCGACGCGATCCCGCGCACAGAAGCGCTGCATCGGGGCGCCAACCGCCCTTACACAATTTTCGGTAAGACCTATGTACCGAACGTGTCGAACGATTCATTCAGGCAATCTGGGATCGCCTCTTGGTATGGTCGCAAATTTCATGGACAGAAAACATCCATCGGCGAGATATACGATATGTACGCGATGACCGCGGCGCACCCGACCCTGCCGGTGCCCTCGTACGTGCGGGTGACGAATCCTGCCAACGCAAAATCGGTCGTGGTGCGCGTCAATGACCGTGGTCCGTTTCATTCGGATCGCGTCATTGACCTTTCCTATGCCGCCGCGGCGAAGCTCGATATTGCGCGGCGCGGTAGCGGCATGGTCATGGTCGAACGCGTGTTCGCGAGCGATAAACCATCTCCTCCACCAATGTTGATTGCTGCGATTCCCGCGTTGAGCACGCCTATGGTCACCAACAACATCATCACCTCGCCGATCACCGAGGACGCCGATTTAATTTATCTCCAGCTGGGCGCATTTTCTTCAGCCGAAAACGCAGATATTTTCCGCGCGCGAATGGTGCGCGAACTCGACTGGAATCGCGAACCGATGACAGTCCTGAATAAAGACGGTTTGTTCCGGGTTCGATTAGGCCCCTATAAAACCCGCGATGAAGCCGCGGCAATCGTCGCGCAAATTAAACAATCCCACGATTTTTCACCTGTTATT
>JBBRFJ010000195.1:0-2911 GCA_038224475.1 Burkholderiales bacterium
GCCCACGTGCTGCAGCGTCACATCGGTAAGCGAATCACCGCGCGAAATGAAACGCACAATCACCACGGTTCGCTGCTTGCGGGCTTCAGGCAAAAACGGCGGCGCATTCCATGTGAAGGTGAGCATTTTCTTATCTTGGAAGGCGAGGACGCGCATATCCTCCGCGCCCTTCTGCCCTGCCTCCGCTAATGGGTTGATATAGATTTCAAACGGCCCGTCGACACGCAACTCCACTTTCGCGTCCGGTGCAAAAAAAGTTTTGATACCTTCGGTGGTGGTCCACGCTCGCCATACATCGTCTACATTGGCTTTGACGGTAATTTTTTCAAAGATGGCGCGATCAGTGCGGTCTTGGGCCGACGCATTTTGCGATAGCGCTAAGAACCCCAATAGGGACATTGCGAGTGACGCAGTCAGCAATAATAATTTTTTCATAAAACCTTTCGGATGCGCTCAATTGCCTCGGCCAGTCGTGGAATGTTGTTCGTGTACGCAATGCGGATGTGCCGTTCGGGATGGTTCATGCCGAAGTCTTTGCCCGGGGTAAGCGCGACGTGCGCTTCGTTGAGAATCTTGCGTGATAAATCAAAACTACTCGCGCTTAATTTTGATGAATCGGCGTAAATATAAAACGCGCCTTGCGGCACCACCGGAATGCCAAAACCCAGTTCGCGCAGCGCCGGAATCAGGAAATCGCGACGCGCATGAAATTCACGGCGACGCGCCTCGACAATTTCCAACGTGCGTGGATCAAACGCGGCCAATGCGGCGTATTGCGCGGGCGCCGAGGGCGAAATGAACAGATGCTGCGCCAAGGTCTCGAACTCGCGCACATAAGCCGCCGGCACCACCGCCCAGCCGAGACGCCAGCCCGTCATCTGAAAATATTTGGAGAAGCTGCTGGTGACAAAAATATCATCAGCAATCGACAGCGCGGTCGAGGGCTCGATGCCATAGGTGAGGCCTTGGTAAATCTCATCGACAATCAGGGTGCCGCCACGCGCCGTCACGGCCTGATGAATGGCGCGAAGCTCAGCCTCGGAGACCAATGTTCCGGTCGGGTTCGACGGTGTGGCCACCAGCGCTGCGGCGCTTCGCGGGCCCCAATGTTGTTCGATGTGTGAAGCGGCCAGCTGGTAAGCAAACTCCGCCCCAACCGGAATTGATTTCGGCACCCCGTCCATCGCGTGAACATAATGGCGATTGCAGGGATAGCCCGGGTCCGCCATCAGCACTTCATCGCCGCTATTGAGCAACACCCCCATGGTCATCAACAAGGCCGCGCTGGAGCCTGCCGTGACAATGATGCGATCCGGCGACACGGTAACGCCGTATTTGGTTTGATAAAAATTAGCGATCGCCTCGCGTAACGGCAACATGCCGATTGCCGAGGAGTAGTACATCGGTTGCGAATTGAGCGCGGCCACGGCGGCATCGATGATCGGCTGCGGGGTGCGGAAGTCCGGCTCCCCGACTTCCATATGAATGACATCGTGGCCCTCGCGCTCCAACTTGCGCGCAGCGCTGGAAATCTCCATCACCTCGAAAGGCACGATATTGGCCATGCGGCTGGCGAGACGGTGGAAGGATTCTGATTTCATATTTAACGGTTATCTCGCGTCTGTTTCGTCAATTCGTTAATGCGATATTTTTTTCTGCGGTGTGGTGGCCTGCTTCTTCCCCTTTCAATGGGAAGGCTCGGGTGGGGTTTGCACCTGATGCAGCGACCCCCATCCCGGCCTTCCCCCGCAAGCGGAAGAAGGAGCAAAGCCAACGTGCCCGCAAGCGAGGGCAGGAGCAAAGCTTGCGGCGACCTAACAGCGCCTATTTCTGTAACTCATCCCATACTTTGGTCACGCGTTTTACGCTCACCGGCAGCGGCGTACGCAGCTCTTGTGCGAACAAACTCACGCGTAGCTCTTCCACCAGCCAACGATAATCGGCAATTTCAGTTTCAAGCTGATTTTTTACACCGAGCCAATTCTGCCATAGCGGGCGCACCGATTTGAATTGCTCCAGATCGCGTTCCATTGCGCCCTGCTTTGCTTTATTGATGCGCATGGCAATGGCTTTCAGGTAACGCGGATAGTGCAGCAATTGGGTGCCACGGTTTTCACGCAAAAATTCTTTGCTGAACAAATTTTTCAGTTGCGCTTCGACGTCAGGGCCGATGTGTTCCCAACCTTTTACATAGCGTTCGTCGAGCAGTTTTTTAATCTCAGCCGCCAGCGTGAGCGCTTCATCCATTGCGGCAGCCAGCGACTGGGTATTTGCAATAACTCTGGATTTTAATGTATCCCGCGCCGCGACAAAGTCCTTTCGGCTGCGAATTTTTTCGTCTTGAAAATCTACAAACGTCATCGCAAACGCCGCGAACACCAACTCCATCCGCAGCGCGTCTTGCGCATGGTTTTTTGCTTCGGGAAAATAGCTCGCGAACTGGAACGCGGCGATTGGCGAGACCTTGATGCTACGCTCGGCAAACTTGGCTTGCTCCATGGCTTCCAGCATAAAAAGCCTTGTCAAGCCGCGCCGGTGGTTGTGTTTGGCCAGCAGCGGCTCGTCCAAAATGCGAATCGACACATCGTTT
The DNA here is from genome assembly GCA_038224475.1 of Burkholderiales bacterium. Lineage (GTDB taxonomy): Bacteria > Pseudomonadota > Gammaproteobacteria > Burkholderiales > Usitatibacteraceae > UKL13-2. Next base: position 2,591 of record JBBRFJ010000195.1, read on the forward strand.
CCGTGATCCATCAGCGACGGATAACCATCGTAACGAATACCGGATTTTTCAAAATTAATAGTCGCGGGTAATTCGTCGAGCTCATTCGGCCAGCGCGTCAGATTATCCTGCTCCAGCCGGTTACTGTGCAGCGTGGAGAACACCGTTCGCGATGCATCGGCGAATTGCAATTTCAGCGCGGCAAAATCGCGCGACATCGCCAGCTCTTTGCCGTCCGCATCGACAATTTTGAAATTCATATTCAGATGGGTGGTGATGCGGGATAAATCCCATGAGTCCTTCGGCGGATCGATATTTTTGGCGCGCTTTAAAAACGCGGTG
>JBBRFJ010000196.1:0-2872 GCA_038224475.1 Burkholderiales bacterium
TTCGGCCATGCGCTGGATAGAACGGATAACAGCTCTGCCTGCGCGACGTGGGATGCTGCGTTTGCCGATGCAGGCACCGTGGATAGTCATGCCCAACCTTCCGTTGCTGTTTTTTACGGCGTAGCGCCGCTATTGCAGGTCGCATCACAGTCCGTTTCCACTGATCTCCTCGGCATCGCCCTCGCGCGCGCGCCGCCGCAAGCCTAAACACAAACTAAATCCGTATGGCTCATCGCGAAGATATTCGCGCGAGCCACGTTCTGTGTTTATTTTTTGCGTGACCACGCAAATTGTGTCGGGGAAAATCATGGTTTCAAAACGTATTTCTGCCTTTAAATTTACGGCAATGCATGGCGCTGTTGCCTCTGCTATTTCTGCTATTTCTGCTATCTCTGTCGCAAATCCCGCTCAGGCTGAAGAAGCCGCCGCCGCACCGCAAAAAGTCGATGAAATTGTCATCATCGGCAATCCGCTGGATGCACGTGATGTAGTGTCTCCGGTGTCAACATTGGCGGGCACCGATTTGCTGCTAAAAAAAGGCAATTCGCTGGGCGAAACATTAAACAATCTGCCTGGCGTCTCGCAAAGCTGGTTTGGGCCGAACGCGTCACGGCCGGTGATTCGCGGCCTGGATGGCGACCGCATTCGCATCCTGAATAATCTTGGCTCGTCGCTCGATGCCTCGTCAGTGAGTAACGATCACAATCCATCAATCGATGCGCTGGTGATCGAAAAAGTAGAGGTGTTGCGCGGCCCGGCAGCGTTGTTATACGGCGGCGCAGCGATTGGCGGCGTGGTCAATATTGTCGATAATCGCATTCCACGCAACGCTATCAGCGGTGTGAGCGGTTCGTTGGAAACACGTGCTGGTGGCGCTGAGCGCGAGCGTGGCTCGTCGGCGGTGACAGAACTTGGTGCCGGCGGATTTGCGCTACACCTCGATGCGTTCACCCGCGATACCGACGATTACAAAGTGCCCAGCAGCACCGGTTTAGGCTTAAACAACGGCAACCGTATCGTGAATTCCGCCTCTCAGGCAAAAGGCGGTGCGGTTGGCGCGTCGTATCAATTTGATAAAGGCTATGTGGGCGCGATGCACTCTGACTACAAAACCCTTTATGGCACGGTGGCGGAAGAAGCGGTGCGAATCGATATGCGCCAGAAGCGTGATTCGGTTGAGGCTAACTTCCGTGGGCTAGATGGGCTGATCACGGGCGTTTTCGCGAAATTCAATCAGTCCGATTATGAACACACTGAAAAAAATGACGGTGTACCGCAGACCATATTTAAGAACAAAGGCAATGATTTCCGGCTCGAAGTAAAGCACGCCAAAATTGGCGCATTGCAAGGTGTGGTGGGTGTGCAAACGGAGGATTTTGATTTTTCGGCACTTGGTGCCGAAGCGTTTGTACCCCTGACGCGCACTAAAAACCAAGCGGTGTTTGGATTTGAAGAACTCTCGTCTGGCGCATGGAAAATTCAATTTGGCGGGCGTGTCGAACAAAATAAAATCCGCAGCGAAGGTGGCGCGGGCTCAGCTTTAATTACCAATACAGACCGTTTCGGTAGTGGCCGTACCCGCACATTCACCACGGCGAGCGCATCAGTCGGTGCGATATATAAAATCAATCCGGTACTGTCCGTCACCAGCAATTTAGCTTCCACCCAACGCGCGCCGACTTTTTATGAGCTGTATGCGGACGGTCCGCACGGCGCAACCGGCGCCTATGAAGCGGGCAATCAATCGTTTGGCAAAGAGCGTTCTACCGCAATTGATTTGGCGTTGCAGTGGAAAGTCGGCGCTTCAAGCGCGCGAGTCGGGATATTCGCGCAGAAATTCAGCAACTACATTTCACTACGCCGGACCGGGCTGGATCGTGATGCCGACGGCAACGGGAATGGCGTAGGCGTGACCGCTTGTGCAGACGGGACATCCGTGGAGTCCGGCTGCACTGCAGGGATATTGCCCGAGTTTCGCTATAGCGCCGTTGCGGCGCGTTTCGTCGGCTTTGAAATTGAAGGCAAACAACGTCTGATCGACGGCCCTTATACCGTCGATGTGGAAGCGAAAGCGGACTATACCCGCGCCGAAGATCGCAGCAACCGTGAACCGATTCCGCGTGTGGCGCCGCTGCGCATTACCGGCGGTTTGGTGTGGGCAATGGGCGATTGGAGCGCCCGCATTGAAGCGCAAAATGTCGCCAAACAAAATCGCTTTTCTAGTGATGATATTGGCGGCGCAACCGATGGCTACACCTTCATCAACACCGCCGTGACCTATGGATTCAAAGTGGATCGGATTGGCGGCACGGTGTTTTTGCGAGGCACCAATCTCGCGGATCGAAAAGCATTCAACGCATCATCGGTAGACACCATACGCGGCCTGGCACCCTTGCCCGGACGAGGCGTGAAGGTCGGTGTGCAGGTGAATTTCTAAAAGACCAGCAACGGCGGGCATCTTCAGCACTAAATGACTGAAGATGCCCGCCAATGTTAGCGTTTGTATTTCTCGTTTTATTTTACCGCCGTTCGCTGCAATAGCGGCGAAACGGGGCGCCATCCAAAGTCTCAGGGAAGCGAGAGCGAATGCCGAACGTCGCCGTGCGACAAAATCAGAGCTGCCTAGTTTCGATATGACTTCAGCCGTTCGAGCTTTGCTGCATATAGAGCATGTTCTTTTGGCGTGGCGCTATTTTGTTTCGCCAGCGCCAGATGCTTTTGGGCGTCACTGATTTCACCCAAACTGAAATAGGCTGAGGCCAGCCAAAAATGAAATTCGGACTGGTTTTCAGACCGCGCTACTTCACGCGCGAATAAATCGCGGGCGACTTTGAAGTTGCCGTCGCGCATCGCGACCTGGCCTAAATTAAAA
>JBBRFJ010000197.1:0-2639 GCA_038224475.1 Burkholderiales bacterium
GCGCGACGGTGGCACCGCCACCGCTGGGGGAGATGTCGGGGGTTTTGTTTTTAAGCTTCAGTTTGACTTTGTTGAAGCCGCCCGTGTCTTTCTTGCTTTCTTTGGCGTAATCAACGACGGCATAAACGCCTTCATCGGGCAAGCTAATTTCTAGCTCGCCACGGAAGAAGTAATCGATTAAACCGGCGGAGTAGGCGACGGCGCGGGGCAGCAGGAGTTTGGCGCGGTCGTCAAATCCGCAACGGTTGATACTGTATTGGCCGTTCAACAAACTGTCGCTTGCCATGCGAATAGTGTCGGCGCCACCGGTGATTGAATCGGGTACATCGCCAAGCAGATAGTACACACCACCCTGCTGCGGACTGCAAGGATCACTTCCAGCGATTACATAATCCCGCGGATAGCTACTGGAGCTGCGATTCGGTAAAACCATATCGTTCGCGGAAGTATTAACGGTTTTCTTCGGCGTCAAAAAACCACGGCTGGAATAATCGGCAATGCCCTTGCCTGCGGAGGTAGTACTGGCGCTGCCTGGGGCGGTTGACCAGTAATCAGAATAGCGGTTGAAGCGCGGGATGGGGTAGTCTGGAGTTAAGGGTAGCGGGGCGCTTGTTAGTTGTTTAACCGATAACGTTTCCGCATCGATTTCGAAGCCCTTTTTATCAAATTTGTCAGGGAGCGCCCTAGCATCCAAATACCTCTCAAATACTGCCGCATGCCCGACGCCGTGGGATTCATCACGCGTGTGTTGAGGTTGGGCCATATCTTGATTTAAGTGCAGCACGTCTCCTAATGTGCGAAACGTTGAGGCCCAGTAACCTTTGCGCGCATCCTCGTCTGATTCGTCAGCTCTCTTTGGCGCTTTTGAACCATCTTTTTGTCTAAGCGTTAGCGCGCGCCACATCGCCTCACGTGCGGAATACACCGTAAATTGATTGCGGAAATTTGCTGCCTCCTGCGGCGTGGCGGCAAATGCGTCCAGAGTGCCCATCGCCCAATTGGGCGCCATTAAGTTTTCGCTATTAGGGCAAAGCGCAATCGGGTCGTCTAAAAAATAAGTGCTCATCGCACGAATGTGCAAAGGATCAAAAAAATGGTGACAAAAACGATTAATGTTTCCGCGCGGATCAGGGTCAAGAATAAATGGCTCCCCGGCTTTTGCGGCCGCTAAAAAACCGCCGTCGTCTTCGCGAATCGCACCGCGCATAAGCCAGCCGCGAATGCGAAGATAATTTTTATCCTCATCCTGATTTGGCATCCGTTCTCGCTCGTAGGCGTTCGCCGATCTCCTGGCGACATAGACGCTAGTAAAGTCGTAGTAAATTTCTGCGAAAGGATTTTCCTCATCTACTAATCCTAGTTTTTTTAGTCCGTCTGGTGAGGACCCTAACACTGAACGTTCATATGCTCTATTCGCCAGTAGTCCATGGGTTCGCAATTCAAAAGCGTCGGCAATTGTCGATAGATTGCCAACCACAAAAACAATAACTGTTATATAAAATCGCATAGTCATTTAATCACTTTCACAGAACGCCTTCTCATGAATTCTTTTTCGCCCAAATCGATTTCATCGAATGCATCTTTAAAAGTTAAGATGATTTTTTTCTCTTCAGGAGTTACTGCGACCAAGTTTGCTTCCTCATAACGCGCTTTATATAGCGGAAGCAGCACTTTACGCTCGTTAACTGCCAAGCAACCTTGCCCACCTATATTTCGAATTAAATTTAGACGCTCGGCTACTGTGCCGGTGACTCTGCGCATGTAAACAATGGGCGGATCATCTATTTTTTCATCTACCAACTCATAGCCCGCAACGTAATAATCAATCACGCGCTTTCTTCCCGTCATCCAGAATTCAAAATTCCAAGAAAAATCGCGCAGCTTGAACTTTCCGTTGTCATCGGTTTGCGTGATTGCATGCGCGATGCATCTGTCACTTCTGGCAATAACAGGGTTCCAAACTTCCGCATACCATTTCGCATACACAAATACGCCCGCTAACGGTTTCTTCGTAGCCTCATCAAGCACTTGTCCGCTACCTGCCCAAAGGTTCGACGCATGCGTACAAAAAAATGCAATGTACGCAAACGAAATTGCCCTCGTGAGATTGCGAGGCGTTTTCAAGATCTGTTTCAATAATTTCATTTCGTTCTCCACGTTCTAAAACTCGTCAATGCGCCAGCTACCATCGCCGTCGCGAATTAAAAAAACCGAGTTGGCAACCGGCCCCTGCGCGGTAGTGCGCACCACAATAATTTCCGCAAAGCCGTCATTTAAGCGAACACTTTTCACGGCACCGAAGCCGTCCACCATCGCGCTCAAGCTTGCTCCGGCCTGCACGAACGCGGTTCGATATTTTTCACGAACGGTGTTGGTGAATGCGCTAGCAGCTGCATCAATATTGCCTGCTTTCAAGTTGTCCAGCACGTTGCTGTAAATGATTCGAACAATAGCGTATCGATCCAACGGATCATAAACCGCCACAAACTTAGTGCTGCTCCAGATCACCGTCCCCTGCGCATCCTTGATCGCGGCCCACGGCTGATAGAAGCCGGGTCGCGTGAACGGGCATTGCAGTGCATCGGTGAGTGTGGTGCTCTGGATTTCAGCTTTGGCGATGTCACCCGTGGGGTTATCGC
>JBBRFJ010000198.1:0-2587 GCA_038224475.1 Burkholderiales bacterium
AACTGCTAAAGAAAATTGGCGCATGACCGTTGAGCCCTTAGAAATTCTATTTTCATTTTTTAACCGAAAATATTTTCACTTCGCTTTCAGCCGCCAAAGAGACGTCATTTCTTTTGCCCGCGCAGCGTGCAGGACATCATCTGAATCGGACGCGCGCGGATGGGTGGGCCGCACATCCATTTTCTCAGTTACGATCAACCCGGCCGCATCAATCCAGCCCAGCAACGAATCGCGCGATCGCAAACCCAAATGCTCGGCGAGATCAGAAAGTATCAACCAGCCCTCGCCACCGGGCTCAAGATGCGCGGCAAGCCCGCCCAAAAAACCACGCAACATGCCGCTATCAGGATCATAAACTGCCCGCTCTATTGGCGACGACGGGCGTGCCGGCAGCCACGGCGGGTTACACACAATTAACGGCGCGCGACCTTCAGGAAATAAATTCGCCTCGATCACCTCAACGCGATCATTCAACTTTAGTCTCGATAAATTCTCGCGCGCGCAGGCAATAGCACGGGGATCCTGATCGGTGCCAACAACATGTTTAACGCCATGCTGCGCGAGTATCGCCGCCAACACGCCGGTGCCCGTGCCAACGTCAAACGCAAGCACTGGCGCGGGTCTTGAGAGCATTGCCGCGGCCACCAAACTTACATATTCACCACGAATCGGCGCAAACACGCCGTAGTGAGGATGAATCTTGTCGTGAAGTGCGGCAACATCGACACCCTTACGTCGCCATTCATGTGCGCCGATGATGCCAAGCATTTCGCGCAACGAGGCCACTGAACCTTGATCGTCGGCTTTGGAAGATACGACTGGCAAACCCCATGCTTCGGCGCAAGCGAGCCGAACGTCTGGCGCGCGTCGCAGCGGTATGGTGTAGTCGCGGGTAAACGGAATCAGCAGCATCGACAACGTCCGCGCGCGCTGTGACTGGGCCTGACGGTGTAGATTAAAAGCATCTACTGGCAGTGGGCGTGCTTGTTCGGCTTTTGGCAATGTCAGCGCCTGCGGCAGCGATTGCATGACGGCTTTTTTTGCAACTCTTTTTGATTTAGCGTCCACTCTGCGCGCCAAGGCTTGCAACAACTGCTTCGCATTTTGAAAATCACCGCGCCATAGGAGTGCGGTGCCTTCACAAGCCAATCGATACGCGGCATCTGCCGTCGTCGTGTCGTCAGCCACCATGATCCGTTTAGGTGCCGACGACCCGTTCTCGGCACGCCATCGGGCTGCGCGCGGCTGGCCTGCCTCAACCCATTTAATCTCTGGGTCAATCATCTGGGTTAATTTCACCGTCTGAGAATTGAGCGTGAAGATTTAGGAAGTAACAAGCGCGCGATAGACCCGCGCAAAGCGGGCATTTTCTACAATGCCGTAATCGCCGGGCGCATATTGCAACAACCAATCAAATGCGGCGCCTTCCAACACGTCGCCGCCCGCGCTTCGTGAGAGCGTAAACGGTTCGTTCATTTGTCGTGCCAATACCGGAACGCGTTTTGCGCGAAATTGTTGCTCCTCAATAAGCTCGTATTTCAGTTCAAAACGATCACGCGACACGCACCAGCGCTCGCCTGATTCACTGGTGATGAGTGCGTCTCCCGTGCGAAATCGGTTCGCGCCCTCGCGGCTCAATAATTCACCATCGCGTTCGGCAAAAGTGACGTGAACGGTTTCGTCTTTCACAAAAATTTTTGCAGCGTGATCTTTTGTGAGATCAATATTGGCGAGTGATTTCATGTGTTTTATTGCGTTTTAATATCTTATGCGGCGATTGAACCTGAGCGAGCCATGAATATACCTGAGCAAGCGCCCCGCTAATGGCTATCGACTCATCGCGACTGTTTAAATGCCCGCCGCGCGAGGCTTTTCGAATGGCATGAGATGAATACCTTCTGCGGCGATGGCAAGCTGGACCGGTTCCCCCAAGCCTATCTGGCTGCGGTTCGCCTGACGCGTGGACAGAGTCATATAGAGCAGCGGTGTTGAGGCAGCGTCATGGACGCCAGAAACCGCAATTCCCAAACTCACGTTTGAGCCCAGCAACACATATTCGGCAACTCGGCCGATTACGATGTTTTCCTTGCCGCTTACGACATTCTCTGGAGTAGTGTCCGTGCCGCGATGCAGCGTCACATATTCCGATGGCAGCGCCCATGAGACAGATGTGCCCACGCCGAACGTAGGGGAGTAGGTCGCATCGAGTACTTGCATGCGCCACATGATTCTCGTCAATTTGAGCTCATGGTCATGCTCAACTACAGCGCCCTCAAAAATGTTTTTGATATCTACAAGACGCGCCACTTCGCTGGTGGCTGGCCGCGTCATCACATCCACAGGGGAGCCAAATTGCAGCGTCTTACCGCGGCGCAGAATACACATACGATCCGCCAGCATCGCGGCCTCATCAAGATCATGCGTGACTAAGATCACCGGCATCTGAAGTTGGCGGCGCAACGCAGCGAGCTCGATATACAGCTTTTGCCGGGTCGCACGATCCACCGCCGAAAATGGCTCGTCCAACAGCAACACCTCCGGGTCGCGCGCCAGTGCTCGCGCCACAGCCACGCGCTGCTGCTGGCCG
>JBBRFJ010000199.1:0-2563 GCA_038224475.1 Burkholderiales bacterium
TGAAAGTACACCAGATGCGGGATTCTCAGCGATCCATTTTCGGGTTTACGACCGCGCGCCAGCAGCGTCATGAGCGCGAACAAAAAGAACGCAGCGCCACCAATCAAAAACAAAAAAAGCCATACTTTTTCGACCATCCCCTGCCGAACAATTTTGTCCAAATTCGTCGAAACATAGGTCACCAGCAGCGCCGACATCACAATCAGCAGATAAATTTTTTGGTCTGCGGCGCGAATCAGATCTTGATTCAAATTCAAAATACGCCAGGCCTGATCCAGACGCAGCGTGAGTTGTGGAAGCTCGTACCGAACGGATGCGCTTTCAACGACCGCTGCTGCGGCTGTCACTAGAGCCGCCCCCACCACCACATGTGGGGCGGCGGTGGGTTGAGGCTGACCAGCCGCAGTGGTACTGCTATCAGCCATGGTGGACGCCGATGATCTCGTTTATTTTTTCCATTACAGGCGCATCAAGTTTTCCGGCAATTTCCAGTGCTTTCATGTTTTCTTCAAACTGGGACAACCGAGAGGCACCGGTAATCACGGTACTGACGCGTGGATTGTTAAGGCACCAGGCACTCGCCAAGTGGGCAGTCGTGCAACCCCAACTTTTCGCGACGTCGGCAAGTTTTAATACACGGGCATTTTTATCTGCATCCAACAGTTGATCTTGCATCCACGCCATATTTTTGAGGGAGCCGCGACTATCCGCCGGCACCCCTTTGGCGTATTTACCGGTAAGCAAGCCCGACGCGAGCGGGCTCCAAATCGTCAGGCCCAGGCCTATGTCTTCGTAAAGTCTGGCGTACTCGACGTCAACCCGCTTGCGGTGAAACAGGTTGTATTCAGGCTGCTCGACGACAGGCTTGTGCAAATGATGTTTATCGGCGATCTGCCAGGCCGCGGCGATCTCGGCGGCGCTCCATTCAGACGTGCCCCAGTACAGCGCCTTGCCACTCGCAATCATGTCGTGCATCGCATAAACCGTTTCTTCCAGCGGGGTATTGGCATCGGGGCGATGGCAATACACGAGGTCGACGAAATCGAGGTCCAGCCGTTTCAACGAGTGATCAATCGCCTGCATCAAATATTTGCGGTTCAGCGTATTTTTGGCATTCACGCCGTCGGCAAACGTCGCCGGCAGACCCCAGAAAAATTTGGTGGAGACGACATAGGTGAGCCGATCCCATCCCAACTTTTTGAGCGCGGCCCCCATCACTTCTTCCGAACGACCCGCCGCATAGACCTCGGCGTTATCAAAGAAATTAATGCCGTGATCGCGAGCCGCGCTCATCATTTCAATGGCGGCTTTTTCATCGACCTGATTGCCATATGTGATCCACGAACCCAGCGAAAGTGCTGAAACTTTCAATCCTGATTTTCCTAAACGGCGGTATTCCATGTTTATCCTTTAATGGTCTGAACAATTTTTTTGCTACTTTTATCAATAAAACGGACTACTCATCCGCGGTCTTACAAACCGTGGCAGCATCGATTGGCGTGCCGGTTGGCGCGCTATTTGTCACGTTCTTCGTCAATATCCGCGTACGGGCTGACAGCCACCACGCGGGTACGTTTCGGGCCGGATGCGAACTCTTCCAACTTGACCAGCACCGGGTACAACTCCTTGAGCTTTGCGCGGGCATCGGCGTCCTGATCGAAGGTTAGCAACTCACCACCGGTGCCTTTCACGTCGTGCCAAACATCGGCGCGGGATTCATCTTCCTGCACTTGCAACTTGAATTTCGGCATTATTTTCTTTCAGAATAAGCGGAATTATTTTCCACAATGGGTTGAGATTGAAATCATTGTAGCGGGCGCAGGCTGAACGCGGGCTCAAGCCGGTTCCCGCAGATTCATACAGTTGCGACCAACGCATGCTATGACAGCGCGGATCAGCGAAAATTCGCCTGCAACACCGCCGGGCTGAGCGGATGAGACAGCAAAAAGCCCTGCGCCTCGTCGCAACCGCTTGCGAGCAGAAACTCAAGCTGCGCCGAATTCTCAATGCCCTCGGCCACCACCCGCAGCCCCAGGCTTTTAGCGAGGCCTATGATGCCGCGCGCAATGGCAGCATCGTCCGGGTCAGTCGTGATATCGCGGACGAAGGTTTGATCAATTTTAAGTTTGGCGATATCGAAGCGTTTCAAGTAGGCCAGATTGGAATAGCCGGTGCCGAAATCATCGACCACCAAGCGAAATCCGGCGGTCGCCATTGCCCGTAACGTACTGCTGGCCGCATCCCCCTCACTCACCAGCGCGCTTTCGGTAATCTCGATTTCGAGATCGCGCGGGGTTAGCCCGTTGGTAAGGATGGCGCTCATCAATTCATCGACCAGACGCCGCGATTTGAACTGCACGCCCGAGACATTGATGGTGATCGGAAAATGATCGAGGCCCGCGGCACGCCAGCGTTTGAGCTGAGCGCATGCCTCGTGGGCAACCCATTCACCAATCTCGACAATCAGGCCGCTATCTTCAGCCACCGGAATAAATCGCGTTGGCGCAACGTCGCCGAACTCTTCACTCTTCCAGCGAATCAGCGCCTCCACACCGATCATCTT
>JBBRFJ010000200.1:0-2542 GCA_038224475.1 Burkholderiales bacterium
GCCCTCGACAATTTTGCCCGTCCAGCCCGGCTCAATGCCGATCACGATGACCGCCGCTACGTTCGGGTTTGAGCCGGTGCCGATGAGGGTTCGAAAATGTAAATCCAAATCCGCGCCGAATTGCAGCCGGCCATACGGATGCGGAATCGCCATCGTGCCCTTGATGTTGTTGGCGACCGCCTCGCAAGCCGCGTTCGATAAATCGTCGACGGGCAAAATAATGACGTGATTGCGCACGCCAACGCGGCCGTTTTCGCGGCGATATCCGAGGAAAGTGGTGTTCGAAGAAATCATGAAAATCTCGCTGAAAATGGGATAACTAAAGTTGAACGGGCTACGGTGAACGCAGCGTTAGCTGGGTGTTAGCCGCAGACTTATTGATGGTTAAACACTGGCGTTGGTGCGCTTCACAAGGCATAAATGCGCCAAGATGCCCGTCCTGATTAGGGCTTTAAAAGACGGATCACCAGCGTTTTGTCTTTACGTTATGCACGTGTAAATGTTCACCCACGCCAATCGGCGCGATGGTTTTGCCAATATCCACGCCGTATTTAATGACTGTGTCGCCCGCGCCCAGCGGCTTGATCGCGAGCTTGTGGCCGATGGGAATATCCTGACGCGCGGCGAATTCTAGCGTCTTGTCCTGATCCATCACCCAACCAATCAATGTGTCGCCAGATTTCACGCCCTCTACCACCACGACCCCCGCGGAATCGCCTTCGTCATGCACGACGAAATGAATCATTCGGTTCTCCTTTTTCATGTGAATTTCAATCTCACAATGATAGTTTAAGTCACGCTCATCGCCACGCCCACTGACCTCACAGTTTAAGCCCATGACCAACGGCCCGGCAATTTGCGCCGATATCGTCAGCACTGCAATGATCGAGATTCAGTTTTTCGTCGCCTTCGAAGAGGTGCGATGCTTACTATCGCTTAAAATCAAATCATGTCGACCGCGCTTCTGCTCATCCCTGATTTTGCACTCATTCTTTTTGGCTTTTTGCTTAATCGATTTACCGATTGGGGACGCGGATTCTGGAGTGGTTTGGAAAAGCTGATTTATTTTGTGCTGTTCCCGGCGCTGTTGTTTTATTCGATCGCAAAAACAAAAATTGATTTCGTGGCCGCCTCACCCGCATTGAAAACCGCGGTGGCGACGGTGCTGATCGGCATGGCACTGGCATACGCAGTGCGCTGGATTTTGAAGCCGGATGAAAAAATATTCGCGTCCGGATTTCAACTCGCGTTTCGATTCAATTCCTATATTGGCTTAGCGATTGCTGGGCGTTTGTACGGCGAGGCGGGTATCGCGGCATTCGGCATCGTGGTCGGCATCGTTGTGCCGTTGTGCAATATCGGCGCGGTGTGGGCGCTGGCACGGCATGCAGAAACCAAGCTGTGGAGAGAACTGGTGCAAAACCCGCTCATCCTTGCCACCGTCGGTGGTGTGCTGTTTTCATTGAGCGGCTTGGCGATTCCCGAGCCGGTGCAGATGTTGATTTCGCGCATGGGGGCTGCCTCGCTTGCGTGCGGATTATTGGCGGTTGGCGCGGCGCTAAAGTTTTCGGAAGCCTCAAAAAATATGGGTGTCATTGCATACTTCACCGCGGTCAAATTAATTGCACTCCCCATCGCCGCGATTTACCTCGCCCGTGTCCTCGGTGTGAGTGGCGTATTCTTCGACATGGTGGTGTTGTTTGCCGCATTGCCTACAGCAACTTCAGCTTATGTCCTAGCCGTTCGGATGGGTGGCGATGGTAACTTTGTGGCGCAAGGTGTGACCGTGAGCACCCTCGCGGGAATGCTATCCATACCGTTTTGGTTGGCAGTGGCCAGATGAATACATTTGATTTGAAAACTAACGAAGCGAAGTAAAAATCCGGGGGAGATTGCAATGCGTATTGATGATGATCGGGAGAGTGACAACGTAGAAGACAACCGGGGCGGCGGCGGCATGGGCCGTGCGGGTGGCTTGGGTATCGGCGGGGTGCTGTTGGCGTTGGTGGCGAGCTATTTTTTAGGTATTGATCCGCGGACCTTGCTCGGCGTGGCGGAGTCCGTGCAGGGCGGCCAGCAAGCGCAAACAAAGCCGCTCGATCCGGCGACTGACCCTGATGCGCCCCTCAGAAAAGAAGTCTCAAAAATACTCGCACGAACCGAAGACACGTGGGGTACGCTGTTCCAACAAATGGGCAGCACCTATCAGCGCCCTAAACTTGATCTTTATCGCGGAACTATTCCTACTGCTTGTGGAGCAGGTCAAGCGGCAATGGGCCCTTTCTATTGCCCCGGTGATCAAAAGGTGTACCTCGACATGGCGTTTTTCCAAGAAATGGAGCGTCGCTTCAAAACAGGTGGCGACTTCGCACGCGCTTATGTGATTGCACACGAAATCGGCCATCACGTGCAGAATCAGATGGGCATTACCGGTAAGACCGACGCGATGCGTGATCGTTTGAGCAAAGTGGAATACAACAAAGTCTCGGTTCGGGTGGAATTGCAGGCGGATTGCTTCGCTGGCGTGTGGGCATATCACTCC
>JBBRFJ010000201.1:0-2521 GCA_038224475.1 Burkholderiales bacterium
AATGCCTCACGCGCCACCCCCCAGTCGGCAAATCGCAAATCGGCATGCGGACCGGGATGCGCGCCTTTGAATTGCGTGGTCACGCCTTCAGGCGACGTGAATGTCAGCACGCCGCAATCAAGCCGCCGCATTAGCGCGTAGAACGTACGCGCGATCGCGGGGAGCTTGTCTTCTTGCGGAATCGTTGAAAGTTCTTGCGTAGTCATAGTTTGAGGGCTCGCGGTGTGGACTTTGGGCAGGCTAAATAATGATGTTGGATGTTGTACGAGAAAAACTAGCGCGTGGTTTCAATTGTCGGTGGTGCCGGCTTAGAGATGAACGGCACGTGCTTCAACCAAAGTTTGAGTGCTTGCCAATGAATCCGTGCCACGACACCAAGTGTCATCAGCGGATAACGGAAAAATGCCGCGAACACAGCTTGCGAGGTCAGTGCCTGCGGTTTACCAAAAATAGTCGTGGTGATTAATTGGCTGCTATCGATTGCGGCGCTGCGGCCGGCGCTATTGCTGGATGCAGCTCTCAAGTCGGCACTGGCTTCTATGCCTACGCTGGACCCCAGCTCATCGTAATAATCAATTTGTGTAAACGCACGATTATCAATTTGCTCGAAACGGAAACGATAATAACCTTTTACTTCACAAAACGGCGAGACGTGAAATACCTTGCGCGCCGTAAACCAATCGCTCGCCTGGATGACGCGTTGATCGTCATGCGCAAGCAAATAATTGTGGCGTTCGCCGAAGGTGTTGTTTACTTCGCAAAGCGCTGCGCGCAATCCGCCGGCGCGATCAAAGCAGTACCACACGCTGATGGGATTAAATACATAGCCCAGCACCCGCGGAAATGCCTGCAATATAATCTCGCCATCGGCCATATGAATCCTCTCGCGTGCGAGTAAGGCGCGAACCCAACCCTCCAGGCTGCTGCCATCTCGCGGGCCGAAGTCGCGGGTCATGAAGGAAAGCAGATTGAATTTATCTTTGGAGAAAAAAATGTTGCGCGGAATTCCGCCAACTTTATCAATCTTGGACAATGGCACCCGCAAAAAAAATACCCCGTATGAAAACGGATGAACCACCGGCTTGAAACGTTTATGCATCACCCGACCAAGGCATAGCTCGACCGCGGCGTGAGTCGGCCAACGCGCAACTGAGTGACCAGATTGGGGCGTACTCAATCGTCCACTCCCGGATAAGCAGACGCCAGATCATTCGCGGCAGGCACATTGGTTTGCCAAGGCACCGTAGCGCCCAGCGCTTTTGCCACCGCAATACCGGACATCAAGCCGTCTTCGTGGAAACCGTATCGCGTCCATGCGCCCGCAAACCACGAACGACGTAGGCCCTGCAACGCGCGCAATTCGCGTTTTGCGCCGACGCTGGCAGGCAGGAACACCGGATGATCGTATTGGATCGTCTTGATGACTTTAGCGGGATCAAGCGAAATACGTGGGTTCATGGTGACGATGACGGGGGTTTTAAACGGTAGCGGCTGTAAACGATTAATCAAATACGAAAGCGACACGCCATCGAATTCCTTTTTAACGTCTGCGGTCGAGGAAATTGGCAGCCTGCTTGACGTTGTGGTTGACGCGTACGCGGCATGATAGTTCCACGATGCCCAGGCGCGGCGACGGATGGGCAACACGCGCGTGTCGGTATGCAAAATCGCGGTGTTGGGCTGGTAGGGAATGGCCGA
The DNA here is from genome assembly GCA_038224475.1 of Burkholderiales bacterium. Lineage (GTDB taxonomy): Bacteria > Pseudomonadota > Gammaproteobacteria > Burkholderiales > Usitatibacteraceae > UKL13-2. Next base: position 1,699 of record JBBRFJ010000201.1, read on the forward strand.
CAATATCCGCTTTTCTTCGTCGCTAGCGTCGGCCAGAATCCGTAAAGCTTGATCAGTATGGCAAGCGAACACGATTTGATCGTATGTTTCGGTGCAGTTGTTGGCCGTTATCGAAACACCGTCCAGCAGGCGTACGATTCTGCTCACACCGGCATTGAGACGCACTTCAAGACGCACATCGGGGGGCGCGCCGAGAAGCGCCCGGGTGTAAGTTTGCGTGCCGCCGCTGACGGTGCGCCATTGCGGCCGGTTGCTGACCGATAACAGTCCGTGGTTATGACAAAACTTAAGCAAGGTCGCGAGGGGAAAATCGTCAATTCTTTGTGTGGGCGTCGACCAGACACAGCCTGCCATCGGGCTCAAATACCAGTCGCGGAATGCTGTGCTGTACCGGTTTGCGCACAGAAATTCGCCCACCGTGCCCGGCATGGCCGCATTGCTGATGACAAGGCTGGTCGCTTCGCGATTAAACCGAACGATATCGCGCAGCATGCGCAAAAATTTGGGCTTGAGCAGATTCGCAGGCTGCGCAAATACAGTCGCCAGATTTGACCCGGACCACTCCAACCGGCTTTCGCTTTCATCAGTGAGTTTGACGCTGAATGACATGTCGGAGAGTGCATCTGCCACGCCTAGGTGCTTGAACATGGCAATTAAATTGGGATACGTCCAATCGTTAAATACTAGGAAACCGGTATCGACCGGCGCAGTGACGCCGTCTAGCGTCACGTTAATGGTGTTTGTATGCCCGCCGAGATAATCATTTTGCTCAAACAGTGTAACTTGGTGGGTGCCTTCTGCAAATTTGCTCAGAAGCCATGCA
>JBBRFJ010000202.1:0-2498 GCA_038224475.1 Burkholderiales bacterium
AGCCATGCACGCTATGCAACGGGCGATGATGGTGCAAACAGTGTGTGGGTCGCCCCGCACCCGCAATACGAGGCGCTTGGGTTAGACAAAAACGCAAAGCAGGCGGCCTATCGGCAACTGTTTCGTCAAACGTTGCCAGAGATTGACCTAACTACGATCCGAGATGCAACCAACAAAGGCTGGGCGCTGGGTAATGACCGTTTCCGCGAGGAAATTGAAAGCCTCGGCTCGCGCCGCGCGGTTTCAAAGGGCAGAGGACGGCCTAGGAAAGTGAAGGATGCAGTGGTTATTAAGGGAGTCTGACCCCAATTATCTGTTGACCCCATTTATCTGTTTTTCTTTGGAGGTTGTTTTTATGGATTCAGATGAAGTGAGGATTGAAGAGCTATGCAACCAAGCGAAAAAATAAACGGGGTCAGCAACTGTCTTAAAGAATCCGTGCGAAAGATAAATAGGGATAGACCTTGAAACATAGCATGTTGAGTTATTTTTTTATGCAAATGAAATGTCATGAGATTGCGATGTTGAAAAACTTGGCCCCATGTATTTAACTTGCACACAGGAATAAATTTCAACACCCCAGCCAGCAGTGCGGGGCGTAAATTTTAAAATCCACTACTCACATGAAATCAATCACTAGACCAAAAGTTTTTTTCGCCGTATCGCTATTAAGCGCGCTATTGTTGAGTGCCAGCATCAATGCTCGCGCCCAATCGCAGCCCTCGCCAGAAGTAGTCAAATTGAACCCGCCGCAGCCGATTGAGGGCGACGGCAAGATTGAGGTGCTGGAATTTTTTGCTTACGGTTGTATTCACTGCTATCACCTCGAAGCGCCGCTGGCCAAATGGGTCGCTGCCTTGCCTGCGGATGTGAAATTTCGGCGGATGCCGGCGGGCGTTGGTTTCGAGTTTCGCGGGATTGACAGCGCCGTGCTGTTCTACACCTTGGAGGCGATAGGCGCGCTTGACAAGGTGCATGCGAATGCGCTGAAAGCGGCGAATGCTGATGGTGTGGTGCTGGGCAATCCGACGGTGCTAAAAGATTGGCTGACCAAGCAAGGCGTGGATGTAGCGAAATTTGATGCGGCGAAAACGTCATTTTCAGTGCAGTCAAAAATCGCTGCCGCGCGGCGCGCCACCATCGGCTACGGTCTGACGGGAACGCCGACTATCGTGGTAAATGGTCGGGTAGGTGTGTTGTTGATCGGTACGCCAGAGCGCATGTTGTCGGTGGTGGACAACGAAATCCGAATCGCGCGGGCGACCGCTGCAACCGCCGCCTCGGCCACTAAATCGTCACCGACAACCAGCGCGCCGAAGCCGTAGTACGACGCGGTGATCGTGCCCTCAAAAGCGACTGCGGCACCGCAAAATTACCTCGTCCCTGATTTATTGCGACCGGGATTGAAGCTAATTTTTTGTGGTACTGCGCCATCGCGCGCATCGGTGGCGGCAGCTGCGTATTACGCAAAACCGGGCAACCGATTTTGGCCCGCGTTACACACGGTCGGCATTACGCCGCACCGGTTTTCGCCGCAGGATTATCCGCAATTGCTCAATCTTGGCGTTGGTCTGACGGATCTTTGCAAGGTTCATTCTGGTGTGGATTCGGATTTGCCAGATGACGCGTTTGACTTAGCGGCATTCGAGCTGAAAATGCAGGCGGCACAGCCAAAAATAATCGCGTTCACCAGTAAAAACGCCGCGCAAGCTTTTTTGAAAACACCGGTAGCCTACGGCGAACAATCGGTGACATTAGGGGCGAGTCGTTTATTTGTTCTCACCTCGCCTTCCGGTCTGGCCACGCGGTTTTTTGATATTGAAATTTGGCGCGACTTGGCAACAGAATTTTCTAGAATTTAAATCTTAGAGCTTGAATCTCAGAGCTCGAATCTCAGAGTTTGGGTCTCAGAGTTCGGGGCTCAGGAATTGAATTTTTGTAGCAGACGTTAATCTATCAGCGGGGCGCTGGCTCGGTGATAATGGCGTATGTCAAATTTAGTTCTAGAAAAGAAAGCGCTGCGCGCTAGCGTGATCGCGAGTCGCGATGCATTGCCAGCCGATGAGCGAGAACAAGAATCAGGGCGGGTTTGCGAGGATATTTGCTCGATGACGCCCTATACACGGGCATCTTCGATTTTGGCTTTCGCAAGTTTCGGTAGCGAATTGAATACGCAATCGCTGCTGCAGCGCGTGATAGCAGATGGGAAAAATTTAGTCCTGCCGAGAGTAAATAAAACGACCCAGCAATTACAGCTTCATCTTATCGAAGCGCTTGATGAATTAGTCCCCGGCACATGGGGTATTTTGGAGCCGCATCCGGATGCGATAGTTTTCGATCTTGCCGACATTGAATTAATCATCGTGCCCGGCGTGGCGTTTGATCGCGCCGGCTTTCGCATCGGCTACGGCAAGGGCTTTTACGATAAACTATTATCTGTCGCAAACCCAGCAACCACGCGCCTTTCGGCAGCCTTCGATTGTCAGATTGTGGATGCA
>JBBRFJ010000203.1:0-2402 GCA_038224475.1 Burkholderiales bacterium
GCGCCGTAGGTTTGAGAAAGTTTTGACCAACCGCGGTGTGGTGGTGCATCGCGATGCGGGGGTTACGCAAGTATTTGCGGGCCGCTTGCAAACCGCGAGTGGTGAAATCTTTGCCGCCGATGAAATTGTCTGGGTCACCAGCGCGGGCGGCGCACCGTGGCTGCGAGAGACGGGCCTAGCGCTGGATGAAAACGGTTTTATCAATGTGACCGATACCCTTCAAACCGTGACTGACGCGGATATTTTTGCGGCGGGCGACATCGCCAATATGATTAATTTCAAACTGGAAAAAGCCGGGGTGTTTGCCGTCCGGCAAGGACCGCCGTTGACTGAGAATTTGCGACGCGCGGTGGAGGGCACGCCACTTCGCCCCTATCATCCGCAACACACTTGGCTGGCCCTGATTAGTACCGGCGACAAATACGCCGTGGCATCGCGTGGCGTGATCGGCTTTGCGGGCAAATCGGTATGGCGCTGGAAAGACTGGATCGACCGCCGCTTCATGCGCAAATTTCAAGACCTCACACCGATGGACGCCAATGCGCCGCCTTCAACGGCGCTCACGTCCAACACCGTCAAGCTCAGCGCTGAAGAATCGTTGCAGGCAATATCGGCCGTCGCTATGCGCTGCGGGGGCTGTGGCGCGAAAGTGGGCGCGACGGTGCTGTCGCGCGCGCTCAGCAATCTGCACCCGGTGGCTCGTGATGACGTGATCATCGGCCTGAAAGACCCCGACGATGCCGCCGTGGTGCGGGTGCCGCCGGGCAAGGCAATGGTGCATTCGGTCGATTTCTTTCGCTCGTTCATTGATGACCCGTATATTTTTGGAAAAGTCGCGGCCAATCACGCGTTGGGCGACATCTGGGCGATGGGCGCCGAAGCGCAATCGGCGACCGCGATTGCGACGGTGCCATCGGGGCTCGAAGCCAAGGTCGAGGATGTGCTGTTTCAGATGATGACCGGCGCGCTTGAAGTACTGAACGAAGCCAATTGCGCACTGGTCGGTGGCCATACGGGCGAGGGCAAGGAGCTGGCGCTGGGGTTCGCGGTCAATGGCTTGATCGATGATGACCCCGCCAAAATCCTCCGCAAGAGCGGCATGAAACCGGGCGACGTATTGATACTCACCAAACCAATCGGTACCGGCACCTTGTTCGCTGCACATGCGCGACTCGCCGCCAAAGGGCGCTGGATCGATGCTGCGCTGAAATCGATGGTGGTCTCGAACCGCTTGGGTGCGAAATGTTTATTCGAGCATGGCGCGACTGCCTGCACCGATTTAACGGGATTCGGTCTGCTCGGCCATTTGGTCGAAATGACGCGGCCGTCGGGCGTGGATGCTGAGTTGAATCTGACAGCTTTACCGTTGCTGGACGGCGCGGAAGAATGTGTCGCGGCAGGAATAGTGAGCTCGCTGCAAAGCGCCAACGTGCGCCTGCGCCGTGCGCTGCGTAATCAAGCCGAGATGGTGACACACCCGCGCTATCCGCTGATTTTTGATCCGCAAACCGCGGGCGGCCTGCTCGCGAGTGTGCCAGCTGCCAACGTTGATGCATGCATCGCTGAATTACGCGCACTTGGCTACGAAAAAACCGTCGCTATCGGCCGCATTCTGGCGCAAGGCGATGCGCTGGAGCCGATTGTGCTGACGGTTTGAGGGATAAGATTAAGGCAAAAAATTATTGAGGTCCAATAGCGGCGGGCGTTTCGAATGAAAACGTGCTCGAATCGCCCGCCAGTGCTCGAGCTTTAAATTTTTAATAGCGTTACGCTATGTTTTTTGGGCCGTAGGCGGTAGACGCCTTTTCCTCAACAAAAAATACGCCACCGGCACCACAAACATCGACAATAACGGCGCCGTAATCATCCCGCCCACCATCGGCGCGGCGATGCGCTGCATGACTTCGGACCCCGTGCCGCTACTCCACATGATCGGGATCAGACCGGCCAAAATCACTGCAACCGTCATCGCTTTAGGGCGCACCCGTAGCACCGCGCCTTCACGAATCGCTTCCAACAGCGCGGCAATATCAGCATGGCCTTCCGATAGTTTTCGCTCCCAAGCATGCTTCAAGTACAGCAACATGATCACGCCGAATTCCGCCGCCACCCCGGATAGCGCGATGAAGCCCACCGCGCTTGCCACCGACATCGCATAACCCAACGCATACATCAGCCACAAACCGCCGACGAGGGCGAAGGGCAGGGTAGCCATGATCAACACCGCTTCATCAATGCGTTTGAAGGTCAGATACAGAAGCACAAAAATAATCATGAGCGTAAACGGCACCACGATTTTCAGCTTCGCGTTGGCACGCTCCAGATATTCAAATTGACCCGACCACGCGATGGAATAGCCTGGCGTTAATTTCACTTGTGCCGCGACCGCTTGTTGCATATCG
>JBBRFJ010000204.1:0-2339 GCA_038224475.1 Burkholderiales bacterium
GCCGATGGTGGCGCACCCGGCCATGACACGTGGCTGCGGGCTGACCCGGTGCACCTGCATGTGAGCCGCGACAATGTCCAGCTTCTCGATTCCCACGTACTGAAACCAACTCAGACAGAGGCTGATGCCATCGTCGCGACATTGAACGCGCATTTGGCCGTTGACGGGCTTTCGATTCACGCACCCGACGCGGCGCGCTGGTACATGCGGATCCCCGAGGCGGAAACTCCGGAAACTACGCCGCTGTGGCGCGCCAACGGCGCGAACGTGTTTGACCATTTGCCTGAAAATGCAGATAACGACACTGGCAAAATAAAATGGCGGCGCTTGCAAAACGAATTGCAAATGTTATTGCATGATCATCCTGTCAACACCGCCCGCGAAGCGCGGGGCGAACTCGCAATCAACGGCATCTGGTTTTGGGGCGCAGGTGCGTTTAGAGGTAAAGCCGCGCCAATCGGTCCCAATATGGCGCACATGCTGGGGGTCGTGAATAAACGAAATATTTTGACCCCACCGAACGTGAGCCCCGGCCCCAAACGAAAAAATCCGAACGAGCTGGTGCTCGCCAAGCTAGCACTGGCGCGGGGTTTGGCGTTGAATGCCAAGCTGCCGCTGATTGATCTACCGGCAAGTCTGGACGCGTTTCTAATCCAGAGCCTGAACACGCTGGTGGTACTCCACGCCGCCACCAAAGCGCTGCGCGCGAATCAGCGGCATGAGTGGATGACCGCAGCCGCTGCGCTGGACAAGGATTGGTTTGTTCCGCTGAAAGCGGCCATCGATGACAAAGCGATTTCATCGCTTACTCTCATCCTACCCAACGAAATGACCACCCTCCGCGCCGAAATCATGCCAGCATCGCAATGGGATTTGCGCGGGCAGATGTCGCAGCTCATGGCTAAAGCATTGGCACGCAATCCAAAAGCGCTGTCATCGTATCTTTAGTTTCTCTTTAGTCAAACTCAAGCCAAATTCGCATGACCACCATCGTGACGCGGCCAGTCAATAGTGCCGCATTTGCAACCCTGATCACGCAAAATATTGATCCTGTAATGGCGCGGCTCTATGCCGCACGCGGCGTCACCGACGAGCACGAACTGGATACCCGCATGAGCGCGATGCTCACTCCAACACAACTCGCCCATATCGAAGACGCGGCTAAATTTCTCGGTACGGCGATTCAGTTGCAACAGAGAATTTTAATCGTCGCGGACTATGACGCGGACGGTGCTACAGCCTGTGCGGTCGGCGTGCGTGCATTGTCGGCAATGGGCGCAATCGTCGAATATGTGGTGCCAGACAGATTTAAATATGGCTATGGCCTGACGCCGGAAATCGTCGCACTCGCCGCATCGAAAAATCCCGACATCATCGTCACGGTGGATAGCGGCATCGCCAGCGTGGACGGTGTGGCCGAGGCCAATCGGCGCGGTATACAGGTTCTGGTAACGGACCATCATCTGCCCGGGGATGCGCTTCCCAATGCGGCGGTGATCGTAAATCCCAATCAGCGCGGCGATAATTTTTCAAGCAAAAATCTGGCGGGCGTGGGCGTTATCTTTTATGTGATGCTGGCGCTGCGCGCGGAGTTGCGCCGCTTGAATCATTTCACAAAAATTGCCGAGCCGAATCTCGCAGATTTGCTGGATCTGGTCGCACTTGGCACCGTCGCCGATGTGGTCAAGCTCGATCACAATAACCGCGTTTTGGTCGAGCAAGGTCTTGCGCGGGTGAGAGCCGGCCGCATGTGCGCGGGTATTCGCGCGCTGCTGCAGGTAGCCGGCCGCGATCATCAGCGTGCGAGTACCTATGATTTTGGATTTGTCGTCGGCCCGCGCATCAATGCCGCGGGACGGCTGGAGGACATGAGCATCGGCATCGCCTGCCTTCTCGCGGACGATGATGAAACCGCCAGAAAGTTCGCCGGCCAGCTCGATCAGCTCAATCGTGATCGTCGCGTGATCGAGGCGGATATGCGCGATGAAGCGTTGGCATCGCTGGCGGATATTGATATTGGTACGCGCTACGCAATTGCGATTTTCGAGCCGACATGGCATCAAGGCGTGGTGGGCATTCTGGCCTCGCGCATTCGCGAGAAATATCATCGACCAGTGATCGCGTTTGCGAGTGACGGTGCCGGAAATCTCAAGGGCTCAGGTCGTTCGATCCAAGGCCTGCATATGCGAGATGCGCTCGACCTCATTACCAAGCGCTATCCCGGCATGGTCACAAAATTCGGCGGCCACGCGATGGCAGCGGGCTTGACCATTTCGCAAGGCGCGATGGTAGATTTTGCCAAAGCGTTTGAGACCGTGGTCCGCGACCTGGTTTCACCC